>JBBSJJ010000051.1:0-28787 GCA_038257335.1 Chitinophagales bacterium | reverse complement strand
GTGTAGCCGATAAACTACGGTATGAGAAGGCGGTGCTTTGATCCCGTATAAGGTCTACGGTGTGGAGACAAATAAAATAGGAACACTGATTACACGGGCAGCAACGGTTTCCATAAGAGCATAAAAAATTACTAGATTAATGCGTTTGCATTTAAATGTAAGTGATGGTAAGCCCTGGCATATTTCCATATTTTTTGCCTGCAAAATACCCACAAAAAAAGCCGCAATAAAAATATTGCAGCTTTCTAAAAAAAAATGAAAAAGAATTATGCGGAAGCAGATTCAAAACGCTCTGCTACTTTGCTCCAGTTTACAACGTTCCAAAAAGCAGCCAGGTAATCTGCACGCTTGTTTTGATATTTCAGATAGTAGGCATGTTCCCACACATCTGCACCCAATATTGGGGTACCTTTTACCTCTGCCACATCCATCAAAGGATTGTCCTGGTTGGGTGTAGAGCTTACTTCCAACTTGCCATCTTTTACAATCAGCCAGGCCCAGCCACTTCCAAAACGGGTCATGCCTGCGGCTGCAAACTTTTCTTTAAAAGCATCGAAGGAACCGAAGGCTGCATCGATAGCTTCAGCTAGTTTACCGGATGGTGTTCCGCCTGCATTTGCTGCAAGGCTTTCCCAGAAAAAGGTATGGTTCCAATGACCACCGCCGTTGTTGCGCACTGCGGGGCTGATGCTGCCGGCAGCTTTTACCAGGTCTTCAATTGATTTTGTTTCATTGTCTGTACCCGCTACTGCTTTGTTCAGGTTGTCTACATACGCCTGGTGGTGTTTGCCATGGTGGATTTGCATGGTCAACGTATCGATATGGGGTTCTAAAGCTTCGTGTGCATAAGGGAGCGGTGCTAATGTAAATGCCATGATGTATAAAATTTAAATGTGTAAAATATGTGAAGATAATTGTGTTGCAAAATTAAAGCCTAAAATTGGAATGATGCTTTTTTTTGTAGCTGTTTCTTATTTGACAATATTTGCGGCTATAATTGTCCTGTAAAGGAGGTTAATAGTCTTCTTCTCTTATCGTTGTACAACTCCAGGTAACTTATTTTCATTTTATCGTTTAAAAAACTTCTTGCTACAAGGCTTTTTACTTTTTCTTCAGATGCAACTAATTGGGCCATCATTCTTTTAATTCTTATGGGGCTTAATCCAATACGTTTGCCAAATTCAAGAAAATCATCAAATGCATAGAAGCCATAAGAGGCATAACTGGGATGTTTAAAATCGTCTTGATACAAGCCTTCTTTTAATGCAAGGTCACTGTCATCAACATGCAACCTTGTATTGAGTAGATCATAAGCCGGTGCCAAAAAAGCATCCCCATTGGCAGCATAATCTATCCTGGAAAAATTTTTCAGGTGAGCATCACCGTTACTAAATAGATAATTGAATACAATCAATTGAAGGAAAATTTCTTTGGCAGCAATTGCGGCTGGAAAATACTGATCAATTAAGGAGGCCATAGCTTCGTAGCTATAATCATACTTATAGTTTTTGCCGCCCGATTTATTTGTAAGCTGCGCCAAAGAAGCAAAATCTTCTTTTAAACATCTGCTTCCATCTTGCTTTACATCAAATCGTTTGGTAATGTAAGCGGGCAAGCCATCATTAAAAAAAATGAGGGCATTTTTTGCCACAGGCAGTTTAAAAATCTGGGTCGCAATCTGCATAGTTAGGTGTTCGTTAGCCGGCACCTGGCTTACATTTAACAGGTCTGCAGGAATAGGTTTCAAAATATATTCGCCCTGTTTGTCTGTTAGTTCAAGTGTGGTACCCGTTAATTTTAACGAATACTTTTCCTGCACACCGGAAATAGAAATACGGGTTTTATTTTCTAGAAATAATTGTTGTTGGCCGTTTTCTTTTTGAGGTGATGAAAAAGGAAGAATATGACTTACTCTTTTTCCTTCAAACATTTCTTTCCTGCACTTTAGAGAGTAGGTATTAAATCCTTCTGCTAAAGTACCGGGGCACACGGGTATGCTCAAGTTAAGTTCCATTTATTTCTTCTACTGTTATGGCACCAATGGTTTCATTAGCACCTGTCTTTAATAACAAACCAAAATCATCATTTTCATCAATTTTTAAAATGCGGCACTGTACTTTTCTATTTGCACCCTCACTGAGCATATTAAAAAAGAAGGGAAATAAATGCTTTGAGTAATGTTGTTGTTTCCACTTGGGGAGCGTAACACTTATAGCAGGTAAATTGCCGTTGGAAAAGTAGGTATCGTCATAATCAAATTCGAATTGTCCATTTTCCGTTTCGATCACGATGCCGGCAACTGTATCATTATAATAAACTATTGCTTGTCTCATCATTCATTGGTTTAAATAATATTTTCATTTCCAAACCCAAAACATCCAGGATTTTATACCAGTAAAGAATGCTGGTACTACCTTCTCCGTTCTCTATAGAACGTATTGTTCTTTCACCAATACCCGTTAGTTCTGAAATATCTTTTTGGCTATACTTCAAAAATTTCCGCCGGGATTTTATCGTTTTTGATATTTGGGTAAATTCTTTCATGGTACCGGCAAATTTTCGCCGTTATAATGGCGTACCCAAATGTAACTCATTTAATTTGCATGATCGGCAGAATGATGCCGATTATGCGTTATACTAACATTAAGTGGTAGCATCAATTTGCCTTAACGGTAAATAGTTGCCGGTTTCAGTCTATTGTAAGGAGCAGAAGTAGGGTGGATTGGAATAGATAGCTGTTCATCGCCTGGCTTTAAAAAAATCTTTCATCAGTTGGCCGCAGGCTTCGGTTGCAATGGGCCCGCTAAGGATCGTTTTTGGATGAAACGGATTGTTGAGGCCCGCAACCCTGCGGTAACTATTTTTATCATCGGCTGCGCCAAAAACAATGCGCCCTATTTTACTCCAATACAATGCACCGCTGCACATGAGGCAGGGTTCTACGGTTACATAAAGCGTAGCATCGGGCAGGTACTTGCTGCCCAAAAAATTGTAGGCCGTGGTTAGGGCTAGTATCTCCGCATGGGCGGTACTGTCATTCAGCAATTCTACCTGGTTGTGTGCCCGGGCAATTACCTGGTCGTTTAAAACGATGATGGCACCCACAGGTACTTCGTCTTTATCAAAGGCGTTTTGCGCCTGTTTGAGTGCTTGCTGCATGTATTGCTCGTCTGTCATGCTAAATGGGGTTAACTTTAAAACAAAATTATGTAAATGGATCTTGTAAATAAATTAGAAGCGCAACGCAAGTTTTTTAATACCGGCGTCACCAAAAAATATGAGTTCCGCAAGGCTCAGTTGGAAAAGCTGGAGGCTGTGGTTAAAAAAAATGAACAACAAATTTTTGATGCACTCTACACCGATTTAAAAAAGAGCCCGGAGGAATGCTGGATAACTGAAAATGGTTTTTTTCTTTCTGAACTTAACAATGCTCTTGGCAAATTGAAAAGCTGGATGGCGCCAACCAGGGTGCCTACCAACCTGGCCAACCTGCCGTCACGCAGCCTTCTAATACCTGAACCCCTTGGCGTCGTGCTCATCATCAGCCCCTGGAATTATCCTTTTCAATTGTTGCTCACACCGCTCATTGGCGCTATTGCAGCAGGCAACTGTGTGGTGCTGAAATCCTCCGAGTTTGCCCCGGCTACTTCAGAACTTATGAAGAAGATGATACAGCAAACCTTTGACGAAAACTACGTTTTATTTACAGACGGCGATGGCGCCGCTGTAATTTCAGAGATGATGGATGGCTTTGTATTTGATCATGTGTTTTATACTGGCAGCACGGCTGTAGGAAAAATTATTTACCAGAATGCGGCTAAAAACCTGGTGCCGGTTACGCTGGAACTTGGTGGAAAAAGCCCTTGCGTGGTAGAGGCTGATGCCGACATAAAAGTGGCGGCTAAAAGAATTGCTTTTCCCAAATTTTCCAATGCGGGTCAAATGTGCGTAGCGCCAGATTATGTGCTGGTGCACAGCTCGCAAAAAGCTGCGCTATTGGAGGCGCTCAGGAACGCCGTTGACGGATTTTTTAAAGCTGATGCGGCGGGCAGTTATGACTATGGCCGCATCGTGAACCAAAAACAATTTGACCGCCTTTGCAGTTACTTTAAAGAGGGTAAAATTGTTTATGGCGGTAACAGTGATCGTGACAAGCTTTTTATTGAACCGACTATTTTGGTGGATGTAGACCTGGAGGCACCTATCATGCAGGAGGAAATTTTTGGACCCATCTTACCCATTATTCCTTTTGACAGTATGGAGGAGGCGTTAGCTATTATCCAGAAAAATAAAAATCCCCTGGCTTTTTATTTGTTTACTTCAGATGCAAGTAAAGAAAGGGCCTGGCTGGAAGCGGTGGCTTTTGGCGGGGGCTGTGTGAACAATGCAAGTGTTCATTTGTTGAACCATAACTTACCATTTGGAGGGAGAGGTGCCAGTGGTTTGGGTAATTACCATGGGCGTTTTAGTTTCGATACTTTTAGTCATAAAAAGTCTGTGATAAAAACACCTACCTGGTTTGACCCCTCCATCAAATACCCGCCGTATAAAGGCAAGCTATCAATTTTTAAAAAGCTCATAGGCTAAAATTTTCACATGACCGCCAGGCAAAAATTACTCAAATTATTATACCCCGTTTTCAACAGTGTTTCAAAAGCAGCGGGGCAAAATAACAAAACATTTCAATCAAACACAATGGCCAATCAATCTTTTTACGATTTGAGCGCAACGCTCAACAATGGAACAACGCTGCGGTTCAAAGACCTTCAGCATAAAAAAGTAATGATCGTTAATACAGCTTCAGACTGCGGCTATACCAGGCAGTACGAAGGGTTGCAGGCTTTGCATGAAAAGTACAACGAAGAATTAGTGATCATCGGATTCCCGGCAAATGATTTTGGGGAACAGGAAAAAGGATCTGACGAAACCATTGCTTCATTTTGCAAAGTAAATTTTGGAGTAACTTTTTCTTTGGCGAAGAAGGCGGTTGTTCGCAAGAAAGACGGGCAGCATGAAGTGTATCAATGGCTGACCGACGATGCTAAAAATGGGTGGAACTATGTAGCACCTTCCTGGAATTTTTGCAAATACTTAATTGATGAAGAGGGAAACCTTACGCACTTTTTTGAAGCGGGCGTAGAACCCATGGGAAAAGAAATAAGGGAGGCAATGGAACAAAAAAATACTACCGAACTATCGTAGCACTAGCCTGCATAAAAAAAGCCGTGGCTCCCGGAGCAACGGCTTATAAATTGTAAAACCACCTACAATGTTATGATGAACAGCAGCTATTTTCTCAGTGATGCTGTGCAATAATTTTAGTTGGTCATCCAGATGGGATGAGAATACAATATTACCCCTGTTAACGGAAAATGAATAGCCCATTCAGACATATTAATGGCCGGGTATCAAAAAGAATTTTAATGCGGAAAATGTGGGGCTTTAGCTCCGAATGTCGGTTGGCAACAGGTTGAAACGTTTCTTAAACGTAGCGGTAAATTTACTGGAGCTGGCGTAGCCTGTTAGGGAAGCGATGTTTTTAACCTGCATGTTAGAACACTTGAGTAGTTGCAGGGCCAATAACATATTTTTTTCTTTATGATATTGCAGCATCGAAAAGCCAAACACCGACTTAAAGACGGTTTTTAATTTGGTAGAAGATAAGTTTACTGCTCTTGCAATGTTTTCTACACCTATAAAAGTAGCAGTTAAATTGGTGAGGATCAATCTTTCTGCCGCCGCCACGTTTGCATAATCGGGGTTGTGCAGGGCAACATGATTTTTGATGCGCTTATCGCTGTAAGCATGCTTGAAAAACCCTGCGATTGTTTGCTGCAATTGCTCCTTCAATGCCCCGGTGATGGCTACGCCTTCATGGTTCGCATCCATCTTATTCCAAAGATCATCACTCAATGCGGGAGCATCGGGCACAATATCTATCCAATTTATAAAACCCGGTTGGTTGTTGAGGTAATCTTTTATTTCCTTTTCCTCGAGCGGAGATTCAAAAGCCAGGTTTTTTTCTGTCCATGCTTTATTGAAAACTATGTTGAAGAACCTGCCCCTGGTACCCTCATAAAAAAAAGTAGTGACGGCTGTGCCAGGTTTATAAAATGTGCAGGTAGTACTTAATAGGCTGGTGAATGCTGTGTGCTGATCATCTAAAGGAAACTTATATTCAAAAACCGCAAAAGATAAAAAATAGTAATCGCTCTCTGTTGCTTTGTCGTAGAGCGCCTTGGAGATAATGTTTTGTTTAACTTCTAAACTGGCGCCCAGCAACCAAAGCCCTTCCTCAATTTTGCGGTAGCGCATGGCACCTGTGGTAAACGTGGTGTCTGTATAAATAGCCTGCTCCTGCAGCTGATTATTGGATACCGGTAGTGTGGCAACACTGTCCACCATGAGCGAGGGATTGTTACTCAAATACGGCAGTTCAAAAAAACCATCGTGATTGTAAAAAAGATTTTTTTTAAGGTAGGCAGACCATCTCTCAAGAGGCATATGGAATTGAAAATTTGGGCAGGCTGTGAAAAGGCTGGTAACTCAGTTTCCTGAAGTATAAAAGTAGGATGTTAGGTGTATTAGATTATCATATTAGGTTAAACTATATTGGTAAAGGCCATTAGTAAAGCCCGATACCTGTAGTCTTCATTGCTATTGTGAAATGCAGGGTGAAAATTTTCTGCTGGCCCACCCCGCAACTTAACAAGGTGAGGTAGTTGCTGTGCACCTAAAAAAAGCAGCCGGTTGGCTGCTTCGTCTATTTTTTACAACGGACACTTTTCATGATAGTTAATCATCTCTATCGGGCTGTGCTCAAACTCGTAATCTTTATAATGTGCCGTGATTTCATCGAGTACTTCGTTGATATCCTCAGCGGTAGGCAGCGTTACCAGGCGCAGACGAAAATCTTTGATGCCCGGCAAACCTTTAAGATAATTGGTGTAATGCCGGCGCATTTCAAAAATGCCCACTTTGGGCCCTTTCCATTCTACCGATTTTTGGAGATGTGTTTTGCAAACCTCTATGCGTTCGGCCAGGGTAGGCGGCGCTAAAACGGTTTGGTCTTTTAGGTATTGTTTTATCTCTCTAAAAATCCAGGGGTAACCAATGGCGGCCCGCCCAATCATGATGCCATCTACGCCATACTTGTTTTTGTATTCAAAAGCTTTTTGAGGGCTGTCTATATCGCCATTACCAAAAATGGGTATGTGCATACGGGGATTGTTTTTCACTTTGCCAATGAGCGTCCAATCGGCCTCGCCTTTGTACAACTGGCAGCGGGTGCGCCCGTGAATGGCCAGCGCTTTTACCCCAATATCCTGCATGCGTTCTGCCACCTCTTCAATGTTGCGTGTGTTATCGTCCCAGCCCAGGCGTGTTTTTACCGTTACGGGTAAACTTGTACTTTTTATAACGGCCTGGGTTAGCCGCACCATGAGGTCTATGTCTTTTAATACGCCGGCCCCAGCTCCCTTGCTTACCACCTTTTTTACGGGGCAGCCAAAATTAATGTCTACCAGGTCGGGGTTTACGGTTTCGCAAATACGTGCGCTCATCGCCATGGCATCTTCATCACCTCCAAAGATCTGTATGCCAAAGGGGCGTTCCTCTTCACTAAAATCGAGTTTTGCCCGGCTCTTCATGGCATCTCTAATGAGTCCTTCGCTGCTAATGAATTCGCTGTACATGAGATCCGCACCGTTTGTTTTACAAACTGCACGAAACGGCGGGTCGCTCACATCTTCCATGGGAGCCAGCAAAATGGGAAATTCCGGTAATTGTATGTTGCCAATTTTGGGCATATCTAGTTGTATATTGCGGTCGCAAATTTACAACTTATAGGCTTAGCATATGCAATACAAATCAATTAAGGGTTTTACAGGCTGGGGACAGGTGGGTATTCTCTTCGTTTTTCTGGGGTTAGGATTTATTTTAGCGGGTGGTTTACAGCTACTTATAGGTATGCAACTCATACCCGCCGGCACATCAGCGGCCACCATGGGAGACGCCATGTTAAAGGCTTTGATGGACCCTAAAAATGTGGCAATGGCTCGGTTAAGCCAGGTTTTGGGTACTTTTTTCTTGTTGTTTATACCTGCTGTTTTGTATTCATTGGTTGTAAATGGTAAAAATAAATTTTGGCTCGGCTTTAATCCCTGGTTCAATGGCTGGCAGATTGTAGTCGGTTTTTTTATCATTCTCGTAGCCAATTTACTGGCTTCACCACTGGCCGATCTCAGCAAATCGGTAGTAGCAAATTTTCCCAACTTAAATACGTACGCTAAAAACCTGGAAGATTTGTACAATGAACAAGTACTGGCACTGAGCAATTTGAAAAGCTGGCCAGAGTTCATCATGGCAATCTTTATCATGGCCTTTTTCCCTGCCTTGTTTGAAGAACTCTTTTTTAGGGGAGCAGTGCAAAACCTTTTGCAGAAATGGTGGAAAAAACCACTCGCAGCAATTATCGTAACCTCTCTTATTTTTAGCTTGATTCATTTTTCTATTTATTTATTTCTCAGCAGGGCCGTGCTTGGTTTTGCACTGGGTTACATGTTTTACCAAACCAAAAATATTTGGGTAAATATTGTAGCACATTTTTTAAACAATGCCATAGCTGTTTCGCAATTGTTTTACCTGAGCACCCGCAGCGAAAAATTGGCTGTAGATAAACTGGATCCAGAAGTGCCGTGGTGGCTAGGCCTTATTTCAATAGGGGTTCTGTTCTTCTTGTTTAAGTTGATGCAAAGAGTGTCGGAACCGCTGCAAGCTAAAATAGCTGCGAGAGAACAGGTGTTAGAAGCTAAAGCAGATCCGTTTCATTCCTTTGCCTCAAACGAAAACGTGTAGGCATGGCTCTGGATAAAAAGACACTTAGAACCCGGACGCTTACAGCCATTGTATTTGCAGCGGTTATGTTGCTTGGCTTGTTTACCAATATATGGGCCTTTCTCCTGCTTTTTTTTACCATTATGATCGGTTGCCTGGTGGAGTATGTAAGGTTGATTTTCAAATTTCGGCCGGCACTTCTGCTGCTCGCTGTACTGTACATCGTGCTACCCTTGCTCATGATTATAGATCTTGGCGTGGATGGAACCCTGTTTGCCAGCGGCGAAATGGGCAATGCTTTTGCGACCGATGTGTTTACTCCGTTGTTACCCTGTGCCATCATATTTTCTATTTGGATAAATGATACCATGGCCTATGTTGTTGGTTCGATGATTGGTAAAACGCCGTTTAGCAAAATATCTCCTAAAAAAACCTGGGAAGGTACTGGTGGCGGAGCCATCTTATGTGTTGTGCTGATGGCCATTTTGGGAGCCAGCATCCCTATTGCTCAAACGGTAGCGTTAAAACATTGGATAGCTATTGCAGCCATTTGCGCCATATTTGGCACACTCGGCGATTTGTGGGAAAGCAAATTGAAACGCCTGGCAAATGTAAAAGACAGCGGTAGTTTTATGCCCGGCCACGGTGGCTTTTTAGACAGGTTCGATTCTTTGCTGCTAGCTGCGCCCGCTGTATGGGTGTATGTAAAACTGTTTATGTAGACGACGCTGAAAGCTTTTAAAACCTTTTCAAGTCACTCAAACTTCCTAAACTGGTTATTCCCTACATTTGCAACTTAATTTTTTCTCCATGACTATACACCGAGAAGGCAGTAAATCTATAGCAATTGCCACCCTGTTGTTCTGCATTTTAAATGTGGCCATGTTTTGGTTTTTCGGAACTACACTTTTATGGTTGTGCATTGTTTTCCTGGTTATCAGCCTGGCCTTTTTACTTTTTATTGTTTCTTTTTTTAGAATACCGGCCCGCAAACATACACTCCATGAAAGTCAGATCATTTGCCCTGCAGATGGCAAAGTGGTGGTTATTGAAGAAATAACAGACACAGAATATTTTAAAGATAGAAGGTTGCAGGTGTCAGTTTTTATGAGCCCGGCCAATGTGCACGTAAACAGGAACCCCATCAGTGGAGAAGTAGTATATTCTCAATACCATAAAGGCAAGTACCTGGTGGCCTGGAACCCCAAATCATCTACAGAAAATGAACGCCACAGTGTGGTGGTTCGCAAAGGAAACCTTGAAATACTAGTAAAGCAAATTGCAGGAGCAGTGGCCAAAAGGATTGTGAACTACCTTGAAGTGGGCCAGAAAGTAGAGCAGTGTAACGAGATGGGTTTTATTAAATTTGGCAGCCGGGTAGACTTATTGCTGCCTGTGGGCACCAAGCTGAATGTTACACTCAATGAAGTCGTAAAAGGAGGGATAACCGTTATTGGAACTTTGTAACGGCCGTTAATCAGGCCTGCGCTGCCCAGGCATTATTTTAACAAAGTAAGCATTGGCAGTGTGTAATATTAGCTTTAGATTTACGTTTATTCTTCAAACAAAAAATAATTTATTATGAAAAAAATGTTTCTGTTAGCAACAGCCGCTTTGATGGTAACCGGTGTAACTTTTGCAAACAACGAAGGAAAAGGCAAAAAGAAAAAATGTGCCAAAGCAAAAACCTGCTGTTCTAAAGATGACAGTGCTGATAAAAAAGCTTGTCATAAAGGAAGTGCAGACAAGACCGTGAAAATGTAATGCTTGCCTACAACTTATTGGGCCTCCGCAAAACGGGGGCTTTTTTGTGCCCAATAGTGTTGTAGGGTTAAAATATATCTTCCAGTTCTTGCAAATGTGTAATGGTATAGGTAGGGTCAACATTGCAATCTGCCTTGATGTGATTTACAAAAATAGTGTCCATCCCGGCATTGATGCCTCCCTGTATATCTGCGTCGAGGTTATCGCCAATCATGATACTTTGCGAAACGGTGGCGCCCGCTTTGGCCATAGCATATTCAAAAATTTCCTTTTTTGGTTTCAGGCTGTTGCTTCCTTCTGAGGTGATCACATGCGTAAAATATTTATCCATGCCGCAGTTTTGCAATTTGCTCCATTGCGTTTTCTCAAAGCCATTGGTAATAAGGTGCAGCTCGTATTTTTTCTCCTTCAAATAATCCAGTATCTCAAATGTGTGGGGAAATACCAGGGTTTGGATGGGTAGTATCTCCAGGAATTCAGCACTCAATTCCTTTGCCAGGGGCTCATCTGCAATTTTAAAATCGAGCATGGTGCGCCACATACGTTTCCATTTAAGGTCTTCAGAACTAATAAGTCCTTTGTGGTAGCGCTCCCACAACTCTAGGTTGTGAAATAGATATTTTTGATAAAAATCATCAAAATCGGCAGTTACCCTGGTTTGCAGGTCAAACTTACCATAGATGAAGTTTAAGGCTACCTTAGCATTGCTGTCAAAATCCCAGAGGGTATGGTCAAGGTCAAAGAAAAGATGTTGGTATTTGTTCATAACTGGCGCTTCTGCAAATAACTTTATGCAATAAAATTCTATTAAACTTGCAAATTACATTAACTCTTTTTAAATATGGAAAATGAAACAGTAGGAGGTAAAATTGTGGTAGTTACCGGTGCCAGCAAAGGTATTGGCAGGGCCATTGCCCAACAGTTTGCGGCAGAAGGCATTACCTTACTGTTGTGTGCCCGCAATGCGGCCAAGTTACAAAGTTGTGAAGAAGAGATGCAGCAACAATACCCGCAAGCCAGCATACAAAGTTTTGTGGCAGACCTATCAGATAAAGCACAGGTGCAGGCCTTTGCTACGTGGTGTTTGCAGCAGGGAACGCCGGCTATACTGGTAAACAATGCCGGAACTTATTTACCGGGCAATATCAAAGATGAGGCCGAGGGAAACCTGGAACACATGATGAACACTAACTTTTACAGTGCTTATTACCTCACCCGCCTTTTGCTACCGGCCATGTTGCAAAACGGCAGTGGCCACATTTTCAACATTTGTTCCATTGCTGCGTTACATGCTTATGAAGGAGGCGGCAGTTACAGTATCAGCAAATTTGCCCTCGATGGCTTTAGCAAAAACCTGCGACATGAACTTAAACAAACGGGCATAAAAGTGACGGCTGTTTTCCCTGGCGCTGTGCTTACAGACAGCTGGGGCAGCTTTGATAACAGCAACAACCGCATCATGGAGGCAAGTGACGTAGCCTCAATGGTGCTGGCCGCTACCAAACTTTCGCAGCAGGCAGTGGTAGAAGATATTATACTTCGTCCCCAACTCGGGGATCTTTAATTAACAGTTCCTTTGATGCTTTTAAGCTTCGTTAACAAGGAAGAGCGGCCTCTATTTTTTACTTTTGTGTGTATTTTCAAATGGGGTATGATTATATTTTTACAAAAACTATTGATTTGCTGGGTATTAATGATGGTAGTGTTACCTACCCATGCCCAGCCAAATTTTTCGGCTGTACTTAGCCCTGCTGAAATCTCTAAAGATGAGTACACTACCCTTAGGCTCCTAATAGAAAATGCAAGTGATATTGCCAGGCTCTCTCAACCTAATTTAAAAGATTTTGTAATAGTAAGCGGACCCAACCAGGAAAGTGGGATGAACAATGTGAATGGCAGTGTTACTCATTACCTGGCCATCAGCTATATATTGCAGCCCCGCCGCTCGGGAAATTTCGTTTTACCGGCTTTGAAAGCAACATTGGATGGAAAAAATTATTCTTCAGCCCCGCTGAAGTTGAAAGTAAAAAATGGCAATGGCGGCGGCTCATCGCTGCCTGCACCTTATGCTTCTTTAAGCCCTTTTGCACAGCCGGAACGCCAGCCAGATTTTACAGATTTTATTTTGAAGCCCAACGAGCGTGTACCCGATAAAGTAAATAAAAACATGGTGTTGAAACTGGAGACCAGCAAGGCCAGTTGCTATGTTGGGGAGCCCATTGTGGCTTCTTACAAATTGTATTCAAGGCTCCGGAGCGAGAGTAGGCTTACCAAAAATCCTGCCTTCAATGGTTTTTCTGTGATAGACCTGCAACAGCCGGATGTAACTGGCTATGCCCGGGAAAAATTAAATGGAAGGGACTACAATGTATATACCATTAGAAAAGCACAGTTGTATCCTTTGCAGGATGGAACCATAGAATTGGAAACTGCTACCCTGGAAAACAATGTATTGTTTTTAAAAAGCGATGCCAGCGAAGTAAGTGGAAACATTGACGGTTTTGTAAATGGCATGGGCCTGAGTACGAGTGCCACCGTTTCGCAAGTGGTGAGCCTTAACAGCCAGCCCGTGACCATTCAGGTGAAGCCATTGCCTGTAGCCGGTAAGCCGGTATCTTTCAATGGTGCCGTTGGCAAATTTGATATTTCTGCATCGCTGGAAAAAAATAGTCTTACTACCACGGAAACAGGAAGACTCAGGATTGTTGTGAGCGGGCAGGGCAATCTTCAGTTGGTTACAGCGCCCGAAGTAAACTGGCCCAAAGAATTGGAGATATTTGATGTGAATGTCGTAGATGAATTGGAACAAACAACGGTACCGGTTAGCGGCCGCAAAATATTTGAAATACCTTTTACCGTTTCTAAGGAAGGCAATTATACTTTACCTGCCGTAAGCTTTAGCTATTTTGATCCTGTCAGTGGCTCTTACAAGACCAGTGCTTCAGAACCCATTTTTGTTACGGTGGTAAAAGGCACAGATAAACCTGCTGTGTACGTAGATGCCTCGGCGCAGGAGCAGTCTTTTTCCCTGGCAACCACCCTGTTTAAAAACAGGATGTGGGTGGTGGGTGCCATTGCCCTGTTGATAGCAATGGGTGTATTTTTTTGGATGACACAGGAGTCAAAAAAACAGCCTGCTTCCAGCGCTGTTGCTGGCCTGCCTGCAACACTCGCAAAGGAAAATTTATTTGTGGAAGAAACCCTTTCCCTGATTTCCAAAAACCCTTTGGCCCTTGCAGAAAACTGCCTGCAAACCGAAGAGTGTGTGGACTTTTACTCTTTGCTCAACCATGATATTAAGCATTATTTGGCAGATAAATTTAAGCTGGACTTGCAGGAGCTGAATGCGAAAAAGATTTCGTCTGTAATGGATAAGGCTGGCATTGATAATGAGCTTGCATTGCAAACACAGGAACTTTTGCAGGATATTGAGTGGCAGTTGTACACGCCTTTTGAAAGAAATGATGAGATGGAGAAATTTTACAACCGTTCGCAAGACCTGGTGAAATCTATCCAGACCTGCCACCTGCATGTTAGCCGGTAAACTTGTAGCCTACGCCTCGTACAGAGTGAAAGTACAGGGGGTTGCGACTGTCTTCTTCAAAGTATTTTCTGAAACTTAAAATAAAGTTATCAATAGTGCGGGTAGTAGGGTATACATTGTAACCCCACACTGCCTGCAATATTTTTTCCCTTGTTACCACTTCATTTTTATTTTCGATAAGTAATTTTAAAAGCATGCCCTCCCTTTTAGAAAGTGTAATGCGTTCATCTTTTTTATTGGAACAAATGAGCCCGCGGAAATCAATTTTATTTTTCCCAAATTCATATATATCGGGTAAAGTTTTTTTTATGGCCATCTGCTCACTCTTGCGAATAAGCTTGGTAACTCTTAGCAATAACTCTTCCAGGTTGAAGGGTTTGGTAAGATAATCATCTGCGCCTTTTTTAAGGCCCAACACCCTGTCGGCACTGCTGTTTTTTGCACTCAAAATTAATATGGGAACTTCGTTGTTGGTGAGGCGTATGGTTTCGCAAACGCTGATGCCATCCAGTTCTGGCAACATTACATCTAAAATAATCAGGTCAAAATGCTCCTGCTGAAAAAATCGCAATGCCTGCTCCCCATCATAACTGCTGGTTACCTCATAGCCTTCTAACTCCAGGTTAAGTTTTAAAGCTTCCTGCAAATTCTCCTCATCTTCTACCAATAAAATAGAATATACTTTTTCTGCCATATTGTAATTTTAAACTACCACTGCCAACTGAATGGTAAAGATACTCCCGGCAGGAGTATTGTCTTGTGCGAAAATATTTCCGCCATGATTTTTAATAATCTTTTTGGTAATGTACAGTCCAAGGCCAGTGCCCTTGGCTCGTTTGGTGGCTTCGTTACCCAGGCGGTAAAATTTTTGAAACACTTTTTTCTTTTCATCATCGGCAATGCCGGGTCCTTTATCTATTACCTGTATTTCTGCCACGGTATCGTTTAGTTCGAGCGCTACCTCTACTGCCGTTTCCCGTGCAGAATATTTCACAGCGTTTTCCAGCAAATTATTAAATGCTATTTCCAGCAACATTTTGTCGCCGGTAATAATAATGTCTTCTTCTATGTTTTTTGAAAAGTTTCTTTGAGGATAGCGCAATGCAAAATCATCGGCGCAGTTGCTAAGCAACTTACCCAGGTTAATTTCTTCCCTTACAAAACGATAACCACCAGCTTCAATTTGCGAAGAAATGAGCATGTTGTTACAAAGTGTATCAAGGCGGGTAGTTTCATGCAGGGTATTGTGTAGCAGGCGTTGTTGCTGCTGGTCATCTAGTTTCCTTTTTTGCATGGTCTCCAGGTTCAGCTTTGCAATGGCAATGGGAGTTTTAAGTTCATGGGTAATGGCCATCATAAAATGCTGCTGCTCCTGGCTAATCTTAAACTGCCTTTTTACAGCCCTGTAAAAAAATATGGCACCCGCCAATATTACCAGTAAAAAAGTAGCACCTTCTCCCGCATATTGCAACTCTTTTCTCTCCGATTCACTTTTTATGGTGGCTGCCCTGGCGGGAAAACTCTGCATTTTCAATTCGCTCATCAACTCACTTTGTTTGTTGAGCGTAATGAACCAAAAGATCAGCGCTGCCACGATGTAGGCCAACAAGATCCAGTAGATGAAGAAAACGCTGAAGATTTTTTTTGATTTGGGAAGCATCAGTGGCGGTGAATGGTGATTGGTGAATTGTGAATAGTTAAAAGTGAAAGATGAAAGGTGAATGGTGAAAGGTGAAAGGTGAAAGGTGAATGGTGAATGGTGAAAGGTGAAAGGTGAAGGGTGAAAGGTGAATGGTGAATGGTGAAAGGTGAATGGTGAATGGTGAAAGGTGAATGGTGAAAGGTGAAAGGTGAAAAGTCAATGCTACTGCACATGCATTATTCACCATTGCCCATTGCCCATTCCCCATTGCCCATTGCCCATTGCCCATTGCCCATTGCCCATTGACCATTGCCCTTTCCCCATTGCCCACTGCCCACTGCCCATTGCCAATTGCCCATTGCCTTAAACCTTAAAGCTTGAACCTCTTAAACCTCTTAAACCTCTTGAACCTCTTAAAACCTCTTAACCCTCCCAACCCTCCGTTCTAATTCCTCTTATCCAACCCCCACGAAAGTTTGTTGCGGAGCGTTTGTAAAAAATTATTCTCATTGAGGCGTATGAGGTTGATGCCAAAATCTTCTTTCTTTACAGCCAGCTGAATTTCCTTTGAAACCAGTTCTCTGCGGCTATCCATGCTGCATATAAAATTATCGGTACGCCCTTCTACTTCAAAAGAAACAACATTGTTATCTGGCACAATGATGGGCCTTATATTTAGGTTATGTGGCGACACCGGGGTGATTACAAAACTTGCGCTGTCTGGAAAAACTACAGGCCCATTGCAACTGAGCGAATAACCTGTAGAGCCGGTAGGTGTCGCAACGATCAAACCATCGGCCCAAAAAGTATTTAGAAATTCGCCGTTGAGGTACGTATGTATTTTAATCATGGGCGAGGTATCACTCTTATGCAGCGTGAACTCATTGAGGGCATAAGGAACATCTCCAAATAACGACTGGTTGGCATCCAGGTGAAGCAGTGTTCTTTTGTCTAATACATATTTCCTGTCTACGAGTGCCTCCACGGCAGAGTCTATTTCATCTCTGCCAATATTGGCCAAAAATCCAAGCCTGCCATAATTGATACCTAATACTGGTATGCCGGTATCTCGTACAAGCGTAACCGTGTCTAACATGGTTCCATCGCCGCCCAGGCTTATGAGACAGTCTATGCTGCTGTCCATATCTGTGCTGCTGTTAAAGGTGGAGTATTTGCCAGCCAGGTTTACGGCAGAATAAAATTGGTTAAAAAAGTCCTGGTAAAAAACTGGTTCTGCTCCATGTTTTAGCAACACGCTTATTAGCAATTCTATATCTTCCAGTTGATTGTTTTCAATGCCCCGGCTATAAATGGCTATTCTCATGTAACTCTGTAAAGGGTTTTTAAAAACCGCCTTTAGCGTGCAAAAATAAACCCTTTTCGCCTAATTGATTGAAACTGTATTCTACCCTCAGGTTGAAATCATATAGGGTTAATATATCAATACCAAGCCCGCTGGTATAGAGAAAGCGGTTGCCCAGCATGGTATCAAATTGTTTTTGAATGTAGCTAAAACCACCGTTGACAAAGGTTTTCGCAAAGATTGTCACCGGTATGGCAGAGGCGACTTTGTTTTTAAAAGGTACCGGAATGTTGAAGGAAACTAGTTTTCGCTTCAACGTATATTTTGCCAAGCCCATCAACACCCCATCTATTACATATTTTTCCAATCCCTGCAAGTACAGGTTTCCATAGCCCATGGCGCTTTGGTTGATGTATGCTTGGGAGAAAGGTGCCTTTACTTTTACGTGGGTTTGCAGCATACTAAACCATTTTTTAGTATGAGTGTAAAACCGGCTGTAATCTGCATCTGCAGTAAGTACATTGATGCCACCGCTAAGACCCAATCCTCTTTTGGCAGCGGTGAGCGTAAACAATTTGCCTGTGAGTGGGTAATTGATATTATTGGTGTTGATGTATTGATAGGTGTACGCCAGGTCTGTATAGCCCACGTAATTTTTGCCATTATCAAAATAGCGGGGGTTGTAGCGCTGCGTGATGCTATCATCTACCATGCTGTGTGTGTAGCCGATGCTAAAGACATGCCTTCGGTAAAATCCTTTGCGTATAATATAAGCTGCAGCAGCATTAAAATTATTTCGTATAAAAGTCTCCCCGCTTAAACGCAGCGGTAAATTACCCAGGCTTGTTTTATAAGTGATCTCCCGGTTTTGAGTATAGGCGCTAGAAACGGAGAAGCCTTCGGTAAGATTTCGGTTGCTGTAGGGTGCGCTGTAATTGAAAGAAAAGTTCCGGGTATAACCATTCAATACAGTCAGTTTTAACTGGTCTCGCCTGCCGCTTAAATTATAATGCGCAAATTTAGCACCGTACACAACCCTTTCCAGGTCTGCATTGTAAGAATTGATCCATTCATTAATATTTCTATCTATCAATTGAAACTGTGGGCTTGGGTAGATGTACCATTTTTCTTTCAGGCTTATGTAAACCTCCAGTTCGGTAGCAGAAATAAAATGAGGCTCCAGGTTCACTTCAGTAAACAGCGTGGTGTTATAAATAAGTTCCTGAGAAAGCTGCAACTTTTCCTGGATGGAAGATGCCAGAACCGAATCACCTTTTTTAAAGCGCATTTCCCGTTCTATAATGTAAGCTTTGGTTTTTTTATTACCCGAAATGTGAATGGCAGATACAAAAAGTTTTGCAGTGGAGTCTGCTATAATCTTGCTGCCTGCTGATTCGTAAAAATTGGTGAGCTCTGGTTGTGCTATGCAAGTATTTGCCCAGGAAAAAAAAAGGAGCAGCAAGAGTTTGGCAGCAGGCATGAGCAGGTAAATATCTTTAATCGTTCGGCTGTTTTAAAAAACAGCTGTGCTGGTTAAACGGCAACTATACACGTTTTAAATATCGAGATAATTCATCAGGTGGCGGTAGTTGCTGTGTATTTCGTTTTCAAATTTTTCGTTGCCAAAAAAGTAGATCACATCGTACTCATATCTTTCAAAAGTAGATACCACGGCAGATATCTCTCTTTTATTTAAATGCAACGTTACAGTGAGCAAGCCGGTAATGGGGTCAGCATTAGAATTCAGGTGCAAAATGGTGCAGTCGTTGCTTTCTACAATGCGGCTTATTTCAGAAAGGGCAAATTGTGATCTTTCCATTTCCAAAACGATGATGCCGCCAATTTCGTTGGCACCAGCAAAATTGCCCAGTGTCTTCAACAAGTCTGGCATAGAAATTACACCCATCAGGTCCCCTTCATCATTCACAACAGGAATAATGTTGGTATCCGATTGTATGGCAGCGTTCACAGCATTTAAAAAATGCATATTGGCTTTTACCGAAGTAGGTATAAAATGTTCCTGGAGTACTTCGATGGGCAAACGTTCATCTTCTGCGTCTAACAGATCTTCTTCGCTTAGCAACCCCAGGTACTTATCATCGGCAGCCACGGGCAAATGCGTCAACCTGAAGTCGGTTACCAGTTGCAAAGCCTTGGCTATGCTGTCCTGCAATTGCAGGCGGGGTAAATTATTGTTGAGAAGGTCTACTGTTAACATGTAACGGAATTTTGGTATTTCACAATGCTTCATTGGGTAAAAGCCCAACCGGTTTGTAATGAGACCAAATAATTGTCTAAACCGTTGCAGCAGGAGATTTTAATTTTGCAAGAAACCTATCAAGGATGCTGTTAAACTCAACTGGTACTTCCATCATAGGTGCGTGCCCACATTTATCAATCAAATGCAACTGGCTGTTTGGAATAAGGTTGTTGAACTCTTTGCCTACAAATGGTGGCGTAATAGTATCATTATTGCCCCAGATGAGGCAGGTGGGCTGAAGGATATTTTTTAATTCTTCGCCCAAATTGTTGCGAATAGCACTTTTAGCCAGGGCGATAATTTTGATAACTTTTAAACGGTTGTTGGTAATTTCAAAAACTTCGTTCACCAGCTCATCGGTTGCCATGGCCGGGTCGTAAAAAGTAAGCGCTGTTTTATTCCTGATGTATTCTTTATCACCTCTTTTTGGATAAGTGTCGCCCATACCATTTTCAAAAAGTCCCGAACTGCCCGTAAGAATGAGCGACTTTATATTGCCAGGATTTTTTAAAATTACCACCAATGCAACATGGCCGCCGAGCGAATTGCCCATGAGGTGTATTTGCTCGTATTTGCGGTGCTCTATAAATCTGTGTACATATTTTTGCAAGCCGCCTACCGAGGTATGCAGCAGGTCCATATCCAGCAACGGTAAAATAGGCACCACAACTTTATAATTCTTTTTGAAGTGCTCTATGAGATCTCTAAAATTACTAAGTGCGCCAAACAAACCATGTAACAGCATTAGCGTTTCACCCTCGCCCTCTTCAATAAATTTAAATTTGCCGTCTTGTTTTATTTCGTAACTCATTAATAGGTATCTAGTGAATCGTTTGCAATCTATTGCTAAAATAAACGATTTATGTTAAAAATCGGCAATGATTCAAAGATATCAAACCTATGCTTTATTTGATTATTTATTTACGGCGTGCAGGCGAGTGTTAACTGAATTTAATATACTTCGCCGGCAAATGATGTTAGAAGTCCTTCCACTATGTATGGCAAATGAAGGCTAATTTTTTATTTAGCAGGGGCGGTTTGCGCTGGTAGTTCACCAAAAAAATCCTGGAGTTGGGTAAACATATTTTTAAATATCGGTATGACCGTGCCCAGAGCATTAATAACTGCCGGACCGATAGGTTGCAGGTAAGGGTAAGTAACAGATGCAGCCACAGCCTCCTCAGAAAGAAAACGGAGCTGTACTGCGTAGAACAGGAAAATACTTAGCAAGATGCTGTACAAAATGAGAAATAAAAGGATGCCTCCTAAGCGGTTGGCCCAGCCGAGCATAATCATCTCCACCGATTTTTGCAAAAGTTTTGCGCCTAAATTCACGAGCAGTACTACTGCCAGGAAAACCAGCAGGAAAGAAACAAAGGGCAGCCATTTGCCAGAGGCATTGAAGCTGCCCGACAATTTTTCGGCGGCAAATGCAGATAGTTTTAATGCAGCAGCAAGCCCCGCTATGAATCCAATGATGGAGAACAAAGCCACGATCAATCCTTTGCTGTAACCCTTGAAGCAAGCCATCAACAAAAGCAGCACAAAAAAAATATCGATAATCATAGGGTTACTAAGCGAGCATTTCTTTTACCAGTGCACTGATGGTTTTGCCATCTGCTTTGCCAGCGAGTTGTTTAGAAGCAACGCCCATTACTTTGCCAAGATCTGCTGCAGTGGATGCGCCTGTTTGGGTAATGATAGCAGCCAGCGCTTCTCTTATTTCTTCGTTGGTCATTTGTTTGGGAAGAAACTTTTCAATCACAGCCATTTCCTCTTCTTCTTTTTGTGCGAGGTCTGTGCGGCCTTGTTGCGTAAATATTTCAAAAGAATCTTTACGCTGCTTCATCATTTTTTGCAAAAACTTTTGTTCGGTTGCTTCATCAATTACACCATTGGCGCCGGGGTCAGTCTTTGCTTTTATAATCTCAGCTTTTATAGCTCGCAAACTCCGCAATACGGCTTCGTTCTTGGCTTTCATAGCTTCTTTCATTTCTGTCATTACTTGTACTTCTAAAGACATGGTAGTATTTTTAATCGTTGATTGAATGATTTGTAAATGCAAGCTGAATGCTTTTTTTGCGGCAGGTCTATTGTTGTTCCTTCGCCTGTATTTCTTTGAATTTTTCGAAGAAATCTTTTGCAAATATTTTCAACTCATCGCTCAGCCCTTGCTGGTTAGTGGCTCTTTTAAAAGAATCTGCCATGCCCATCAGCATTTGATAATAAAAGTCGCCCATTTCATCAACCATCATATCTTTTGTCCAAAGATCTATTCTAAGGGCAGTTTTGTCGGTTCCATCCCAAAAGGCTATGCACATAGCTTTGGCTTTCTGTGCCATGTCTGCATTGCTGTCCGTAGCTTCCCAGTTTATTTGCTCAGGAACTTTATTGGGGTCAAGGAGAACATCTATTTTTATAGTCGATTGCCGCATGAAATTTTATTTTTGAGTTGCAAAGGTAAAAGGATTGCCGATTAATCTTTACTGCATTGCAAAATACTTTGCCACAGCAACTGGCTGCTATGCTGCCAGGTGTAAGGCGCAGCAATGTTTTTTCCCTTATCAATTTGCTCGCTTCTGTAGGCTTCATCCTTGTAAAGAAGCATGATTTTATCGGCCATTAGTTTTTCGTCCAATGCTGTATAAGTTGCAGCATCTTCGTACAGTTGACGGGCAACTTTGCCCTCTACCGTTAACAAGGGTATTTCGCTGCGCATGCAGCGTAGTCCCCAATCGTTCTCCATTTGTTGGCTAGATATTTCTATGGCCGCATAGGCGGCGGCCACCAAATCAGCCTCTTGCTGCTCTGTGGTGGCGGTGAGCAATTTTACTTCCTTCCGGTATTTGTATAAATGAAAATCAGGTATTGGGTTCTCGTTCAGTTTATTGATCAACACAAGTTGCAAAGAAGATTTTAATCTTTTTTTAAAAATAGAAAAGGCTTTCAAAACAGTTACCAGTTGTGTGCGGTTGCCAGCGTTGCATTCGCACACAAAAAAATGAGATCCATTTGTATACTTATCAAGGATTTCGGCTTGCTGTAGTTCATCTATTGGCCCGTAATATTCAGCCAGCCCATGATAAATGTTGGAGGTTTTATCTTTTAAAACAGGGTAACGGGCGCCGACTTCCTTAGCTAACATAAGATTAATGGTGCACACCTTTGCGGCCTTGGTTGCAAATGAAGGGAAATATTTTTTGAGGTAACGGATATTTATTGTCTTTGTGCCGGTTGATGCAGAGGTTGTAAAATCTTGCTTAACGAGCATTAATTGCGGCAGCGTTGTGCGCAGGCTACAAGCATTATTTTCACTGATAAATAAGCTTGCTTTATATTTCTTTAACAGGCCCGGTAAAGTATAATTGAGCCAATAATGCAGCAGCAAACTCCTTTTTAAAGATCGTTTTATGAGTACTGTTTTGCAATTGGCAGGTAGCAAGCCAGTTGCCGCAGGGTCTTCGCAAAAAACTATGAACTGCACTGCGGCCTGCTCGGTTGCCATCCTCGAGATGTTTGGTAAAAGGAAGGAAGTGGAGCCTTTGGTTTGCTGAATGTGCGCCGCAATTATCATTTGGTAAAAATAAATAACAAACCCACTGGCCTGTATTTTATTTAAGAACTTTCAATTTAACGGTTTCGATGCGGGTGCCACTCACACTCAATACATCAAACTCGTAGTTTCCTACAATGATGCGTTCTTTTTGCTGCGGTATAGCTTCGTTGTTTTGAATAATGAAGCCAGAGAGGGTTTCTGCATCTTCGTTGTTAGGAAATTCGAGATGGTATTTTTCAGTAATAAAATCCAGTTCCAGCCGGCCGCTGAAAAGATACTCGGTGGTAGATAATTGTTTGTTCACCAATTCATCCACATCATCGTATTCATCCTTTATCTCGCCAAAGATCTCTTCAAGCAAATCTTCCATGGTTACAATGCCGGCAGTGCCGCCAAACTCATCTATCACCCAGGCAATTGTTTTGCGTTCTTTGGCAAACCTATCCATGAGGCTGGTTACACTCATGCTTTCGGGCACGGTAGGTATTGGCAATAGAATGTCATTTACAGACCCCGGGTTTTTAAAAAGATCCAGTTGATGAATGTAGCCTGTAATATTGTCTATGTCCTTGTCATACACTACCAGCTTACTCAACCGGGTTTCGATAAAGCTGTTTTTTACTTCTTCAATGGTACTGTTTTGAGGAATGCTCACAATTTCTTTGCGGGGCACCAGGCATTCCCTTAATTTAATATCGCTGATAGATAAAGCATTTTCAAAAAGTTCTTTGTTTATCTCAGAGTTTTCATCTTCGTTAAAACTTTTAGATTGCTGAATGAAATGCTCCAGGTCTATTTTGCTGAACATCTCTTTTCTCTCAGATAATTTCACATTGAAAATATACTCCAGTATCCATTCGGAAAAAGCAATGAACATAGCAGAAATGCCTGCAAAAAGCCAGGAAAAGAAGCGGGCGAAATAACTGATAATGCTGCTTTTTAAAATTGAGCTGCTCCTGGCCTGAAAAACTGCTTTGATAAAAATGATCAGAAAAAGAATGATGCCGCCAGAGAGCAATGTTTCTGCAAACAAACGGATGTAATCCACATAGTTTTCTGCCGACTGTGGCAAATTGTCTTTAATGAGGTCCCAGATAGGGGTGAGCATTTCGCCCACTAACAGGCCATACACCACCAATACAATATTGATTGCTACCAGTATGGTTCCAATAAATTTTGTAGGATGGTCAGAAAAATCTCCCCAGGTTTTACCACTGTATGTTCCCTGCTTTTTGCTCAGTTCGATGGATAATTTATTGGCCGAAATAAATGCAATCTCTATGCCTGCAAAAAAGCAGATAAGAATGATAGCTACAAAAAAGATAAGGAGTAAGGCCGTATACATACTATAAAAATAAGTAAATAAGATCAATCGTTCTTATGACCTTCCTGGAGGGGCTGCTCAATAAAACTTTGAACCAGTTTATCGGCGGCTTCGCATGCGTGTTGCAGGTCGTCGTTGATGATGATCTTGTCGAAATGTGTTTTGAAAGATATTTCATACGCCGCTTTGTTTACCCGGGAGGCAAGCGATTGCTCCGTTTCTGTTCCCCGTCCTTCCAGTCTTTTCTTCAGTTCATCTACAGACGGTGGTTCAATAAAAATACTGAGGGTATTAATCGGGTATTGCTTTTGAACGTGGATAGCGCCTTTTACATCTATATCCAGCACCGGTATTTGGTTGTTACTCCAAATGCGCTCCAATTCCGATTTTAGAGTGCCATAATATTTGCCTTCGTACACCATTTCCCATTCAGCAAATTCTTTGTTCTTAATTTTTTGCTGAAATTCTCCATCACTCATAAAATAATAGTCAGCGCCATTTACTTCATTGTTGCGGGCGCTGCGGGTAGCTGCCGATATAGAGAAAGCTAATTGGCCGAAACGCTGCATCAGGTGGCGTGTGATGGAGGTTTTGCCGGCGCCGGAAGGTGCTGTAATAATTAATATTTTCTGGTAGAAAAAGCTCATGTGCAAAGAAAAGAAAAGTATAAGGAATAACCCAAAACAATACATCCTGGCCACTGGGCCACGTATCGCACTATCCACAAATACAGATGGTAGTTTTATCCATCAATCCTTTTAATGTCTGCGCCCAGGCTTCGCAGGCGATCATCTATGTATTGATAGCCACGATCTATTTGTTCAATGTTTTGTATAATGCTTTTGCCCTGGGCGCTGAGGGCCGCTATGAGCAAAGCCACGCCTGCTCTTATATCGGGGCTGCTCATGGTAATGCCTCTTAGTTGCGTTTCTCTTTCCAGGCCAATTACCACAGCCCGGTGGGGATCACACAAAATTATTTGAGCACCCATTTCTATTAGTTTGTCTACAAAAAATAAACGGCTCTCAAACATTTTTTGGTGAATGAGTACGCTGCCCCTGGCTTGTATGGCCGTAACCAGCACGATACTCAAAAGGTCTGGTGTGAAGCCTGGCCATGGATGATCGTAAATGGTGAGTACACTACCATCCATGTATTTTTGAATATCGTAATATTCCTGTGCGGGTACATGAATGTCATCGCCTTTTATGTTTAGTTCGATTCCCAGTTGTCGAAACTTATCTGGTATAACACCCAAAGAAGCGACACCAGCGTTTTTTATGGTGATGCTGCTATTGGTCATGGCTGCCAGGCCAATGAAGCTGCCCACTTCAATCATATCTGCAAGCATGGTATGTTGGGTACCTTTCAACTCTTTCACGCCCTGTATCACAAGCATATTGCTGCCGATGCCCTCAATTTGTGCACCCATGCGGTTCAGCATTTTACAGAGTTGCTGCAGGTAGGGTTCGCAGGCGGCATTGTAAATTGTGGTAGTGCCGGTAGCCATTACCGATGCCATTAAAATATTTGCCGTGCCGGTTACGCTGGGTTCATCCAGTAAAATAAAACACCCTTTCAGTTCGCTTGCCTTCAGCGAAAAAAAATTGCTGTCGCTGTTGTAATGGTAAGTTGCGCCCAGTTTTTCAAAACCCATGATGTGCGTATCCAATCTTCGGCGGCCAATTTTATCTCCCCCGGGTTTGGGCAAATAAGCTTTCTTGAATCTTGAAAGCAAGGGGCCGGTGAGCATAACGGAACCTCTCAGCCTGGAACTCTTTTTAAAGTAATCGTCGCTTTGCAGGTAGTCAACATTTACATTATCGGCTTTAAAACTGCAACTGTGGCGATTGATGCGGTTGATGCTTACATTCATTTCTCCCAGCAATTCTATCAAAAGATTTACATCAATAATATCGGGAATATTGTGAATGGTGATTTCTTCGGCACTCAGCAAAACAGCGCTTATAATTTGTAAGGCTTCATTTTTTGCACCCTGTGGGGTTATGTCGCCGTGTAATTTGTTTCCACCTGTTACTTCAAATATGCTCATGAGGGGTAATTTTGGTCAAAAGTCAATGGTCAATGGTCAATGGGCAATAGGCAATGGGCAATAGGCAATGTGCAATAGGCAATTAGCAGAAATTAAAAATCAAAAATCAAGAATCAAAAATCATGGATGGTCTTTTTAAAAAAATACATAAAAAACCCTGATGTCTTTTATACAGCAGGGCCCTTATTAAATCATAAATCACACATCATAAATCAGACATCAGACATCATACATCAGACATCATACATCCGACATCATACATCAGACATCATACATCCGACATCATAAATCAGACATCCCAAACCCGGCATCACCTAGTATCTTTTTTTAAAATTTCTATTATTGTTATTTGGCCTGTTATCGCTTGGGCCGCCCTGGCGGTTGCCGGTATCCCTGTTGCCTGTGTCCCTGTTGCCAGCACCGGGCTGATTGCGGCCACGATTGTCACGGCCTCCACTAGCCTGGTTGCTGCGGTTGTCTCTGCCGGCATCACGGCTTCCAAAATTTTTACGGTATTGGTTGCGACCGGTAGAAGGATATTCATTCTCCGGACGGTTGTCGGTACGATGTTTTACAAACGGGCGGTTGTTAAATTCCAGTTCACCCTTTGTCATATTATTAAGTTCCTGCTGAATGGTATCATCATGCACCAACTCCTTGTGCCAGTTGCTGTAAGTCAATTTCATGTAATAGGCAATGGCATTGGCGAAGCCCTGTCTTTTTTCAGGATTTTCTTCCTTCAATGCTTTTTCCATTACCACTTCTATATTCTTACCAAGGTGGTTGTAGCGGGGATGGCTTTTCGGATATTTCAAACGCTCCGGTTTTGCACGCAATGTTTCCCTGGTTGGTATTGGGTATGGACTATCCACATCTAATTTAAAATCGCTGATGAGGAAGAGATGATCCCATAATTTATGGCGAAAGTCTTCCACGTTTTTAAGATGTGGGTTTAAAGTACCCATCAACTCTATAACCACATAGGCGCTTTGCTGCCTTTGGGCTCTATCTTCTATGTTTAGTAAATTCTCAATCATTTTTTGAATATGTCTGCCATATTCTTTCATGATCAGGTGGCTCCTCGTGGTATTGTATTCCATGTTCTCTACGTTCGTCATATAAGCAAATGTAAGTGGTAAAGCGCATCCAAACAAGTAATGCTAAATGTTGATATGTAAGATTTTGATAAGTAGGAGGCCAGCTCTTGAAAATGGCCTATGGCTGGTACTTAAGTAAGTAATGTTTGCTAAAGAGATATGCAAGGCTGCAGCCAAAGCTATCTGCCACAAAATCCCAAATGTCGAAACTGCGGCCCGGGATAAAATATTTTTGAATAAATTCTGTTGCAAGCCCCCATAGTGCAACTGCAATGGCAATGCGAAAAAAGTAGCGCAGCTTTAAGGATTCAGAGAGGGAGCTCATTACCAGTGGCCTGATAAATAATATGACCATTAGTCCGAATATTGCAGCGTGTACCCATTTGTCAAAATACAATAGTTCAAGAAGGCTGTTTCCAGGAATGTCCTTCCCCGGCAGAAAGGTCAATACCATCACAACAAAAAACCAGGCTATGCCTGGTAAAAACTTATAGATAGAAAATTCGTTCATAGTAATTAAGCAACCAAAGCTTCATAAGCCGGAGCATCTAACAATCCATCAATATCAGCGGGGTTGTCAATGGTAACTTTTACCATCCAACCTTCGCCGTAAGGATCGCTGTTCACCAGTTCGGGGTTGGCTTCAAGGGCTGGGTTTACCTCCAAAATTGTTCCTGCAGCGGGTAAAAAAAGATCGCTGACTGTTTTTACAGCTTCAACAGTGCCAAACACATCTTCTGCAGCAAGGGCTTTGCCAGTTGTATTAATGTCTACATACACAATATCGCCCAGCTCGTGTTGTGCAAAATCGGTAATGCCAATGGTGGCTACATTACCCTCTAAAGAAATCCATTCGTGGTCTTTGGTATATTTTAAATTAGCAGGAAAACTCATCGTAGATTATTTTTTATTTAGAATAAATTTATGGTCGCAAGGTAGAATTTTTTTAGAAACAGAATTGTCCCGCTTAAATAATTAAAAGTCATTCATTAAATTATCCAACAGTCATCCTTATTGCATGATCTCCATTCTCATTCTAACATCTGCGTATGGGCGATTGTTGCCATCTCTTGCGGCGCCGGTAATTTTGCCAATCACCTCAAGGCCAACTTCCACTTCTCCAAAAACGGTATAGTTCCGATCCAGTTGCGCAGTGCCACCCATGGTTTTGTAAATGGTTCTTTGTTCTTCGGTATATTTTCCGCCATTTTGCCGCTCTAACATGGTTAATTGTTCATCTGTAAAAGTCTTACCATCTACGATATAATACTGGCAGGCACTGCTGGCTTTTTCGGCATTGCCATCCCTGGCGGCAGCCAAAGCTCCCTTTTTATGAAAAAGGGTAGGGTTAAATTCTGCTGGTATGCGGGCGAGTTGGTCGCCACCATTTCCCAATCTTGCGCCGGGGG
>JBBSJJ010000050.1:0-28898 GCA_038257335.1 Chitinophagales bacterium | reverse complement strand
GGTGAAGGGTCAAAGGTGAAAGAAGGGAAGCCTAAAATTGTGTTGACCTGGGCACCGCACATCAAGCCACTGCCGCAATGCGTGGCCAATTCATTTGCACAATGGGTGAATGCCTGGGGCGAGGCAGACTTTGTAATAACTCACCCCATCGGTTATACGCTGGATGAACAGTTTACCAAAGGAGCAACCATTACGCACAACCAGGAAGAAGCTTTGAAAGACGCTGATTTTGTGTATGTAAAAAACTGGAGTTCGTTTGATAACTACGGCGCCATGCCGGAAGTAAAAGGCGACTGGATGCTTACCAATGAAAAATTAAAAACATCCAACAACGCCAAAGTAATGCATTGCCTGCCCGTGAGAAGAAATGTGGAGCTGAGCGATGAGTTGCTGGATGGACCCAACAGCCTCGTAACACAACAGGGTGCCAACAGGGTTTGGGCGGCACAAGCGGTGATTGGGGAGATGCTGAGGATAGAAAGTAAAAAGTAAAAGCCTGTCTGCCGGTAGGCAGAGTGAAAAGCCAAAAGTCAAAAGTCAAAAGTGAAAAGTGAAAGCCTGCCCCTATAGAATGTAGGGGTGAAAAGTCAAAGCCTGTCTGCCGGTAGGCAGAGTCAAACGTCAAAAGTGAAAGCCTGTCTGCCGGTAGGCAGAGTCAAACGTCAATATCTGGTAATTGAATGAAAGAGTCTTTATACATCATAAAAATTGGCGGTAATATCATAGATGATGAAGCGATGCTTTCGTCGTTTTTAAAAGATTTTGCTTCTATTGCAGGTCATAAAATATTGGTGCATGGTGGTGGCAAGATGGCTACCCGTGTGGCGGAAGCCATGGGTATAACCCAACAAATGATAGAAGGCAGGAGAATCACTGACGCAGAAACTTTGAAGGTGGTAACCATGGTATATGCCGGTTACATCAACAAAAATATAGTGGCGCTTTTGCAAGCCGCCGGTTGCAATGCAATGGGCTTATGCGGTGCAGATGGCAATGTAATAAAAGCGCATAAAAGGATTCACCCCGTTACAGATTACGGCTTTGCAGGCGATGTAGATGAAGTGAATATTGGTTTGATGAAAGCTTTGATGGACCAACAACTTTCTCTGGTGTTTTCGCCGCTCACACACAACGGGCAGGGTTTGTTGCTAAACACCAACGCCGATACTATTGCGCAGGAAATAGCGAAAGCCATGAGCGAATTATACAAAGTGTCGCTTGTGTACTGTTTTGAAAAGCCGGGCGTATTGTTGAATGCAGCCGATGATAACAGTGTGATCAAAAGTATCACGGTTACCTCTTTTATCGATCTTAAAGAAAAAAATATTATCACGGAGGGAATGATCCCCAAACTACAAAATGCTTTTACAGCTTTGGAGGCAGGCGTGGAGGTTGTTACCATTGGCCACGCAAGCAGTCTTCAGCAATTAATTCAACAGCAGGCTGGCACTTCTATTATAAATGAATAAAGACAAACTACATATTATTACTGCCGATGCAATTAGCTTATTGCAGCAACTCATTGCCATCCCATCGTTGAGCAAAAAAGAAGACAAGACCGCAGTTTGCCTGGAAAATTTTTTGACAGCGAAAGGAGTAGCATTTCACCGGTTGCAGAACAACGTATGGGCAGGCAACAAAAAATTTGATGCTTCCAAACCAACTGTACTTCTAAACTCACACCACGACACTGTTCCTGCCAATGCAGCATACACACGAGATCCGCACCTGGCCACAATCGAAGACGGAAAATTGTATGGCCTGGGTAGCACAGATGCAGGGGCCTCGCTGGTAAGTCTTTTGGCCGCTTTTTTATATTTTGATGAGGCTGAAGATTTGCCTTATAATATTGTTTGGGCAGCCAGTGCCGAAGAAGAGATCAGTGGAAAGGATGGCATCGAAAAATTATTTGTGGAGGAAAATTTTAAAAAACTTTTTCTACATGCCGACAGCTTTGCCATTGTAGGAGAGCCAACGCAACTTGAATTGGCCATTGCCGAAAAAGGTTTGCTGGTGTTGGATTGCACTGCCCACGGCAGGGCAGGACACGCCGCCAGGGATGAAGGAGAAAATGCTTTGTACAAAGCCATGGATGCGATTGACTGGTTTCGTAAGTATCGATTCGAAAACATCTCCCCGGTTTTAGGCCCCGTTAAAATGACCGTTACTTCCATTCAAACGCCGAACAAAGCCCACAATGTTATCCCTCCGGCTTGTAGCTTTGTGGCAGACATCAGGATAAATGAACTATACACGCATGAACAGATATTAGACACTATCAAACAGCATGTAAATATTGAGGTGATGCCAAGAAGCACCAGGATGCGCTCTTCTTCTATTGATGTAAATCACCCGGTAATAAAAGCAGGCATATCTCTGGGTAAAAAAACTTATGGGTCGCCCACTACATCAGACAAAGCCCTGATACCATTGCCATCGCTCAAATGCGGGCCGGGCTTCAGCGGCCAAAGCCACAGCGCCAATGAGTTTGTAGCGGTGAGCGATATTGAAGAGGGAGTAGCGTTTTACATTTCACTATTGGAAACAACTTTTAGTAACGGATAATTTTTTAATTGATAATGGATAATGTTGCAATGCAAACACTTGTCAAGGCATAAATGTATTTGAGGTGGAAACCCATTATCAATTATCCAATTATCAATCAATGTCGTTTACTTAAGGTATTTGCTCCGTAGGAGCACCCTGTTTATAGAAACATCAACATGAATAATTTTTCCAGACTCCGTAGGAGTCACCTAAGCACAGGAAGCACCTACGGAGCTATTAATACAATTAGCAGACAATTCTATAAACATGAAGTTCCATTGGAGCTTAAGTCAACGACATTGAATTATCAATTATCAATTAATTAAAATTCCGTCACAAATTATATTAATCTTCCACCATGAAGCTTTGGCAAAAAGATACCGACGTAAACAAAGCAGTAGAAAATTTTACTGTGGGCCGAGACAAAGAATTTGATGAAATGCTGGCTCCCTTCGATGTGTTGGGAAACATCGCTCATGCCAGGATGCTTGCCAGCGTTGGCTTGTTGACCGTTGAAGAGGCAGACGCTCTCTGCGCCGAACTCAAAAAAATATATACCGACATTCAAACCTCCGGCTTCGCCATACTGCCCGGCATAGAGGATGTGCATTCGCAAATAGAATTTTTGCTCACTGAAAAGTTGGGTGATACAGGAAAAAAAATTCACTCTGCCCGCAGCAGAAACGACCAGGTATTGGTAGATGTAAAATTGTACCTGCGCCACGAGCTGGAAGAACTGGTGCATGCCATTGAAGCTTTTTTTACATTGCTGCAGCAAAAAAGCGAGCAGTTTAAAAATCAGTCGTTGCCCGGCTATACCCATTTGCAGCTGGCCATGCCATCGTCCTTTGGTTTGTGGTTTGGCGCTTATGCAGAGAGTCTTGTAGATGATGTAGAAACGTTGCGTGCAGCCTACACCGTTATCAACAAAAATCCCCTCGGCAGTGCTGCTGGTTATGGTTCTTCTTTTCCTATCAATCGCACCCTTACCACCAAACTCCTGGGCTTTGCCGATTTAAATTACAACGTAGTATATGCGCAAATGGGTAGGGGAAAGGCGGAGCGAATAGTGGCACAGGCCCTGGCCAATGTGGCCGATACACTGGCCAAAATGAGCATGGATGCCTGCCTTTACCTCAACCAGAATTTTGATTTTATTTCTTTTCCTGCCGAACTCACTACTGGCAGCAGTATCATGCCGCACAAAAAAAATCCGGATGTGTTTGAGCTCATTCGCTCTCATTGCAACCGCATCAAAGCATTGCCCAATGAGATCATGATGATGACCACCAACTTACCCAGCGGCTACCACCGGGATCTTCAGTTGCTAAAAGAAAACCTTTTTCCGGCCTTTGGCAATTTGCAGCATTGCATAGCCATGGCTTCGTTGATGTTTAATAACATCAGCGTAAAAAATAATATACTGGCAGATGAAAAATACAAATATGCCTTTAGTGTAGAGGAAGTAAACAAACTTGTTTTGCAAGGTGTTCCTTTTAGGGATGCTTATAAAAAAATAGGGGCTGCCATAGAGGATGGCAGTTTTAAATATGAAACTGCCGTGCTTCATACCCACGAAGGCTCACAAGGCAATTTGCAAAATGAAGCCGTGGCCCGTATGATGCAGGATACTATTGGCCAGTTCAACTTTGGCGAAGTGAATACAGCTTTAAAACATTTATTACAGTAAATTGCCGCACATATATAAATTTCTTTAAGATAAAATAGTTGTATGGGTGAAGCGGCACAGAAAAAACGCATAGCAATTTTTGGTTCTACAGGTTCAATAGGTACACAGGCATTGGATGTTGTACGTTCTCAATCAGAATTTTTTGAAGTAGAGATCCTTACCGCACAAACCAATGATGAGTTATTGGTTGCCCAGGCTTTGGAATTCAAGCCCAATGCTGTGGTGATAGGAGATGAAACCAAATACCAAAAAGTAAAAGAGGCCCTTAGCGCCCGGGATATTAAAGTTTTCTCTGGCGAAAAAGCGCTGGAAGAGGTAGCAGATTTTGACACCTACGATATTATGCTGGCCGCCATTGTAGGTTTTGCCGGCCTCAAACCAACCCTTAAGGCAGTATCAAAAGGAAAGCTGATCGCCCTCGCTAACAAAGAAACCCTGGTAGTAGCTGGCGACATCGTGATGCAAACAGCCCTGGACAACAGGTCGCCCATCATACCCGTAGATAGTGAACACTCTGCTATTTTTCAATGCCTGGTAGGTGAGGCCCGCAATCCCATAGAAAAGATCATACTCACTGCAAGCGGCGGACCTTTTCTTGGCAAAAAACCCAACTTTCTGGTAAATGTAAAAAGGGATCATGCCTTGCAACATCCCAACTGGACGATGGGTGCCAAAATCAGCATAGACTCTGCAACCCTTATGAACAAAGGGCTGGAAGTGATTGAAGCCAAATGGCTTTTCAACCTGCGGCCCGACCAGATAGAGGTGATCATTCACCAGCAAAGCATTGTTCACAGCATGGTGCAGTTTGAGGATGGCAGCATGAAAGCTCAAATGGGCTTGCCCGATATGAAATTGCCCATTCAATATGCGCTTGGTTTTCCCACACGCATACCGAACGATTTTCCACGCCTGCAGTTTAAGAAATATCCTACGCTCACCTTTGAAGAGCCAGATTATAAAACCTTTCGGAACCTCGGCCTGGCGCTGGAAGCATTAAAAAGAGGAGGCAATATGCCCTGTATTTTAAATGCAGCCAATGAAATAGCGGTATGGGCTTTTTTAAAGAACCGCATCGGCTTCCTCGACATAACAGCCGTGGTGGAAAAAACCATAGAAAAAATAAATTTCATAGAAAAGCCCACGCTGGAGGAATATTTTGAAAGCGATGGGGAGGCACGTAACTTCGCCGCTTCTATCATGAAACTATAATTTTATTTTGGAACAAGCAGTTGCTACTATGGTCATCATCGCTTTAGCTTGCCCCGTCCTTTTATGCGGGGTCACTCACTTCAGCAGCATACCAATTTTCACCTGTTTACTTTCGGGGCATTACATTTATTAATTATTCAAAATAAAGTTCGCCAGCGGCGAAATCCATCACATGAATTTTACATTGTTAGCAATAGATTGGGGAAGCGTAGGGTTAAAAGCAGCGCAGTTGTTATTGTCTCTTTCCATCTTAGTAGTACTGCACGAGTTTGGTCATTATATAACAGCCAAATGGTTTAAATGCCGGGTAGAAAAATTCTATCTTTTCTTCGATCCATGGTTTGCTATTTTTAAAAAGAAAATTGGCGAAACAGAGTACGGTGTAGGTTGGTTGCCGTTGGGTGGCTATGTAAAAATATCGGGCATGGTAGACGAGAGCATGGACAAAGATCAGCTCAATATGCCGCCACAGCCCTACGAGTTCAGGAGCAAACCAGCCTGGCAGCGCCTGATCATTATGTTGGGTGGTGTAACCGTCAATATTTTATTAGCCTTTGTAATTTACGCAGCCATCTTAATGGTTTGGGGCGAAAAGAAGATTTACAACAATTCTCTCCAATACGGTGTAGCCGTAGAAGACAGTTTGATGCTTGACTTGGGCTTCAAAGACGGTGATAAAATTCTAAAAGTTAAAGGCAAGCCTGTTGAAAATTTCTTTGATGTAGTGCCCAAACTTATCTTGAGTAATTCTGTGACCGTTTTGCGCAACGGGCAGGAGCAGGAAATCACCTTACCCAAAAACCTGGTAGGCAAACTGGTAGAAAAGAAAAGAAGAGATGTTCCTTTACTTGGTATACGTTACCCGTTTTGGGTGGGCGGTATGGCCGATACCGGGTCAACAGTAAAGCTTGGTTTGCAGCGCTGGGATAAAGTATTGATGGTGGATTCTGTTGTTACGCCTTTTTTCAGTGATGTGATAGAAGCACTCCAGAAAAAGAAAAACCAATCTGCCAACCTTACCATACAAAGAGGAGCCAACCAATTTAATTCTACCTGGAACCTGGACAGTAATGGCCTGGTACCGGGCATGAAATTTATTGGCAAATTTGAATCTTTGGACAGCATAGGCGTGTTGAAATTTGAAGTGAAAAAATATGGCTTCTTTGCAGCCCTGCCAGCCGGTGTAAAAATGGCGGTAGATAAATTAAAATGGTACATCGACCAGTTTAAACTGATACTTTCACCCGAAACCGAAGCTTATAAAGGCGTGGGCGGTTTTAAAGCCATGGGCTCGGTTTTTAGCGGCGATGGTTGGGATTGGGAACATTTCTGGACCATCACAGCTTTCTTCTCTATTGTTTTAGCTTTCATGAATCTTCTGCCTATACCGGCATTGGACGGAGGGCATGTGTTGTTCACCCTTGGGGAGATGATCACCGGCCGCAAACCGAGTGATAAATTCCTGGAGTACGCACAAATTGTAGGCATGGTAATGTTGCTGGCGCTCATGTTGTATGCCAACGGCAACGATTGGTTTGGCTGGGGTAGAGGGAAGTAGGTTAGAAAGGCGGAAGGCGGAAGGCAAAAGGCAAAAGGCAATGCCTGCCCCGACAGAATGTAGGGGGGCAATGGGCAATGGGCCCCGACAGAATGTAGGGGGCAATGGGCAATAGGCAATAGGCAAAAGTCAAAAGTCAAAAGTCAAAAGTCGGAAGTCAAAAGCTAAAATGGAAAGTATGCCGGGAATGAAAGCACGGTGCGAAGCCTGCCAGGATCGACTGGGCGGGGTAAAATCTTGGCGTACTTTAAGAAACTACAAAGTTAAAAAACCTTAAACCTTAAACCTTAAACCTTAAACCTTATACCTAAACCTTAAACTTTAAACGATTAGCTAAGTTGCTTAACCTTGAACGTTGAACTTTGAACTTTGAACGTTGAACCTTTTAAACCCCTGGAACCTTCTAAACCTCCCAACCCATGCGTTTTTTTTCGAGACTGGTTTTTATTTGTAACCTAAGTTTTTTAGCCTCCATTGTACTGAGGTTAGTAGAAATGGTGAAACGCAACCAAGGCAACCTCGATCCTGCCATTGGTTTGCAGGCTTTGCAGGGTACGCTGGTGATATTGGGCTACGGAGCTATTTTTCTTAATTTGATTTTCTTTGTTTGGGCGCTCATAGGTTTAGCCGGGGGAAGTTTAAAAAATATTCCCCGCTGGTTACTCTGGTTCAACCTGGTATTGTTCCCTGTACAGATATGGTATTTCTTCTTTGCTAATTTTTAAGTATGATCAAAGGAATTTTAGACAATAAAGGCACCCGGCTCTTTATCATACTTGCCGGCTTTTTTATTGCCAATGCGCTTATTGCAGAAGTGATTGGCGTTAAAATATTTTCACTGGAAGATACCTTTGGCGTTCCCCGTGCTAATATTATGCTCTTTGGCAACAGTTTCAGTTTTCATCTGACAGCCGGCGTCATGCTTTGGCCGGTGATATTTGTGATGACGGATATCATCAACGAATATTATGGTCCTAAGGGTGTAAAATTTCTTTCTTTCCTGGCTATCGGCCTTATCTCATTTTCTTTTCTTGTTTACAACCTGGTTATTTTTTTAAAGCCTTCTGAGTATTTTACCATCGGCAACGGTATAGAAAAGCCCGATGCGGCTTTCCGGGGCATTTTTGGCCAGGGATTGTGGATCATTATTGGTTCAATCGTAGCATTTTTAGTAGGCCAGTTGTTAGATGTGCTGGTTTTTCACCGCATCAAGAAGATTACAGGTGAAAAAGGCATATGGTTGAGGGCTACAGGCTCCACATTGGTATCACAATTGATTGATAGCTTCATAGTATTGTTCATTGCATTTTATATTGGTAAAAGGTTGCAGACGGGGCAGGGAGACCCCTGGACTCTAAACCAGGTACTAACTACCGGCACCGGAAACTACCTCTATAAATTTGTCGTAGCTTTATTAATGACTCCCGTGATCTATTATATTCATCACCTTATAGAAAGGTATTTAGGTAAAACAACCGCAGCCGAAATGAAGAAAGCCGCGATGGGAGCATAAGTTGATTTGTCCATTTTGATTCAAAAGAAGTACCGATAACCTTCGCTAATATCCAATAATGAGGCCCATTGCTACCATTGTTACTGTCCTGTATTTTGTACTTGCCTTTGCGTCCTCCCTGGTTGCACAAGAAGTTTCGCCCCAATCTGATAGTTTTTTCCTGGCCCGTAAAAAGGGGCTGCTTGGTAAACTTGGCAAAAGCATCTCCATCAACGGCGAATATTTTGAACCTATAAAGACTGTGGATCCCTATAAAAAATTTCATGGAAAGGTCATTCGCTCTGTTACCGTTATGCCTGTGGGCTTTAACTACAATCTTAATGATACTACTCCCTTGAGAAACACACGGGTGGTAAAAATTGCCAACAGCTTGCACCTCAACACCTTTACAAACGTAATTCAAAAGAACCTGTTCTTTGAAAAAGGAGAGCGGTTTTATCCCTTGATGGTGGCTGATAACGAACGCTATTTACGAGAGCAACCTTTTTTGCGGGATGCTGTCATCAAAGTCGTTCAATCTGTGTACTCAGCAGATTCTGTAGATGTGATTGTACTAACGAAAGATGTTTTCAGCCTCGGTGGTAGCTTCAGCCTGAGCAGTGTAAACAGGGTTAGGGCAGAGATCAAAGAAGAAAATTTCGGTGGCTCGGGTAACCGTTTTGCCCTTTATGGCCTTTACGACAGAGAGCGAAATCCCACGGGAGGTATGGGTGCAGAAATGGTGCTGCGCAATATGCAGGGAACTTTTATCAACTGGGCCAATGGATTTAAAACCTTCAACAATGCCTTTAACAGCGGGAGGTTGGAGGAAATAAACTTTTACTCCGAGATAGAAAAGCCCATGGTGAGCAGGTATACTGCTATAACAGGTGCTGCAGTAGTTTCTTATCATGCCACCCGAAATGCCTATGTAACAGATTCCTTGTACAGCAACGAGTATCGTTACCGGTATGTGGCAGCGGATGTATGGGCTGGTTACAACATTGGTTACAAGGGTGGCAAGAAGAAAGACTCAGAAAGTAGGCTGCGGCATTTCGTAGGTGTGCGTGGTTTCTATAATATTTTTAATGAAGTGCCTCTTAAATTTTTGCAGGAATACAACTATCGTTATGCCGATATTAATGGGGTATTGGTTGCCTACAGTTTATATAGGCAAAATTTTTACCGCACCAATTTCATTTATGGTTTCGGCCGAAATGAAGATGTGCCGGAAGGGTTGAATGCAACGGTAACCGGCGGCTACACCAACAAGCAAGGGGTAAAAAGAGCGTATTATGGGGTGGAAATGGACGCCAGCAAGTTCAACAAAAAAGAAGGACTGTTTTCCTATTCTATAAAGGCGGGCGGCTATGTAAATAATAGAAAACTCCAGGATGTAGACGTGCTCCTGGGAGTAAACCATTTTACCAAATTATTCAAGTTAGGTCCTTACTGGTATAACCGCAGTTTCATGGGCATATCCTATACCCAGCAAATAAACACTTTTTTAAATGAGCCTTTGTTTTTGCAGTCAGATTTTGGGCTTCCCTTTTACAGGGGTGCAGTAGTGGAAGGGCAAAGACGAACAACCTTTAAATTAGAGTCCGTGTTTTTCAACATGAAAAAGATTGCCGGGTTTAGGTTAGCGCCTTTTGTATTCACCGATCTCACACTCATGCAACCTTTTAACCAGCCTTCCAGCAAGTCTAAAGGCTACCCGGCCATAGGTGGGGGCTTGCGCACCCGAAACGAAAACCTCGTGTTTGGAACGGTGGAATTAAGAGGCTATTTCTTTCCACAAGCTGCCACCGATATGCAAAATTGGAAGGTAGAACTTAGCACTAAACTCTTGTTTAAATACAACAGTAGTTTCATCCGCAAACCCGACTTTGTAAAACCTAATTAATTTTACAGCATGTACACCAGGGAGCAGGCATCCTACATCAAGCAACAATTCTGGACCCGGTTTGGACAGTACATGGCCCCCATCTTATCTGCCGAAGGCGAAAAAATAAACTGGATAAATTACAAAACAGGTATCAGGCATTTGAACTTTCGTATGAATGCTACGCAGCAATTTGCTTATATTGGTATTGAGATAAGCCACAAAGATCATGTTCAGGCGGCTGCACTGTATGAACAGTTTAAAGTCCTGCAACCGAATCTGGAAGAAACATTAGAGGAAAAATGGCACTGGCAAGCTGAATACGAAAATGAACAATACCAGTTGATAAGTACCATAGGCATGCAGCACCAGCCTTGCAATATTTTTAAGGAGGGTGACTGGCCGGAGATTATCTCTTTCTTAAAACCCCGCATCTTAAAACTAGATCAGTTTTGGTGTGACCATAAAATGATTTTTGAAATGATGGGATAGGCTGTTTTATTTTAACGATTTTGAACTTAGCCCGTAGTATGAATGTTTGCAAAAAAAAAGAAATATATGAAATGGATGAAAAAAACAGGGCTGGCAGTAATGGTAACCCTTACAATAGGAGCGGCGGCTTGTAATGAACAAGCTGTAAAAAAAGAAACTAATGCGGCCAGCTCCGTGGCGGTTCAGATAAAAGAGGAAACGGTGATCTACACATCCTCCGATGGGGCAGCCCTCAACGGTTGGGTTGCTTACGATTCTTCCAATAGCGAAAAGCGCCCGGTTGTATTGGTAGTGCCAGAGTGGTGGGGCTTGAACGATTATGCCAAATCGAGAGCCAGACAGTTGGCAGAACTCGGTTACCTGGCCATGGCTGTAGATTTTTATGGTAATGGTGCACAGGCAGCAACCCCTGAAGAAGCGGGCAAAATGGCAACGCCTTTTTATACTAACCCGGCCATGGCAGCAACAAGATTCAATGCAGCACTTGCTAAGGTAAAGACAGTTGCCGTTGCAGACACCAGCCAGGTAGCAGCCATTGGTTATTGCTTTGGTGGTGCACAGGTATTAAATATGGCCAGGTTAGGCAGTCCGTTAAAAGGCGTTGTAAGTTTTCATGGCAATCTTGTAGGTGTGCCCGCTGATAAGAATTTACTGACTGCCAATATATTGGTTTGTCATGGGGAGGCAGATCCTTTTGTGCCAGCTACAGAAGTGGGCCAATTTAAAAAACAAATGGATTCAATTGGCGCCAGCTATACTTTTAAAAGTTATGCCAATGCAACCCACGCTTTTACCAACCCCGCAGCCACAGACATGGGCAAGAAATTTTCCATGCCTATTTCGTACAATGCTGCCGCAGACACAGCCTCCTGGAATGACATGAAAATATTTTTTGGGCAAATATTCAAATAGGTTTAACCAGCAAAAAAAGCGGCCATTTTTAGTGACCGCTTTTTTTATGACTTTAAATTTAGTTATTGTTTGATAAGTATGTTTTTGTAGGCAGCGTCGGCAGCTTTATCAACAGGTTGCGGTCACGATGTAAAATTAGCAAGTTTTCTATTTTTTTTTTGGATAAAAAAAGCTGGTCACGGTTGGCGTACCCTAAAGAACTGGCAGCTTTTTAAACGGTCCTCTTTATTTGTGGGAGAATTTTAGGCTTGCTTATGTTGGTGTTTTATTTTAAATTCCAGGGCGTAATACCCAGGCGGCAATGTTTGTAATCGGCGGTACTGGCGTTTAGAAGTACTGCAATGCCACCACTGCTGCTGTTCGCCTTTTTATTTTGTGCATCTGTTTTTTCAACTAAAAATTCCAGCTCTGTTTTAAATTTTTGATGCACGTTCTCATTATCAGGCATCTTGAAAAGCACAACGAATTCACCTTCTTTACCGCAGGCTGCTGCAATGTCTGCCGCAATGCTGGTGCTGGTCCTTTGATTAAAGCTTATTACAAAGGATTTTAAAAAATCGGCAGATGCTGTGCCGCAGCATATGCTGTTAAAAGAAACAGCAAGCGGGTAGCCTGTACTGTCAGTTGGAGTGGCGCCGCCGCTACTGCCATTTTTTATTCTAGAATTAGAACAGCTGGTTATAGCAACTAAAAGGCTAAGGGTCATAAGAAGTTTCATACCGGTGTTTTTACAATACTATAGATTTTATTTGAAGTGTGCTGTTAATAGTTGGCGATAGTTTTATAAAAATATGGGTACTCTCTCCGATTATTTTATCTTTGCGCCCATGACAACAGAAATTTTAAAATCTATGAGGGACCGTGTCTTGGTCTTGGGGAGGTTTCTTTGACGTCGCTAACAGAGAAGCTAAAATAACAAACGACAAACAACTTTCACTTTCGCCTGGTTTTTGGGACGACAACGCCCGTGCCACAGGTATTCTCAAAGAAATAAAAGTAAATGAGTACTGGCTCAACCTTTACCATGCGGTTAATGCTGCGGTGGAAGATTTTGCTGTGCTTTTTGATTTTTGGAAAGAAGGAGAAACTACGGAAGAAGATACCCGTGAAACCTTTGATGCCGCTATTGAAAAAATTGAAGAGGCAGAATTTAAAAGCACCCTCAATGAACCCGAAGATGAGCTGCCCGCCGTATTACAGATAAACAGTGGAGCCGGTGGAACAGAAAGCCAGGACTGGGCCGAAATTCTTGCACGTATGTATCGCATGTACGGCGAAAAACAAGGATGGAAAGTAACAGAGATAGACTGGCAATGGGGTGATGGCGCTGGTATCAAAACTTGTACATACCAGTTTGAGGGCGACTTTGCTTACGGCTTTTTAAAGTCCGAAAGTGGTGTGCACCGCCTGGTGCGTATTTCTCCCTTTGACAGCAACGCCCGCAGGCATACTTCCTTTGCTTCTATAAATGTATATCCCCTGGTAGATGATACCATTCACATTGATATCAATCCGGCAGATGTAAAAATGGAGACTTCCCGAAGTGGAGGTGCCGGTGGTCAGAATGTAAATAAAGTGGAAACGAAAGTGCAGCTTACACACATTCCTACCGGCATAGTGGTGGTGTGCCAGCAAGACAGGAGCCAGCTTGGCAACAGGGAACTGGCCATGCAAATGCTAAAAAGCCGTTTGTATGAAATTGAGCTGCAGAAACGCAACGAACTAAAAGATGCCAGCAACAGCAAAAAGAAAAAGATAGAATGGGGCAGCCAGATACGCAGTTATGTTTTTCATCCTTACAAAATGATCAAAGACCACCGCACAGACCATGAAGTAGGCAATGTAGGTCCTGTGATGGATGGCGATCTTGATGGTTTTATAAAAGCATATTTGATGAGTGAGAAGGAAACGGAATCTTAATTGATTTGAAAATTTGAAGAGTTGTTTTTATGATTTGATGATTTGATAATTTGGTGATTTGAAAATTTGAAGATTTGATGATGGGGGTATTATAAAAATTTTGTTTTTTCATCGTAGAATTCATTTATTCTTATCGTTCAAAAGCGTTATGCAAACCAATAAAGAAAACGTCATTGTAGATTTAAGCTTCACATTTGCTTTGAAGATTATCAAGTATGCAGAGGCACTTGAGAAGAATCGCAGGTACATCATTGCCCGGCAGCTCTTAAATTCTGGAACAAGCATAGGAGCGAATGTGCGTGAGGCGCAGAATGCAGAGAGTAAAAATGATTTTGTTCATACATTTAAGATTGCAGCCAAAGAAGCAGATGAAACTCAATATTGGCTTCTACTTTGTAAAAATTCAGGGTATGATAGTTGTGATGAACTGCTTGAAAATGGTACCACAATATTAAAAAGTATTTTAAAGATAATAGCTTCTTCAGAATCAAAGGAATCATTAAACTCCCCAACCAACTAATTATCAAATTTTCAAATCATCAAATTCCAATCAACTAATTTTCAAATTATCTAATTTTCAAATCACCAAATCAACATTATGCAATACGGAGATTTTTATTACCCATTACCTGCTAATGAACCGATATTAAATTATGCACCGGGTTCTGCTGAAAAGAAAAGATTGAAAGAAGTTTTGAAGGAACTCAAATCCTCCAAAATAGACGTGCCCATGTACATTGGAAGCGAAGAAGTGCGCACCGGTAAAACGGCCAACATGACTCCGCCCCACGAACACAAGCATGTGTTGGGTCAATACCATACAGGCGATGCAAGCCATGTAAAAAAAGCTATTAATGCAGCGCTCAAAGTAAAAGAGAAATGGTCTGCATTGAGTTGGGAGAACCGGGCAAATATATTTTTAAAAGCCGCCGATTTATTGGCTACCAAATACCGGCCTTACATTAATGCTACCACCATGCTGGGGCAGAGTAAAAACGCCATGCAGGCAGAAATTGATGCAGCCTGCGAACTGATAGATTTTCTGCGATTCAATGTGCATTATTTAAGCGAGATCTATCGCCAGCAACCCATCAGCGGCCCCGGTGTATACAACAGGTTAGAGTACCGCCCCTTAGAAGGGTTTGTATTTGCACTTTCGCCTTTCAACTTCACAGCTATCGGTGGCAACTTGCCTACCAGTGCCGCTATGTGTGGCAATGTGGTGGTTTGGAAATGTGCCAACACCCAGGTATACAGTGCACAGATGTTCATGCGTATTTTAAAAGAAGCCGGCTTGCCAGATGGTGTGATCAACCTGGTATTCATAGATGGTCCAACAATCGGGGAAGTGGTGTTCAACCATCCTGATTTTGCAGGCATACATTTTACCGGCAGCACAGGCGTGTTCAATAAAATGTGGGAAACAATTGGCAAGAATATGGGCATGTACAAATCCTATCCCCGCATTGTTGGAGAAACCGGCGGAAAAGATTTTGTAATAGCGCATAAATCGGCCGACGTTGATGCCGTGGTTACCGCCCTTGCCCGTGGTGCTTTTGAATACCAGGGACAAAAATGTTCGGCAGCCAGCAGGGCTTATATACCCAGCAACATGGCCGCCGAAGTAAAAAAGAAACTGGTAGACCAGATAAAGTCCATGAAGATGGGTTCGGTAGAAGATTTTACCAATTTTATAAATGCGGTTATCGACGAAAAGAGTTTTGATAAATTAGAGGGGTATTTAAAAAATGCCCGTAAAAAAGACAGCGGAGCAAAGATATGGGTGGGAGGCAAGGCGGATAAAACCACCGGTTACTTTATTGAGCCCACAATTATAGAAGCCACGGATCCTTATTACGTTACTATGTGCGAAGAATTGTTTGGGCCTATTTTGACAGTTTATATCTATGACGAAAATAAGTTTGAAGAAACTCTCAAGCTTGTAGACAATACATCGCCTTATGCCCTCACCGGGGCTGTGTTGGCACAAGACCGTTTTGCAGTAGAGCTTGCTACAAATAAGCTCAGAAACAGTGCTGGTAACTTTTACATCAACGATAAACCAACAGGCGCTGTGGTAGGTCAACAACCCTTTGGCGGTGCAAGAGGTAGTGGTACCAATGATAAAGCAGGCTCTGCCTTAAATCTTTATCGCTGGTTGAGTGCCAGAACCATCAAAGAAACCTTCAACCCGCCGGTTGACTATCGTTATTCCTTTATGCTGGAAAAGTAAGACAGCTTTAAAATTAATCTCTTAAGAAAGAGGCCCTGTCAAACTGCAAGGCATTTCACACCAAGGCCACAAACAAATACAAAGTGTACAAAGAATCCGCTGGATGCTCAATCGTTGTTTCTTTGCCGCCTTTGTCTCTTTGTGTGAAACTTTCTATTTTGAGACAATTTTTTTTATGCACTTAATGTGAATAAACTTCCGGCTGGGCTTGGGTTACATTTGAAGCCAACTGGTATAAAGAGGCAACAAGTAACTATTTTTTTTAATTAGAGAGAATGAACATGACAACTAAAGTAACATTTGAATTACCGGCAGAAAATGTAAATAATGCCTCAGAAGGATTTTTATTGGGCGATTTTAATAACTGGAACCACGACGAAGCTATCCAGCTCCAAAAAAATGAGGATGGTTCTATGCATGCTGAAGTAGCACTTAAAAGTGGCCAGACTTATCAATATCGATATCTGTTGAATGATGGCAGATGGGTAAATGACAACAAAAACACCACCTGGACGGAAGTATATGGCGACTACGTAGAAAATTGTGTGGTAGAAGTACCGGTGCAAGTAAAAAAAGAAACTACCGCCGAAGTAGTTGAAGTGCCTAAAGCTACTGTGGCTAAAAAAGCCGCTGCCCCTAAAAAAGCGGCTGCGCCTAAAAAAGTAACAGCAGAAAAACCAGTTGCCGATGACCTTTCTACAATAGAAGGCATTGGAAAGAAGATAGCGGTTCTGCTCAAAAAGGAAGAAATCATAACTTACAAGGACCTGGCTAAAGCAACTATTAAAAGCCTGCAGGCTATTTTGACGGCTGGCGGCAATCAATACAGCATGCACAATCCTGCGAGCTGGCCTAAACAAGCAAAACTGGCAGCAGCCGGCAAGTGGGAGGAGTTGACCAAACTACAGGAAGAGTTGATTGCAGGAAAATAATTAAGAAAGCACTATAAAAAAAAGCCCTCTGAGGGCTTTTTTTTATAGTGCCTAATGCAATACATTCGTGTTTTATTAAAGGGACTTAATCATTTCTAATGCAGATCCTTCTTTCTACCCGGCAATTACACGTTACCATAAAAAGATTGGCGCACCAGCTTATTGAAAATTATACTTCTTTAGAAAATGTAGTTTTTATAGGTATTCAACCCCGGGGTATCAGAATCAGCGAGTTGGTGGTGCAGCAGTTAAAGCTATTATGCCCGGAAGAAACCGTTCAGCATGGTTTGCTGGATATAACTTTTTACAGGGATGATATCAGGGAAGAATTTCATGTGGCCAGCCAGACCGAACTGCCTTTTGGTATTGAAGGAAAGATTGTTGTACTGATAGATGATGTGCTCTATACCGGGCGAACCATTCGTGCGGCACTGGATGCCCTGCAGGATTTTGGGCGACCTCAAAAAGTTGAACTCTGTGTGTTGGTAGACCGTCGGTTTAACCGGGAACTTCCCATTCAACCCGATTACAGGGGTATTGCCATAGATTCTGTGGTGAGTCAAAAGGTAAAACTAGACTGGGAGCGGGAGGAAGTGGTATTGTATTAAGTGAAGGTGAAGGGCAGAGGGCCAAAGCAGTTTAGGTATAGGGCCGAAGGCAAATGGCCCAGGGAAGACCGCAGAGCGCAAAGGCAAAAAACTGGGAATGTCGCAATTCATAAACCGGGTATTGAGTGCTGTATCACAAATCACAAATCACAAATCCTAAATCTCACATTCAAAATGGGTCTCATCAGGAAGAATGATACTTGTTTTCTGTATAATTATTTTTCCCTTAGCTTTGCTCCTTAATGCAACTATCTACCAAACATTTACTGGGCATTAAAGATTTATTACCACAGGATATTTCTCTCATTTTATCTACAGCGGCACAGTTTAAAGAAGTTTTACAAAGACCTATAAAAAAAGTTCCCTCCCTGCGTGATGTTACCATTGTGAATCTATTTTACGAGAACAGCACCCGCACCCGCATCTCTTTTGAGTTGGCAGAAAAAAGACTCAGTGCTGATACCATCAATTTTGCTGCGTCAAATTCATCCGTTAGTAAGGGCGAAACTTTGTTGGATACCGTAAATAATATTCTGAGCATGAAGGTAGATATGGTGGTGATGCGCCATAGTGCCAGCGGAGCTCCACATTTCCTCGCTAAACATTTGCCCGATACGGCTATTGTAAATGCGGGAGATGGCATCAATGAACATCCCACGCAGGCATTGCTGGATGCCTTTTCCATACAGGAAAAAATGGGCACACTGGAGGGGAAGAAAATTTTACTGGTAGGGGATATCATGCATTCCCGTGTGGCGCTGAGCAATATTTATTTGTTGAAAAAGATGGGCGCAGAGGTAATGGTTTCTGGTCCGCCTACTTTAATTTCTCCTTACATAAAGGATGCATTGAATGTGCAGGTGGAATACAATCTCAAGAAGGCTTTGCAATGGTGCGATGTGGCCAATGTGCTGCGCATACAGTTAGAAAGACAAAGCCAGGTACTTTTTTCTTCACTAAGAGAATACAACCTTGCTTTTGGTGTTACCCGCAAATTGCTGGATGAGGTAAATAAAGATATCGTGATCATGCACCCCGGCCCCGTAAACAGGGGAGTTGAAATAGACAGCGATGTAGCCGATGGCAATGAATCTATTATTTTGCAACAAGTAGAAAATGGGGTAGCAGTTCGCATGGCAGTATTGTACTTGCTTGCCGGTAAAAAAAGCGCTGATTCTTAAGATATAAAATGCAACTGGCTATGGCCAGCTAACAGTTACTGAACCCAATGCCCCAACATAAATGAGAAATATGGAGAGAGTATGTTTGTTTCCCGGCACTTTTGACCCGGTAACCCTGGGTCACACAGATATTATAAACAGGGCTTTGCCATTGTTTGATAGACTGGTAATCGGTATTGGCCGCAACATCAATAAAGTGCCCATGTTTAGCGAGCAGCAGAGATTGCAGTGGTTGCGGGATATTTACAAAGACAACCCCACAGTACATGCAGTGGCCTATGATGGCTTAACGGTGCAATGTTGCAAAGAGGTAGGCGCCAATTTTATATTAAGAGGTATCCGGTACGTAAATGATTTTGAATACGAAAAGGCTATTGCAGACATGAACCGCAGCCTGGAGAATGATATTGAAACCATTTTTCTTACCTGCCTTCCAAAGTACACTTCGGTAGCAAGTACATTGGTAAGAGATGTGTTGAAAAACGGGGGAGATGTATCTAATTTTCTACCAGCAGAGGTAAATGAAACCATTAAATTAAAAGGTATTGGAAAATAAAACAATCTGGTTCAACAAAGCCGTTAGCCTTCCTGATTTAAAAACACTTACACCCGCCACACTAGGGGAGCACCTGGGCATGGAATGGGAAGAAATTGGCCCCGATTTTTTGAAAATGAGAATGCCTGTGGACAGTCGCACCCTGCAGCCTTATGGATTGCTGCACGGCGGGGCAAGCTGCGCCCTTGCAGAAACGGTAGGTAGTGTAGCTTCCGCTCTCGTGATAGACGCTGAAAAATTTATATGTGTAGGACTGGAGATCAATGCCAATCATGTTCGTGGGGAGCGAAGTGGCTTTGTATCGGCTACTGCAACCCCCCTACACCTGGGGGTCACCACACATGTTTGGGATATCAAAATACACAATGAAGCTGGTAAGTTGGTTTGTGTAAGTAGGTTAACCGTAGCCATTCTTAAAAAGAAATAGCCACTATGGCGCATCAAAAAACTTTGCTGTTATTTCTTTAATATTTTCGTAAGTATCACTCATCGGGATAGAGATATCCTTTGTTTTAACCCATTCCACCCTGGTAATGTCTTCGGCAAGTTGAGGCTGCAAAGCCTGTTTGCTATTGCAGGTAAAGTAGAACCAATGGCTGGTTTTTAAAAGGTGTTTGCCAAATTCATCGTAGGTATGATAGGTTTCTCCAATTTTGTTTTTTAGGATAAGATCTGTTACGCCTGTCTCTTCTGCTATTTCTCGCTGGGCACATTCTGCAGGGCTTTCTTTTTTCTCCATCTTGCCTTTGGGTAAATCCCATTTTCCCCTCCGGAAAATAAAGAGGATCTCCTTTTTTTCATTTTGAACGATGCCACCAGCTGCTTCAATGCCCTTAAAATGTTTGAAAAACGACTTCTTTAGTTTGTCAAAATCCTGGTTCCAAATGATGCCTGCGTGAAAGGCTTCTTTTTTTATTTCATGAAGCAGTGCATTGATAGCCGGGGTGGACAGCTCATCTACAAACACCGCCTCCGGATGATGCATGAGCTCATTCAGTTCCTCCGTTATTTCATCGCAGAGGTAAACCGGCTTTTCATCAAAATAAATTTTTAACTGCATGGCACGATGGTTTTTACCGTAAAAGTAGCTTATTGGCTTTAGATTGTTTTACCCAACCGCTATCTTTGCCACCTTAAAATACCTTAAACATAAGGCTTATGACTACCAACGAAACAGCCGTAGCGGAAAAATTACTCCAGGTAAATGCTATCCAATTGAACATCGAGGCTCCCTATACCTGGGCCAGTGGCTGGAAGAGCCCTATTTACTGCGACAACCGAAAAGTACTTTCGTTTCCGTATGTGCGGGACTTCATCAAAAGCGAGCTTTGTAGTGTTATTTTCGAAAAATTCGGAGAAGCAGATGCGCTGGCTGGCGTGGCCACCGCAGGTATCGCCTGGGGCGCAATGGCTGCTGATCAATTAAAATTACCCTTTATGTATGTGCGGCCCAAACCAAAAGAACACGGACTGGGCAACCAGATTGAGGGGGCATATGCTGCTGGCCAAAAGGTTTTGGTAATTGAAGACCTCATTTCTACCGGCAAGAGCAGCTTGCAGGTATGCGAAGTGTTGAAGTCTGCGGGCGTACACGTAATAGGGATGGTATCAATTTTTAATTATGGCTTTCCACAGGCTGAGTCAGCGTTTAAGCAAGCGGGAGTGCCCTATGTTTCGCTTACCAACTATGAAATTCTCCTAAAGTTGGCCGTCGAAAAGAAACTGGTGCAGGAAAATGATTTAAACAGCTTGTTAAATTGGAGCAACAGACCTGCCGAGTGGAACGGATAAACGATCTTTATCAAAATAAAAACGCAAAACCATGAAAAAATACCTTCAACTTAGTTTCCTGGCTTTTTTTGGAATGCTGATGTCGGCCACGGCGCAGCCTAAGGGCACAGCTAAAGCAGAAATAAAAACCCCTTCCATTCAATGCGATATGTGCAAGGGCCGCATTGAAAAATACCTCATGCGCCAGGAAGGCGTAACAGGCGTAAAAGTAGATGTGAAAAAGAAGGTCACGGGGGTTACCTGGATCAAAGATCGCACTAACATAGAAAATATAAAGGCCGCTATAGCAACCGTGGGCTACGATGCAGACGATGTAACTGCCGAGGAAACTTCTTACAAAAAACTCCCTCCCTGCTGCAAGAAGCCTGAAACCGACGCTGCAGTCCCCGCAAAACAATAAATAACTAAAATACCTACATAAAAAAAGCAACCTCGGCGAGGTTGCTTTTTTTATGTAGGTCCACTTCCAAGCCTGTGCAGCCCTTAAAAAAGCGACAATTGCTGTCGGGTGGTGTAATCTACTTTTACGTTCTTATAAATCCCTCCCTTCCCCACCTTCACATTTCCCACGGTTCTTATAGCGACTTCTTTATTAAAAAGGCTCATCAAGCTGTTTTTTAAGAGGTTTTTCATGTCAAGATCAACCTTCAGGGGAATGGTAAAAACATCCCTTTTGGGGATGGGTACTTGCAGCAGCTGACTGGAATGACCGAGGTAAACACTGTCCACAAATATGTCTAGCTCGGTTCTGTTTAGCTCCAATCCAAAATTATTGGGGTTGTAGTAAACCAGGTTCACAGATAGTGACGAAGCCGAAAATCCCAACTTATCCAACTTCACGCCATTGAACTCACGAAACTCCAAGTCTTTCGGAGACTGACAGGATGTCATAAATAATCCACCGAAGATCATCACGCTAAATATTTTCCGTTTTAAAGAAGTCATGGAAAGAACATTTTAAGGCAATATAGGAAAGCGTGGGTTAACATCCAAAATGCTGATAAGCGGTGCGTTAAAAGTAAAGCCAAATATATTAGTATTTTTAAGTCATCAACTTTAATTCTACCAAATGTACTCATTTAAAATATTTAGCTTAAAACATACTGCTTTATAATTTGCTTTACAATTCTTTATAAACTATAAATGATTTTTAAATAAATTAAAATATAAAGGTTATAGTCCTAAAATTAGAAAATCATAGCGCCGATTGCTTAATTAACTATAAAAGTATAATAATTATAGTAATTATATAATTATTAGTAAGTTATAGAAGTTTGCATAGTATTTACTTTATTAGGTTGGTAGTATTTAAAAAATAATAATGTATTTTTTTTAATTTCTCGGGAATTTCACTCATTTGGGGCCCGGAAGGAAATCCTATGCCCTATCGTAAATACGACTTTCTTGGGGCCTCAGAAGATCTATACGGGTAGTAGTGAAACTAACTGGCATTTCGGCAGTATTTGGTTGTAGAGGAAAAAGTACAAAAGATCTTGTGTTTTAAATTGACAGTTTGCAAAGTTTTTAAACTTTTTTACCATTTGATATCTATATTTTGTTAATTGGTTAGATTAACTCTAATAAAACTAGTCAGCATTTAAAAATTTTGATAGAATTCGGAAAATACGGTAATTATTTTTTGGTTTATTAGAAACTGTCGCTATGTTTGCATCAGAAACGGACAACGATTACCTCTGATTATTTCCGAATTCTTGTTTTTCTCCAATTTCTTCTGAACCAATGCCTGGCGTTGGACAACCACAGAAACTTCTAAACCACAACGAATGAGAAAAATATACTCCCCACTTTTTTTTGCTGTAAGCATTTTCGTCAATGCAATCAAGCTGGCTTTTTTTCCAGAACAACCTGTTTTGCAGTTAGCATTAGCACGAGTTAAAAACTGCTGAGTTACGGTTGTGTAGCTACAACCAGCATCGTATTTAATTCCGTTTCCTTTCAAAGACTTGCCTAATCCCATATTCATTGCGAAACCTTCCCGTGGGGACACAATAGTTACTTCACCTAAAGCGCAATGACACAATGAAACATTTTATTTATATTCTGACTTTTGCATTTATGAGTTTAGATGCATCGTCACAGACTTTTGCCAGCACTAAAAATGCCCTAACCATTGTAGACTTGCAGGTAAGTAATACCGGAACTAACCTACAAATAACTTGGAGTAGTGGTATTAAGGAAGAGGGTAATTACTGGGAAATTCAGGCTAGTACTGACGGTAAGGAATTTAAAGCCATTGGTATTGTGTTTGGTTCAGACCCCAAAAGCGCTGGTAAGTACGCCTTTAAACAAACAGCCAGTCGCATAAAGCCTGGGTACCAATATTACAGGGTGGCTCATGTAGAACAAAATAATTCAGCCCTGGCAAGCGAAGCCATAAGGCTCACAAAATAATGCAGTTACTGATTTAGCTTACCCCGGCAACAGTACATAAAGATGTTTTCTTTGGGGGTTACAGAACCAAAAGGTTCTTAACAAGAGCCGCATTTCTATGTGGCTCTTATAATTTGATATATGTCAGGAAGTTTTACTAAGAGTCCTATATAAGATGGTTATTTACTTTGTAAAATTTAGAGCAGGACGAAGCTGGTAAAGCGGCAATTTTTTGGTAAATTCGGTCTTCCGTTAATGCTCCCTGAAACTGTGCCGGAGTTAAACCATTTACATCTTTTATACGAAGCTGATGAGAATACTTAGTTGTTGTTTTTTTTGTTTTTTATTATTTTCATTGAACGTGTTTTCCCAGGATTTCTCTAATAAAGGAAAAGATTTTTGGGTTGGCTACGGATATCACCAGGTAATGGTGGGAAATAACGCTCAACAAATGGTTTTGTATTTTGCAACAGACCAGGTTACAACGGTAACAGTTAGCATTCCGGGGTCTGGATACTCCCAAACCTATAGTAACATTCCTGCAAATACAGTTTTAACCTCGAATCCTTTACCTAAAACTGGTACCCAGGATGCAAGGTTATTAACCGAAACGTCGACTCCTCAAGACAAAGGAATCCATATTGTGAGTGACAAACCGATTGTTGCCTATGCACATATTTACAATTCTGCAGTATCTGGCGCCTCCATTTTGTTTCCGACACCAACCCTGGGAAAAGAGTATTATTCTATAAATTATACCAACATTTCCAATAATAGCAATTCCAATTGCTGGTTTTATGTGATAGCGTGTGATACGGGAACCACTACCGTAGAAATTGTTCCGAGTGCCAACACTCTTACTCGTGCCGCTGGTGTTCCTTTTACAGTTTCACTTACACAGGGGCAAATTTACAATGTGATGGGTCAATATGCTGGCACATCGGGAGTCGATCTTACAGGATCAAGGGTAAGAAGCATTGCAACCGCTACAGGGAGTTGCAAACGAATTGCAGTTTTTTCTGGAAGTGGGCGTATTTCGATTACCTGCACAGGAGGATTCTCTTCTTCTGACAATTATATGGTGCAAAGTTTTCCTAAAAATGCCTGGGGTAAAAAATATTTGACCGTTCCCACAGCGGGGGCCATGGCTAATACCATTTTTAGAATATGCGTGGCTGATCCGGCAACTGTGGTTACCCTAAACGGCGCCCCGATCACTTACCCGTTGATTAATAATTTCTATTACGAAATTCCTGCTACCACAGTTCCTCAGAAAATAGAAGCCAACCTGTCCATTACGGTAGCACAATATTTTACATCTCAGGGTGCTTGTGGAAATGTGGGACCTGGTGACCCTGAGGTAATTTACCTAAGTCCTGTTGAACAAAATATTTCAGATGTCTTATGGAATGCTACTCCCAATTTTGCGATCGCTTCGCATTTTTACGGTGTAGTGATTCCGAACTCGGGAACGGCTATCAGTTCCTTTAAAATAGATGGTGTAAGTGTGAGCCCATTGCTATTTGTTACGCACCCCCAGGATCCTTCCTACTCGTACCTCGTACAGAGTGTTGGGTCGGGGCAAAGGAGGATTCAATCAGATTCAGGTTTCAATGCAATTGCGTATGGTTTTGGTCCATTTGAGTCATATGGCTACAATGCCGGAACAAACATCAAGGACCTCTTTCAAAAAGTGGGAGTGTCCTCTCAGTATGGGATTGAAACCACCCCATCAGTATGCACGGGGTCAAAATTTAAGTTTAAGGTATCCCTGCCATACCTGGCCGATTCTATCCGCTGGAATCTAAGCAACCTTCCTGGCTCTCCGGCAAGTGTAACGGTGAAGTATTCAAAGCCACCCAAGCCTGCTGATGCCGACTCAACAACTTTGGTTGGGAGCAAAACAATTTACTGGTACTCTCTGCCCAATTTTTACACCTTTGGCACGGTGGGTGTTTTCCCCGTAACGATCACAGTATATTCGCCTAACGCTGACGGCTGCGGAAACGAGCAATCAATAGATTTTGAACTTCAGATTTCAGACCCTCCTGTGGCAGCTTTTAACTGGACTTCTTCGGGTTGTTCAGACCAGGCTGTTCAGTTCAATGATATGACCAGTACGGTTAAGCCGACCTATAGATGGTACTGGGATTTTGGCGATCCTGCCAGCGGTACCGCTAATTTTTCCACCCTGCAAAATCCTATTCACACATTTACCGGCCCGGGAAGCTATAAAGTACGGTTTGCAAATATTAATACGGCCGGTTGCGTGAGTGATACCATTTCGAGTACAGTTGTGATTGGCGCTCTTCCCACTGCGAAGCTAACAGGTAGCAGCAATGTTTGTAAAAACGCCCCGCCACCCAGCGTGATTTTTACTGGTATTGTAGGTAAAGCGCCCTTTACATTCAATTATAATATCAACAACGGTCCCAATCTCACGGTTACGACCACCACAGGTAACAGCATTTCTGTGGCAGCGCCTACTAATACTATTGGCAGTTTTGCTTACCACCTGGTAAGCGTAAGAGATGCTGCCGGAACTGCCGGCTGTTTTCAAAATCAGACAGACACTGTTGTAATTAATGTGAACGACCTACCCACAGCAACTATTGCTGGAAGCAGTACCGTTTGCCAAAACACAACATCGCCCGCCATTACTTTTACTGGTGTGGGGGGCACGGGAGCACCCTTTACATTTACCTATAAAATAAATGCGGGAGCGGATATTTTGGTTAGTACAACTGCAGGTAATTCCGTTACGGTTCCTGCACCTACCAACGCCGCAGGTATTTTCAATTACACCTTGGTAAGGGTAAGAGATGCCAGTGTTGCCGCTTGCGGCCAAAACCAAACGGGCACAGCAACTGTTACCGTAAATGCCTCGCCTACAGCCAGCATCAGCGGTAATGCCCAAGTTTGCGTTAATGCTGCAACTGCAGTGGTATTTACCGGTGCCGGCAGCACCGCTCCTTACACCTTCACTTATACCATTAATGGGGGTGCAGCACAAACGCTTACCAGCACGGGTAATACAGCAACAGTTGCGGTGAGTACGGCCACACCCGGCACGTTTACTTATCAATTGGTGAGTGTAAGGGATGCAAGTTCTACCTTGTGCAGCCAGCTTCAGACAGGCACAGCTACCATTACCGTTCATCCCTTGCCTACGGCTAATTTCAACGCAAACAGTCCGGGATGTTTAAATAGAACAATCAAATTCCAGGATTTGTCAGCAGCAAATGCGGGAGTCCTAAATTCCTGGGCCTGGAATTTCAATGATCCTTCAAGTGGGGCAGCTAACACATCAACCCTGCAAAACCCTACGCATGTATTTTCCAGCCTGGGTACCTACAACGTCACGCTGGAAGTTACCAACGATAAGGGCTGTACATCGGTAGTATTTCCGAAACCAATTACTATCCATGCTCTACCAAATGCAGGATTTATTTCGCCTGAAGTATGCCTCTTAGATCCTTTTGCGGAATTTATAGATACCAGCACTGTAGCCGCCCCGGAGGCAATAACAGGATGGCTCTGGAATTTTGGAGACCCTGGCAGCGGTGCTGCTAATACCTCTACTGTGCAAAATGCTCAACACATTTTTTCCGCTGTAGGAAATTATTCAATATTACTCGTGGTGAGTACCAGCGTTGGCTGCACAGACACACTGCCACAGATTATAACGGTGAGCGGTGGCAATCCACAGGCTGACTTTATTCAAATGGGTGCGGCCTCAGCCTGCTCCAAAGATTCTATCTCCATCCAAAATAAATCCAGCATTGCATCGGGTAATATTACCAAAGTAGAAATTTACTGGGATAACACTTCTCAACCAACTGTTTTTGAATTGGATGATTTTCCAACTTTTAATAAAATTTACAAACACAAATACCCTACCTCCAACATAACCCGAACTTACAATATTCGCTTCAGGGCTTATTCGGGCGGCTTGTGTGTAAACGATCGTGTGCAGGCTGTTACAGTATTTGCCACGCCAGACGTATCAATAAGTGCCATACCCAACCAATGCTACAGTAATACTCCGCTCACCTTAAACCAGGGTACACAAGCAGGCGCAGTGGCAGGAACTGAAACTTATTCAGGACCCGGTGTAAGTTTTGCGGGCGGATGGCGCTTCGTGCCAAGTGTAGCCGGAATAGGAACACATACTATACGATATACATTTACGGCTGCCGCCGGGGGATGCCAGGATTCCGATTCAACAACCGTTGTAGTTCTTGATACGGCTTCGGCAAGGTTTGCCCCAGTGGCTCCTTTGTGTGAAATGGACAGCATCATTTTCAATGACCAATCTACAGCACCTGCAGGAGTAACTTTAAAGAATACTGTTTGGGATTTTGGCGACGGTTCTGTTCTTCAAACCTATCCGGCAGGCCAAACCGTTAGGCATCTCTATACCGTTGCCAATAATTATACAGTTACCATTTACAATACCACCCTGCACGGATGTACTTCTGCTGCAGTCAGCAAGCTGGTAACTATAAAGCGTGCTCCCAATGCCAACTTTAGTTTTCCTGATACCTTATGTTTACCGGCAGCTTCCGTAAGGTTCAAAAATTTATCTTCCATTTCAGATGGCACACAAAATAGTTTCACCTATCAGTGGGATTTTGGCGATCCCGGCAGCCCAGGCAATAGCTCTACGGCGGCGGAGCCTTTGCATACTTACAGTGCCTTAAAATCTTACAATGTAAAATTAACTGTAACCAGCGGGTCGGGATGTATAGCGGACACTGTAATAACCCTCAACAGTATTCATCCGCAACCTCGCAGTGGCTTTACCATTAGTAGCCCTGGCGGAATTTGTATTGGCGACCCGGTTTCTTTTACCGACAACAGCAGCGGCATTGATGGGGCGGTGGCACAATGGAGATGGAATTTTGATGACGGCAGTTTATCGCAGGCACAAAATCCGACTCATCTTTACAGCGTGGCCAAAGCTTACAATGTGAGTTTGTACATTGTCAATAGTTTTGGCTGCAACAGCGATACAACAGTCAAAGTTTTTACAGTAAACACTTACCCGGTTGTAAATGCCGGTGCGGATGCCTTTGTGTTGCAGGGCGGCAGCATCGTATTGAACCCAACAGTTACTGCAACACAGCCGAAATTTTTATGGCAACCAGCTACCTATCTAAACAATCCCAATATAGAGAGGCCCACCACCAGGCCTTTGGAGGATATCACTTATACTTTAACAGTAACGGGTAGGGGTGGCTGCAGCAAAAGCGATGATGTTTTTGTAAAGGTTTTGCTTGGGCCCAAAATTCCAAACACCTTCTCACCAAATGGTGATGGCATCAACGAAAAATGGGTGATACAATATTTGGATACCTATCCCAACAACCGTGTGCAGGTATTTACCAGGGCAGGCCAACTGGTATTTGAATCAAGAGGTTACAGGACGCCATGGAATGGTACCATGAATGGAAAGACCCTGCCGGTGGATACCTATTATTACATTATTGAGCCAG
>JBBSJJ010000049.1:0-30008 GCA_038257335.1 Chitinophagales bacterium | reverse complement strand
TCAGACTATCGGGAATTGGGAACTTTTTTAATGAATTGCTTTTTTCATCTTTATATAAAAGTGCAGGTGAAATTATATCTCCATAATAGGTATCTACGCCAAAATAAATTCTTCCATTTTTATCCTGACACATAGAGGAAATATTTATTTCTACTCCAGGAGATTTATTGACCAGGCTGGTATAATTATATTGGCTAAATGCTTTGGTAGCAGGGTCGTAGACATTCAACCATGAGGGGCTGGTTGCCACCCATATTTTACCAGCCCTGTCTTCAAGCATTGACATCACCACCAAACCATGAACGGTTGCGGTATCATTAGGGTTAAAATAGAACCTTTTAAATTCATAACCGTCATAGCGGGTGAGGCCATTGTTTGTGCCTACCCAAACGTATCCCAATTTGTCTATTAAGACGCTTTGCACCTGTGCGCCGGGCAGTCCATCCTTTTCTGTAAGCTGAGTTAAGTCTTCCGAATTCAATTGCGCATGAGCATTTGTACATAGAACAATAGCGATACTTAGTAAAACTATTTTAAGCATATGAAAAGTGACAGATCTTAATGTAGGTTTCATTTTTAATTAGTAGTTTAAAATCATTATAAACTCAGTTCCTTCTCCTTCTTTGGTTTCCACTTTTAGTTCTCCTCCATGCGCTTTTACAATATCATAACTCAAACTCAATCCCAATCCTGTTCCTTGCCCGGTAGGTTTAGTAGTGTAAAAAGGTTGGAATATTTTATCTAATACTTTTGCGGCAATGCCGTTGCCGTTATCGGTTACAGAAATTAAAAGCCCCCCCGAAAGCCCTCCCGCCCCTAAACGGGCGCTAAGGCGCTTTGTGCTGATAGTTACCATTGGCTCGTACTCGACTCCCCCTTTAGAGCCTGTCCCGCCCATGCGGGAGGGTTGGGGGGCTTCCTTTTTCTTTCTTTCATTCACTGCATAAAAAGCATTGGTTAATAAATTTAGAATTACTCTTCCTACATCCTGCGGGATAATATTTATTGCCTCAAGTGAGGGATCAAAATCAGTTTTAATAGTGGCATTAAAGGCCTTGTCTTTTGCCCGCAGGCCATGATAGGTCAATCGCAAATATTCATCACACAAAGCATTGATATCTGTTGGTTCTTTTACAGCACTGCTGCTCCGGCTATGTTGCAGCATTCCCTTTACAATGGCATCAGCCCGTTTGCCGTGATGATTGATTTTTTCCAGGTTTTGTTTTACATCCGCGGCAATTGCCTTTGCTTCATTGATGTCGCCTTTGTCTAACTCTTCATTCATTTCATCAATCAACTCGTTGGATACCTCACTAAAGTTGTTTACGAAGTTCAAAGGGTTCTGAATTTCGTGGGCAATGCCTGCAGTAAGTTCGCCGAGGCTTGCCATTTTTTCTGATTGCACCAATTGTGTTTGTGCCGCTTTTAAATCTTCCAGTGATTGCTGCAGCGCCACATTGGTTTCTTCTATGGCTTTTCTTTTTTGTTCCAGTTCTTCTATCGTTTCTTCCAGCAAAATTGCAGTTGTGCGTTTTACCTTTTCTGTACGGTCGAGTTTGAATAAGGCGATTTCTAATTCTTTATTTACATCCTTAACCGATTTTTCCAGCGTAGCTTTCTTGTCTGCAGATAATTCTTCTGACAGCTGGATAACGGCGAGTATATTTTGTAAGTGCTGATTCATGAAACAGTATATTTATTTTTCCCGCAGAGGAGCGATGGTTTTGTTTATGAGTAGATCTGCGCTGCCTTTTCTCCCGCAGATGAGCGACAATTGAATACCGCAGAGGAGCGATAATTTTGTTTGTGGGTAGATCAACGCTGCCTTTTATCCCGCAGATGAGCGCCAATTGAATGCCGCAAACGAGCGATGATTTTGTTTCTGAGTAGATCAGCGCTGCCTTTTCTCCCGCAGATGAGCGCCAATTGAATACCGCAGAGGATCGATGATTTTGTTTCTGGGTAGGTCAGCGCCGCCTTTTCATATGCGCTAATTTGCGGGAAAGATTTTTGTTTCTCCCGCAGAATGGAGGTTGCATTTAGTTTTGCAGCACCCCAAATAATATCGTAACACCGCCGGTTGCAAAATTGGAAAGATCGGCAGCCATGGCCTGTCCTTCTGCAGATGTCATTGTTTGTTGCATCTCTTCCGGGGTATTAAAATATAGTTCTGCCATGCGATAGAATGCTGGTGGTGATCCATCTGGGTTGGGCAGAAATTTTGTGTATTCCCACTTAACAATACCCGATGCTTTTAAAACAAGCGGGTGATGCGATTCGGCATAGTATTGCTCGAATGCTCCGGAATCTGTTGGGAGACCATAAAGAACAGTTGCTTTTATCATGGTACTTATTTTTAATTATCCATTATTAATTATCCACTATTCCTTTTCTTTCATAGCCACCACACAACAGGTGTTGTTGTGAAATTCATGTTTGCCGCCTTTAGATTTTCCAAATTCGCCATAACAGAAAAACCCCACCATGGGGGCCTTCCAAACATTGGCTACCTGCTCAATTTCTTCAGAGGTCATTACGCCAAATGACAGATACCGACTGATACAGGAAAAAATAATAACTGCTTCGGCTTCGGCTTGTGCATCACGTTTTAATTCATTGCATTCTTTTACTACGGTATCAATTACATCAAAGTCGGGTGGGAGGGAGAAGCGCACTTTGGCACCCTGGGGTACGTTGCCCGCACATATAAGGGATCGGTCTTCTATATTTCCCAACATGGAGGTGCGCATCACCGGAGGTGCATTTTCTCTTTCTAACTGAAGGGGATAGTAGGCACCCAGGTTTACCACGGTGCTGCTGGCAGTGGTTTCCTGATCCATGGTGAGACCAAGGTATTTGATTACCAGGTCTAAGGCAGGCTTATCATCTATCGTATACACAATGTTGCCTTCACTTTTGGTAACTGTTTTGGTGATGCCGATGGGCTTCCAGCCACAGGTGGCAATCCCGTTGATAGCAATTTTATCTTCATCAATAATCAATGCAACCAGCCCTGTAGTACTTTGCTTGCCATGGGTAAATACAATGGGTTCCCTCAGTGCCAGGTCATCGCCGGCCATGCCGCCAAATAGGGTGGAGTGGGCGCCTGTGCCTTCTTCAATACCCGCTACAATTTGTTCTCCATCGGTGTGCAACCAACCCGAGGCAATGATGAAGGCCGGATTGGCAAATAGCTTTCGTCCCTCAACACCTACTTCTTTAGCTACCTCAAAAGCAGAACTGTCGGCGGTTTCCCGGAACATAATTTTAAAATGGGCCGGGTTCATGTCTAATAACATGATGGCAACTGATCCTTCCTCAATTTCGCTGCTGATGAATTCGCCGGAAGTGGTAGAACCGAAAATGGCGATGCTTTCTTTGGTGAACAGCTCACAAATTTCGTCCCGGTTTTGTTTTGCAGAAATAAAAACGATGGCTAGCGAAGGCTTGAAGCCATCTTTCAAAGATTGTTGCAATGCAACTGCTATTTCTTCAGTTGATTTTCCTTTTATTGTTTTTGCTTTCATGTGAAGTGGTATTATTACTTTTTCTTGCCAACCCGATCTTTTCTAATAGAAATAAACTTCGTTGGGGCTAAAGCCCTCGCCCATAGCTAGCTCCAGTGCTGCCTTAATTGCAGCAGGAAACTTGCCGGTGCTTTATCTTGCCTGCATGTACTTCTGTATAAATGATCTATTATTTTCCTCTTAAAGAAGTTTTTGCAGCTGTGCTGCATACGCTTCTTTTTGGGGTCCACATTTTTTCTTGCAGTAAGCGGTAAAAAATCGGTGAGTCTTCAAAAACGAAACTTGGGTTTCTGTCCATTCTGCTTCAGTCAATTTGGGATTAATTGCCTGCAATTCAAGAAACAGTTGGTTGGCCAATGCCGGTGCTTTGCTGGTTCCCAGGTATTCAAGGTCTGCATCGGCTAAAATTTCTTCCAATTTGTTGTGCGGGTCTTGCGGAACCATGGTGGCCATGATCATTCCACAGATTTGTCTGATTTCATTTTCATTAAAACCAAAATCAGGCAAATGTTTTTTTGCCAGTAAACAACTTTCAAATTCGTGCCCTGTGTATACATGTATATAGCCTGTATCGTGCCACAAGGCTGCGGCTTTTAAAAGATGCATTTCATGTTCCGTAATCGCTTCACTCCTTCCAATTGTTTCGGCATTGGCCAGCACATACAGTGTATGCTGATAATTATGATAAAAGTAAGTGGGCGGTAAATTTTGTTGTAGTAGGTTAATTACAAACTCTTTCATTTCTTTACTTTGCATGTGCCTTCGCTTTTAATATGCCACCACTGGCTTCTTTAATACTTTGTACATAAATAAATGCCTTGGGATCAATTTCCATAACAGCATCCTGTATTTGTTTTATTTCTAACCGGGTAATTATTGTCACAATAATATCTGACTGGGTTCTTACTTCAAAAGAGCCGGGCAGGTAACCCCTTTCACCTTTATACACGGTGATGCCCTTTCCTAATTCGTTCACCAATAAATTTTTTACTTCTTCCTGCTGAGCACAGATGATGTTCATGGCAGTGAATTCCTCGATACCATCCACCACATAATGGGTAGCCTTTGTAGCGGTAAAATAAGTAATGATGGAATACATGGCGGTTTCGATGCCGAACTGTAACGCCGCTACTCCAAATATGATAGTATTGATAAGCATGATGATCTCGCTGTTAGAGAAACCGGTTTTTCTACCGGTAAATACAGCAATCACTTCAGCACCATCTATCACTCCGCCACCCCTTATAACGAGCCCTACACCAGTACCAATCAAGATTCCGCCAAAAGCAGCAATCAATAATTTGTCTTTGGTAATAGGATTGATCTCTACAAACAGTAACCCAATGGCTAATATAAGCACTGCGATGGTGGTTTGCACGGCAAAAGTTTTACCTATTCTCTTATACCCAAGATATACAAAGACTGCGTTTAAAGCAATAACCAGGAAACTTATATTGATGTGAAAGATTTCATGTAATAAAATGGAGATACCTGTAATGCCACCATCCATAAAACGGTTGGGAATCATAAAGCCTTTCATGGACAATACAGCCAGGGCCGTGCCTACAAATATCAATACCAGGTTTTTGAAGTTCCAAACCACTTTCCAATCTACAGCATCCGTTCTAAGTGTTCTCTTCATGTTAGTTTTTTTAATTTCTGTAATTTAAAATCTGTTAATTAAAATTGTGTAAATCCTAATCAACTCTTTTTACCCGAGGTCAATCTTATCAACAAATATATTATAATGAAACTGAAGCCATCACACCTTCTAAAAGGGGATTTTTTTTATTTTCTTCATCCATTATTTCAAAAATGCCTTGTTTATTAATTTTCATAAATACCCGAGTCGGCATATTTAGCCGCATCCTGCAGCAATGCCTCCTATTCTTTTGCTTTTTCTGTGTCGCCTTTTTTTAAGTATAATTTGTGCCGGCAGCTATATACAAATATACCTTTTGGAAAACGTTGTAGATAATTCTTGTGGGTTTTTATGGCCTGCTCATATTTGCCTGCCACTATTTGTGCCTCGCCGATGCTTACTGCCACAGGCCTGGCATACAATGGAGGCTCACCATAACCAAGATCCAGTTCATTTTTATGCGCTTTTTTCCAGCAGTTTGATAGCAATATCATGATTGCCTTGCTGGCTGGCAATACGTCCCTGTAATTCCAGGCTGACGGTATTGATGGTGTTTTGAAAACCACCTTTTAAATTGCTATCTTTTCCTGTTTGCTTTTCATTTCTCCACAGAAGCGCATCCAGGTCGCTGGAATATTTCAGCGCCAGTCCAATATTGTTTTTTGTCCAGGGCAGCCATTCCTTTTACAAAAGCGGTAAGGGCATTTTTGAACTCCATGTTTTTATGGCCAAAAGCGCTGTCTTTATCTTTAATAGATTCAAATTGCTCTGCGGCTTTATCCCAATTACCAAAAGCCATTTCCATTTTGCCGGGAGCCAGGATGCCCTGGTTAAAAAAGCTGCCCTCGTATATTTTTTTGCGATGGTTATTTACCGGCATATTTTTTAAACGCTCTGCATAACATAGTCCTTCGTTGTGCCGGCCATCATGCACGCAGTTATTGATCAGATAATTGATGTTATGGCTGTAGTTCCAATTGTTCACTTCTTCGACGCCCTCATTTTCCATGTATGCAGATGTTGATTTTTTTTCTCATAGCATTTTTTCATTTTAAATCTATCCTGCTGATTCTAGCTGTTAATTTTTTATGATGTTGCTCTATAGTGATTATTGATGGTTTTCATTGGCTTTTAAAACCCGTAAAAAGTTTCCTCCTAAAATTTTTGTGATGTCTTTCTTTCCATAACCCCTTTCTAACAGGGCTTTGGTGATCAAGGGGTAGCTGGTAACATCATCCAACTGCAGTGGTGTCACATTAATGCCATCAAAGTCTGAGCCGATGCCCACATAATCTGCTCCTACGAGCTTGATGATGTACTCTATATGATCTATCACTTTAGATAAGGGCGGCCGAATACTTAACACATCCATTGCATATTTGTAATAGAGAAAGTCTGCTGCATAGTGTTCATCCATCCCGGATTTTTTTAGAGAATCAAACTCCGCCGCATGCATTTTAAAAAAAGCCGCTTCTTTCTTATCAAAACTGCTGTCAATAAAACCGGGGTTAAAATTGATCTGTACCACACCGCCATTTTTTGCAATGGCTTTTATTTGTTCGTCCTTCAAATTGCGACGATGAGGCGTGAGCGCATACACAGAACTGTGGGAAGCCATGATGGGTTTTGTTGTCAATGCGATCACATCCCAAAAAGTTTGCTCACCCGCATGGCTGATATCTACGATCATCCCTAATTCATTCATTCGTTTTATTACCTGCTTTCCAAAGTCTGTTAAACCTTTGTGGGCTAAAGGCTTTTCGCTGGTTTCATCTGCAGCACTGGTGGCCCAGGTGGGGGCTATGTTATGTGTGAGTGTAAGGTAGCGGGCGCCTCGCTTATACAATAGATACAGTTTACCCAGGTCATCTTCTATCATATGACCGCCCTCTACACCAAACATGGCGGCAATTTTACGCTGGTTTACAGCTTTCACTAATTCTTTGTAGTTAGCTACTTTCCTTATTTTATCCGGGTTGCGTGCAGCTACCGCATCAAGACTGTCCATTTCCCTATTGGCGTATGCATAAGAATTTTTTTTATCGCCATCGGTGTATACCGAAAAAATTTGTACGTCCAATCCACCTTTTTTCCAGCGGGTAAGATCGCTGTGATCTTTGCCGCTACGATCCTCGTCTATTACTGTACCAAGGTCTGCTGCCCTCATCAACACATCGTTGTGTGTGTCTAGCACAATGGCTTTGGTATGTATTTTTTGATAAGACTGAGCAAAGAGCAAGCGAGAAAAGAGCAGTGCAGCCAGCGACAATTGTATTTTCATGTTTGGTTTTTTGGGGATGCTTTACGCATGGGTTGCCAATGTTTGTAAGTAGCACTTCGCCACAACCATTCCACCGGCCCATAATTAAAATACTGCAACCAGGCATGGCTTAGCATTACTTGTACCATAAATACCAATACACCGAATATGGTATAGCAAAAAGGCCCCACCTGGCCGATATATCCGAGCCCTGCACCAAGGAACAGCACACTGCCCACCATCGTTTGAAAAATGTAATTACTAAAAGCCATTTTACCCACCGGGGCAAAAACGGATAATAATCTTTTGCCGGCATTAGACTGAAAAGCCAACATAAAAATAGCCACATAAACCAGTGCCAGGGGTACAACGCCTAAAGCATAAGCTATTGTTTGGTAGAGTCCATTTGTTTTTAACTGCCAGTAATCATCCATAAAATAAGTCATGTAGCGGGCCAGATAAAAGTTTGCCGGCAAGCCAATGATAAGGCCTGCAGCAATAATGATATAAAGTGTTTTTTTATGCCGGTGTATATTCTTATAAAATTCAGAACGGCCCAATGCATAACCAATCAAAAACATTCCCAACACTTTTGGAATTCTGCTTACAAAAAAAAGATACCCATACCGGTAAAAGAAACCGGAAATATTTGCTTTCAATACTTGCCACCAACTGGCTTGTTTCAAATAATCGGCAATACCCTTGTCGTCGGAGATGACTGTATTTAAAATCATCTTATCAACCCTGGTACCGGCTTCGAACATCAGCCCGGCAGGCGCATTGAGCCATTGCCAATGTGATTTGGCTGCGTATAAGAGAATGGGGGCGAGAATTAAGATTGTTCCGGTAATGATCATTGCTTTGTTGGAGAGTTTGCGCAAAGGCATCAAAATAAAAGCAAGCAATGCATAAAAGAAAACAATATCACCCGGCCATAATAGTAAGTGAACGGCCCCCAGTAAAAGCATAAAAAATAATCGGCGTTTTACCGTTGGCAGGGCGTTGATGCCTTTATCAGCAGCTCTCTTAAATTGTAAAGCAAGGCCCCAGCCAAATAACAAACTGAAGATGGAATAAAACTTTCCCTCTATAAACATGTGATGAAGGAAACCCATTTTGTGATCCCAGCCAGGGATAAGAAATGGGCCCGAAGCCGTCGATTTGCTGTCGTACCAGGAAAAGCCATTGAGATTTGCAATAAATATTCCCAGGATGGCAAAGCCACGAAGTACATCCATGAAGATGTCCCTTTCATTGTAGGAAACAGGCGTGAGCTTTTGCATGATCTTGTTAGTTTGGTTTCGGTATTTATCCAACGTTTAAAAAACTATGTTGCATATTACAATAAATTCTTATTAATAAGCCACATGCCTTCGGCCTTCTCACTCACAGTGAAATTTTTTTTAATGCGAAAGTTTTTGCGAATTCTTATAACCAGCGCCTGGCTGACCAGGTCATTTAATTTTGTGTGTCAATAAGTCTTAACCAGCCGCACGGGTATCCTCTTTAAAGCCTTTTCATATGCAGGCAGCCTCGTTATACTTAGTTTTGGCAGGTTTAGTTGCACCATACCCCGCTGTAAATTCCATTGGTAACCTCATCTTCCCGTTGCTTGTAACGGCCCTCGCTTTGTTTTTACAATGATTTTGTATCCACCTCTTTTATAAATTTTATCACTCCGTTCATATAAATTTTCTGATCGTCCCACATGGCTAAATGGCTGCCATTGGGGCAATAGAGGTAGCTACCATTTTGCACCATTTTACTTTGTTCTTCCATGGCTTTGGGGTCCATGGTATCGTGTTTGGCACCGATCATTAAAGTGGGCACGGCAATTTCTTTTAACCTGTTTTTAATATCCCAGGTTGCCAGGCGACCGCCAATACCGAATTCGCTGGGGCCCTGCATCAGGGTATATACTGCGCCATTGGCATGTTTCATTGCCCGGTTAAGAGCATCGGGCCATACCGCCAGGCGGCAGGCATGCTCATGATAAAAATTTGGGATCAGCAATTCCATGTAGCGGGGATTGCTAAAATCTTTTTTTGCTTCTATGGCTCTGATCTCAGCCAGCACTTCGGGTTTCATTTGTTTGGCCAACACCTCTTCTGCATATCTGCCATACTCTGGTGCACTCGCCACCATATTAGATACCAGTAAACCTTTTATATGCTGCTGGTATTTTAAGGCATATTCCATGGCGAGTATACCACCCCATGAAATGCCGAGTACATAAAAATTATTACTGTCTGCTCCAATGGCCTGGCGCACCTGCTCCACTTCCTCTACAAAGCGTGGTATGGTCCACAGGCTGCTATCCGTAGGCTGATCGCTGTAATAAGACCCTAACTGGTCGTATTCATAAAATTCGAACCCTTCTCTTTGAAAAAATGTTTCGAAACATTCCATGTATTCATGCGTAAATGCGGGGCCACCATGTAACAATAAAATTTTTACTTTAGGATTGCTGCCAAAGCGTTTGGTCCATACGTTGAAATTGCCGGCCGGTGTTGTAATAGGTATCATTGTTACCCCGCCAGCTTCCAATGAATCGCTGTAATTAAAATAATTATTGAGAGAAGAGGCGGTGGCCCTTTTGTTCCCCGGAGGTTGGTTGCAGGAAATGACAGACATGGCAAGTAGCAGGCACAGGGCTAGCTGGGTAGGTGAGGTAATTGGGCGTTGCATGTTATAAGAGTTTACTGTTTGGCTTAGTTGTATCCCTCCAGGGATAATGATGAAAACCACTTCAATGATTTAAATTAATCTATTCGGCGGTATTTCTTCAAAATTTCAATAATTGCTATTTGCGGCAAGGCGTATGCTTTGTTTCCATTAATGCCTTCCATGGTTTCTGCAGCTACCATGGCATTAATGATGGCTTCTTCTACAGCCTGAACAGTTGCATCAAACAAAGGGTTAATTAAATCATTCGGCAACTCATCAAGCCTGGTAAAACTTTCTCGCTGAAATGCAGTAGGATTGGCGGTGGAAAAAGCAAGAAAAATATCTCCAGAGCCATTCTCTCCACGGCCACCTACCAAGCCAATACCCAGTGGAACCCTTGCTGCTATGCGTTTTAACTGGTGGGGTAGCAGGGGAGCATCTGTTGCCACTACCACAATGATAGAACCGTCACCTGGCTGGTAAGAAGGTGGAGCTTTGAATTCAGATTTCAAGGTATCTTTCAGTTGCTGCCCCACGGGAACGCCGGCAATGGTGAAATTTCTTCTGCCGCCAAAGTTTGATTGTACCAACACACCAACTGTATAAGACGAGTCTTTTATTTTTACCAGTCTTGATGCTGTTCCGGTTCCACCTTTAAAACCCAGGCACATCATGCCCGTGCCACCGCCTACATTTCCTTCTTTGATGAAACCACTCTTTGCACTATCCAATGCTTCGTATGCATTGGTTTCCTTTACATGAAAGCCGTAGATATCGTTTAAGAAACCATCGTAAGTTTCTGCTACTACCGGGTACGTGTACCAGAAGTCTTCTTTGTACCATCCCGTTTTTACATACCACTTCAACACGGCATCTCTCACAACCCCTACGCTGTTGGTATTGGTGATCATCAGCGGACCTTCTAAAAAACCAGACTCGGTAACCCATGTGGTACCGGTCATTTCGCCATTACCATTCAATGCATACCAGTTGGCGTGCACGGGGTTATTAATTTTGCCTCGGGGAAAAATAGCTGTAACGCCTGTTCTAACTGGCCCATTGCCTCTTACGTTTTTTCCTGCACCGGTGATAATAGTACTGTAGCCTACTTCCACACCTTTTACATCGGTGATGGCATTGTATGTTCCGGGCTTTCCGTTGAATGGAATCCCGATATCTCTTGCTCTGGGTTTTTGTGCATTGCTGATCGATGCCATTGATAAAAAGAAGAGCAGGCAAGCGGTTGTTTTCGTCATGATACTATCTTTTTCTTTTTAATATATGCAATTGCCCCGTATATTATGGAAAAAACTCCTATAAAAACGGATACACCTATCATTTCTTCCCTGGTTAAATTGGATAAGAGCCAAACAATGGTAGCCGCTGCCAAAGCAGGTACTATAACGCCACCGGGTACACGAAATCCCTTTTGGGTATTTAGCGCTTCCTTTCTTCGTAATTTGATAGTAGCGAGTACCACCCCCAAATACATCAGTAGCATGGAGGCACTGGCTAAGATAGCGAGTTGCTTAAAACCACCGGAAACGGCCATTATAAAACCGATTGCTGTGTAGATCCAGATGGCAATATGTGGTGTGTTAAAACGCGGATGCACTTTACCCAATGGTTTGGGCATAAGGCCATCCCTTGCCCCGGCAAATAAAACCCTGGGCACCGATAATATTTCACCACTCAGGGTACCTAACATAGATAGTACCGTTACCGCAATAATGAACAACGTTCCCATTTTGCCGAATACAATGGCGGCCACAGCAGCCAGTGGTGCGGCTTTGTGTGCAGTCAAACCGTCGCCTAAACTTCCCTGGGTCACCAGTTGAAGAGAAATATAAATAATGAGCACTATGCTGATCCCTAAAAATATACCAATAGGAACTGTGCGGGCAGGGTTCTTAATTTCACCCCCGTTATTAAGCGGGGTATCAAAACCCATAAAGGCAAAAAATAATAGTAAAGAAGCGGCCCCTATATTTTTTACACCCGGCTCAATTGTCCAGTTGAGATTTTGTGTGTCAACATAAGGGATCGCTACCGCAGCTAAAACCAGCAGGGGAATTAATTTTCCGATGCCGGCCAGCACCGCAAAACGGATCCCATTTTTAACACTGCTGATATTAAGCCATGCCAGGGAACCAAAAACGATTGCTATGAACAGCATCCGGTAGATATCAATTCCAAAGGAAGGAAAAAAATATTTCAACGTATCTGCTAGTGCATTGGCTATTGCAGCATCAGCCGCCGTACAGGCACCTATCAAATAAATATTACTTACCAGGAAGCCGGCATAAGGACCAAAAGCATCTTCCACGTACCGGTAGGAGCCTCCACTTTTTGTGGTGTTGCTACCTACTTCTGCAAAACAAAGGGCTACTAAAAAAACAAGCACGCCGCAAACAATGTAGGCCAATATAGCAGTGGCTCCCAGGCCTTCGGCTACCAATGCCGGCAATACAAAAATGCCGGAACCCACCATTACATTGGCACTTGCCAGGGCAAGTGAGCGGGCTCCGATTTCCCGTTTAAGATTTTCTGATGTGCTGAGCTTTACCATTTTTTATTTTGCATTTCATTGTTACGGCTGTCCAGCCCGGCCACAATCTGCCAGCTGTTACAAATTTTTCCGATTTTTTTAAATGTTGAATAACTCATTTGCGATAGCGCCTGTTTTTGATGGGTACAAACATCTTGTTCAGTTTTCAGGGTTATTCCCTGTGGGCATATTTATGCAATCCAGTTTCCTATTTTATTTTTGCTTCCTGTATCATTACCCGTATAATTTATAAAATGCAGAAACAAAAGTGTGTTGTGTGCAACAGTATCATTTTGTTCAACCAGATACCAGCACTGTAATTCGTTTTATTAAACCTTCATTTACGCTTTTTTGATCCTGCCTTTGTTTCGTGTATGCCTGGCAGTTGTGCCGGTTCCCGGCAGCATTTGTTGGCCTGTTGAGTTGGCCTTTTACAAGTTGCGATTTGCTTCTTTTTGTTTATTAAAAACTTCATTGATGTCAATCAATTTTTAGCCGTGCTCAGGCAAAGGATCAATGTTAATCAAAAATTGGGGCATGCCTAAGCAGTTAGTTATTCAAGACAAATGATGAATGCCTGGGTGAAGGTCTCTATTTAGCAGCTTGCTGGTGAGTAAATTCTGCCCTTTATACCCTGCATTTTAACCTGTTAGCAGGACAATCTGTGCATGAACCGGATTTTTTGTGGCCTTTACAGCATCCGCAGGTTTTATTTGGTGAGTCTGCGCAAAGAAAGCAGGTACACATTACCTTTATAGTAAATGTTTAGCCCTTTTACCAAACTTTCAGCCAAACTTCTTTTGCTCCTCACTTTCGGGGTAACGGGCCTATCTGCTCAAACCACTCCAGATTTTGAGATCATATCTACCAGCCAGGGACTTTCGCAGGGCATGATCTTCGATTTGTTGCAGGACAAAGAGGGGTTTATTTGGGTGGCTACTAAAAACGGGCTTAATAGGTACGATGCCTATAGTTTCAAAGTTTTTTTTAATGATCCTTACAATCCGCAAAGTTTAAGTAGTAACACAATTGTCGCCCTGTTTGAAGATACCAAGGGACGAATTTGGATAGGTACAGAGGATGCCGGCGTTAATATATATGATAAGAAAACCGGAAGATTTTTCCGCATACTGCACAGGCCGGCAGACGCTGCCAGTCTTTCGGGCAACGCTATCAGGAGTATTTCCGAGTTAAAGGATGGAAGAATACTCGTTGCTGCATACGGCAATGGCTTTAATATGATCAGCCTGCCAACTGATTTTTTTGACAAGCCCAGCTACCCAAATGTTACAAGGTTACAGCTTCCCAACAACTCAGATGTGTATGCAATGGGAAAAGATAAAAACGGCATGATGTGGCTCGGAGGATTTGATGGCGGCGTATATAGTTTTGATCCTGCCAGAAACAGCTTTCATCAGCATCACAATGCAGCTTTTCTAAATGATGGATTTATGTCAAAAGGCGGCGAAATTATCAGCAGGTCATATTATTTTTTGTGGGATGGCTCCCAAAGCTACCCGCTTTTTGACACAAGTAAAATAACTGCAGGAAACTTACTGTTGCTACCTAAGGAGCCTTTGTGGAGAAACTATTACCGGGAATTGTTTCGGTACGATGTAGCCATACGAGAAGCCGGCAAGCCCTTAAAATGGGGGTTGCAGTTTCCAAAAGAAAAAAAACTAGTGTTTCCTTTTCTCATCGATCAATCGTCTATTGTATGGTCTGGCTCTATGGGTTACGGCTTGCGCAAGTACAATACCGCAGGCAGCAAATTTAACGAACACCTGTTACCTGGTTCTAGTGTGAGGTGGATTAAAGAAGATAAAGCTAATCATATCTATGCCGGGGATTACGGGTACAATTGGGTTAAATTACAAAAGCATGGTATCGAACAAAATCCTTTTCAACATTTTCCGCAGCCTTTGCAGGCAGATAATTTCCTTGTAAGTACCACTGGCAAGTTCTGGCTTAAGTCTGAAGCAGAAAATTTTAAAGGTTACTATGACTATGACCCTGTTTACAAAAAAGTTACCAGGCACCTGGCACTGTTTAATGAACCCAGCGGCGACAAACAAGCCATGCTGGAAGATCGCAATGGTTATATCTGGTTTGCGGCAAGGGGCGGGCTGTTTAGAAGAATACACGATGTTACCGGACAGATAGATAGTTTTAGCATCAACATCAATACTGAAAGGCCACTATCGCCCAATACTATTTGCACGGCTTTATACGAAGACGGAAAGGGCGCCTACTGGATAGGTACCCAGTATGGTTTTGCAAAACTTATTTTTAAGGAACAACAGAAAGTGCCCGAAGTAAAATGGTTTACCAATAAACCCAATACCCGCAATTCATTGAACTATGACCATGTGTCTTGTTTTATGGATGACCCGGCTGAGCCCGATAAATATCTATGGATATGCACCAAGGGCGGTGGTTTGAACAGGATGCATAAAACCAACGGTGATTTTATGCATCTCACTGCAAGGCAGGGTTTACCAGATGATGTGGTGTATGGAATTTTGGCCGATGATGGTAAAAATATATGGGGCAGTACCAACAATGGTATCTTCTGCCTGCTGGCACACCCGGGCCATGATAGCACCCGCTTTGTCTTCAGAAATTTTACCAAAGCCTATGGCTTGCAAGATGATGAATTTAATACAGGTTCTTATGCAAAATTGTCTAATGGCAAGTTAGCCTTTGGTGGAGTGAACGGCATGAATGTTTTTGATCCCACAGCAGTTTTAGCGGGAAGCTTTCCCCCCCAGGTTTACATAACAAATATGTTGGTAAACAATGCGCCAGTGTTGCCCGGAGATAACACGGGAATCTTATCGCAAAATATTGAACAAACTCAAAACATAACGCTCAATCACCTGCAGGATATATTGACGCTTGAATTTTCTTCTCTTGATTTTACTGACCCCGGCCAAAATAAATACCGGTACCAGTTGGTAGGTATTGATAAGGATTGGGTAGAAAGTGGTAACCGCCGAAGTGCTACCTACTTGCATTTGCCCGCAGGAAAATACATGTTTAAAGTACAGGGTAGTAATAGCCAGGGCATATGGAGCGATCACATAGATGAACTGGAGATCACTATTTTACCTCCCTGGTGGCTCAGTTGGTGGGCCTATATTATTTATGCATTGCTCATTGCATTGGCCATCAGGGCGTATTTGAAATTTAATGTAAACAAGGCAAAATTACAATCGCAATTAAATTACGAGCAACTGGAAGCTAAACGTATAAAAGAGCTTGACAGCATCAAAACACAACTCTACACCAATATCACCCACGAGTTTCGTACACCCCTTACGGTTATATTGGGTATGGCACAACAAGTGATAAACAAACCTGCAGAACATTTTAATAATGGCATGGACATGATCGTTCGCAACGGGCAAAGCCTGTTGAACATGGTGAATGAAATGCTCGATCTCTCCAAACTGGAAACCGGCAAAATGCAATTACAACTGGTGAATGCAGATGTAATTGCTTTTTTGCGCTACATCGTGGAGTCGTTTCATTCTTTGGCAGAAAGCCAGCAAAAACAATTGCATTTTTTACCGGAAATGGATGCTCTCTACATGCAATACGATCCGGTAAAAACAAGGCAGATCGTTTCTAACTTACTATCCAATGCCTTAAAGTTCACGCCGGAGAAAGGAAATATTTACATCAGTGTATTGGAAAACACAGGACTAAATCAGGGAGATAATTCAACCCTTATCATCAAGGTGAAGGACACAGGTATTGGTATTCCCGAAGACCAGTTGCACCATATTTTTGATCGCTTTTATCAACTGGATAACAGCCATACCCGAAAAACAGAAGGCACTGGTATTGGGCTAGCCCTCACAAAGGAGCTGGTTAAATTAATGGAGGGAGAAATCATTGTAAAAAGCCAGCTGGCTGGTGCTAACAAAGGAAGTGAGTTCACGGTATTCATTCCTCTTAAAAAAGTAGCCCCGCCTGCTACCGATATTGCTTTAGAAACAAACCAGGTGGTGTCATCTAAAATACCTGTAGCAGTTTTACCTGTGTATGACGCAAGTGAAAACAATCACCAAAAAGAAAATCCATTGATATTATTGGTGGAAGACAACGCAGATGTAGTGGCTTATACGGCTTCTTGCTTACCCGATTATCGCCTGGCAGTTGGAAGAGATGGAAAAGAAGGTTTTGAAATAGCTACAGATATTATTCCCGATCTTATTGTAACAGATGTAATGATGCCTTTCGTAGATGGATTTGAATTGGTTCGCCAGCTAAGAAGAGATGAACATACCAGTCATATTCCTATTATTATGCTCACCGCAAAAGCCGATATTCAAAGTAAGATAGAAGGTTTAAAAATGGGTGCAGACGTGTACCTCGAAAAACCGTTCAACCAGGAAGAGTTAGTAGTAAGAATTAAAAACTTACTGGAAATGAGGCAGAACCTGCAACATTATTACCTTAAAAAAGCTGGACTAAATGGAGAAGTAACCAATACGCCGTTAGAAAATACCAGTGCTGCCCAAAACATTGCAGCAAATAAAATAGAAGATGCTTTTGTAAAAAAAGTAAGAGAAGCCGTAGAGAAAAATATAACCAATGAAAACTTTACAGTGGAGCAATTGTGTAAACTAATGTTTATGAGTCACTCACAATTGCATCGCAAATTAGATGCGCTCATTGGCTGCTCACCCAATAAATTCATCCGCATGATACGTTTGAATAAGTCAAAAGAGTTACTCACAGACCTGGGTAAAAGCATAGCTTCCATTGCCATGGATTGCGGCTACAATGATCCTGGATATTTTGCCCGTGTGTTCAAGCAGGAGTATGGGCTTACGCCGCAGGAGTGGAGGCAAAACAAATAAGTGTAATCATCAACTTTGTAGTAAACAGCCTTGCAGGCTAACCTCATCACTTAATTGTGTTGGCTTTTTTAGTGTAATCAGTAGGATTGCTTTATCACCCTGTAAACAACACCGCTATAGTCGTCGCTGATGAGCATTGCGCCATCGGCCATTACTGCTACATCTACAGGGCGCCCCAATACTTTACCATCTGCCTGTAGCCAGCCATCGGCAAAAGTGGAGTAGCCCAAAGATCTTCCAGCTGTATCTAATTTTACAAGGCTAACCCGGTACCCCAGCGGTTCTGCCCGGTTCCAGCTGCCATGCTCAGCAATGAATACCTGGTTTTTGTACGCCTCGCCAAACATGGCTGCCGTGTAAAAACGCATGCCAAGCGCCGCCACATGCGGTCCCAACTTTTCTACCGGCGGCGTATACTTGTTGCAATCCGCTCCAACGCCAAATTCGGGATCGAGAATACTGCCTTCGTGGCAAAAAGGAAATCCAAAATGCATTCCTGCTGCAGGAGCGTGGTTCAGTTCATCCCTTGGTACATCGTTGCCCATCATGTCTCGGCCATTTTCTGTAAACCACAATTCCTTGCTGGCAGGGTGCCAGGCAAAACCCACAGAATTTCTTATGCCTTCTGCAAATATTTCAAACCCACTGCCATCGTCATTCATACGGGTGATGGTAGAGTATATCTTTTTTTCGCTTTTGCAAATATTACAGGGAGCGCCCACCGGTATGTACAATTTTCCATCGGGGCCAAAGGCAATGAATTTCCAACCATGATGTTTATCTGTGGGCAGTTGATCATACACAACTTTTGGTGCCGGCGGGTTAGCCAGGTTAGCCTCTATGTTCTCTAATTTTAAAATGGAAGATATCGTTGCAATATAAAGATGTCCGTTCTTGAAAGCCACGCCATTGGGCGTGTTTAGCCCGCTTGCCAGTGTATACACATTGTCTGCTTTACCATCTTTGTTAGTATCTGTTACAGCATATACTTTGTCTTCGGCCCGGTTGCCCACATACAACACACCAGAGGGCGATACCGTCATACTGCGGGCATTGGGCACTTCGGCATATACGCTGATGCTAAAGCTATCGGGCAACTTAATTTTATCGAGATGGTATTTTTGATACAGGGCATCTGCGCTGCCGGCTACCGGTTCTTGTTGCTGAGATTTTTTTCCCTTGTTGCAGGAAAACAAAAGGAAGGAAAACAGCAAGGCTGTTATTAGTTTCATCATAATAAGTTCTTTTGAAAATTGCCAGGAAGGTTTCTGAAACCCTGTTCGGATGTAACCTACAAACATTTATCCAAAAAGATCCTGCACACCGTTCAGGTGTTTGGCTTCGTGCTGCAGTAACCATTGCTTGCGCCAAAGTTGCCCGGAGTAGCCAACCAAATCTCCTTTACTGCCAACTACCCGGTGGCAGGGCACGATGATGGCAATATTATTTTTTCCGTTGGCGGTGCCCACGGCCCGGATGGCTTTGGCATCGCCAAGGTTTTTACTGAGCTGTAGGTAGCTGATGGTTTTACCGGGCTCGATTGATTCCAGTGCATTCCACACTTTTTGCTGAAATGGGGTGCCTGCTTGTTGCAGCGGAAGTTGAAAAGAAAAAACTTTGCCCAAAAAATAATTATCCAGTTGTTGTATGCATTGCTGCAATACCGGGTTGAGTGGGCTGACTGCTGTTGTAGCGGATGCATCGCTGTTGCTAAACGACAACTCTGTAAGCATGTTGTCTGCTGCCCCTAACTTCAATATGCCGAGGGGGCTGTTATAATAAACGATTTCAATCATGATCAATATGCTGTATAATTTGGATAGCCAATTTGGCAAAGATCATGATTTGCTTTGCCGGCTAACCTATTTTATCGCCATTACTCACTGGCATGGTGGGTTGCAGCAACACTACTTCACTGTCTGCATTGTACACACCCAGCACCAGGCATTCGCTCATGTAGTTCGCTATTTGCCTTGGCGGAAAATTAACCACCGCCACCACTTGTTTGCCCAGCAGTTCCTCTTTGTTGTACAAGGCTGTTATTTGTGCCGAAGATTTCAAAATACCTAGTGGGCCAAAATCAATTCGCATTTGGTAGGCAGGTTTACGGGCTTTTTCAAAATCGTTTACCGCTAACACTGTTCCAACTCTAATATCTATTTTTCCGAAATCATGCCAGGTGATGCTGTCCATACAATTTGGGCTTGTTACAATGATGCAATGTCTTCTACGGTTACCACAGCTTCCAGGTTGATGGGCCCAAAGATGTGCGGGAAGATTTCATTTACTGAAGGCGCCAGCTCATATTTTAACTCGGCAGTTAAAAGCGTTTCATCTATGTGCAGCAAAACCAGGTCAGTTTCATTATTATAATACCGCCCCAGCACCCCGCTTACTTGTTCCCTGGTACTGTTGTGAATGAAACCTTCGGTAAACAATGAAGGAGCTTCATAAAATCCTTTGGCAAGAGCCATTGCCCAGTCTTGTTTTTTTGTAACGTGGTATATCATGTATCTAAAAGATTGCCGAGGAAACGCAGTTCCTCCATTTTATAACGGTTGCGTTCATTGTCGAAACACTTGCTGAGTTCCTCCAGCAAAAACTGTATAACTTTTTTATTGTTAAGGGGCCTGAAGTAGGAGGGTACCGGCGGCACAGAAAGCCTTTTGAAATAACTCTCAATATCCTTGTGCGAATACATTTGCCCGGTGAGCGAATCTATAAAAAACTTTATTTTTTCTGAAGCATGCCCGGCGGGGTTCAGCAATTCGTAGCGTTCATCATAATACCCCAACAAAAATTGCCGGGGAATATTAATGGCTTTTATTGGTATGTCCAGCAGTTGGCAAAGAATAAGGTAATTGATGCCGTTTCCAATGGCGTTGCCTTTGCGACTCTCCAGTGTTTTGTTGATCAGGAAATGATCCGGGTGCTCGTAGTTGATCTCTACACCCTTTTGCTTGTAGTAACTAAAAAAAATGCTGTTGATCACATTCACCGTTTCTATGGGAGTAAGGTAATTGTTCAGTTCCAGCCAGGTGTTGCGGCGCAGTTTTTCAATCTCCTGTTTCACGGTTTCGGGCTGCAAATCGGGGTAATGGTATTTGGCTACCAGGTAAGCACCCTGCATCAGGTCTGCGTCTTCATTTTTCCAGCTAGTAAAATCTTCGGTAAGATCACGAAAATGAACCCTGTGAATCAACATTTCAATTCGCTCCTGCGTGTCTTCGTCTTCTATGTTTTCCCAGAGCTGCTCAAGGTTTGGTATAATGGCTTTTCCAAAAGAAAGTATTTTCTCACTCACTGTACTGTACACATCCTCATCCGGATCATCTATCAGGTGCAACAGCGCTTTTATTTGTTTGTTCTCTTTCAATGGATGAATTTATTCGTCCTCAATTTCGGGCAGTATTTATTAAGGAGATCATAAAATTTTTCCACAGGGGTGCAAAACATCCACAACCTTCAACACTAATAATATAGAGATCCCGCTTTTATTATAATACCCTGGCAACAGCAGAAATGATAGAACTGCTATCAGTATCATTTACGAGCAATGCGAAAGAAAAGATTCAAGTATAATCTTTAGTAAAAAATGCTGCATAGGGAAGCTTTGCTACAGTGCAAGTCATTTCACCCAGAGACCGCAAAGGAATACAAAGTGAACCAGGGATGCTCATGATAAGCAATCGTTGTTAATTTGTATCCTTTGTTTCGTTGTGTGGAGCTTTTGAGACGATCCTTAACTTATTGAACGATTTATTTCTTTTTTGGGGCTGCCTTTTTTGCGGCTGCTTTCTTGGGTGCTGCCTTTTTCTTTACGGCAGTTTTTGTTTTTTTATCAAAAGCTTTGGGCTCTTGTATCAATATCATTTTTTTAACTTCTTCCAACGGCAATTCTGCCAGTTCTGCAGGAGTTAATTTACCATTAGCCCCAGCCGTTAGTTTCAACATTTTTTTACCAAAACGTATGAACGGTCCCCAACGCCCGTTTTCCAGTGCGATCTTTTCTTCGGGCCATTGTTGTATAAACCGGTTGGCTTCTTTCTCCTGCTTTTTCTCTATCAGTTCATTGCAATCCTGCTGCGTAAGGGTATCAAAATTATAAGCCCTCGGAATGTTTATGAAGAGGTCGTTCCATTTTATAAAAGGACCAAACCTGCCTTTGCCTTTGGTGATGGGTTTTTCGTCAAAAAAACCAATGGGCGCATCTTCTACCTGCTTGGCTTTAATGATATCGATGGCCCTGCTCAGCTCTACTTCTATTGCTTCTTCGCCTTTGGGAATAGATATAAACTGTTCACCCCACTTCACATAAGGGCCAAACCGACCTATGTTTACAGATACTTCCAGACCTTCATGTTCGCCAAGGGTAAGGGGCAGTTTAAAAAGTTCCAATGCCTCTTCCATCGAAATAGTTTCTATGCTCTGCGATGCTTTTAATTTTGCAAACCTTGGCTTCTCTTCATCGTTTTGTGCGCCAATCTGCACCATCGGGCCATACCTGCCCATGCGTGCTGTGATGGGCTTTCCGTCTTCACTAACACCCAGCACCCGTTCGCCCACAGCCCGCTCTGCAGTTTCAAGCGTATGCTCTACACCCGTATGAAAGGGCTGGTAAAAATCTTTTACCATGGCATTCCATTTTATTTTGCCACCGGCAATTTCATCAAACTCTTTTTCAATTTTTGCTGTGAAAGAATAATCCATCACATCTTTAAAATGTTGGCTGAGGAAGTCGGTCACTACCAGGCCAAGATCGGTGGGAAATAGTTTGGCTTTTTCAGCACCTGTATTTTCTACTTCGGTCAAATGTTCTATGGCATCGTTCTTTAATTTTAAAACCGTGAAAGAGCGCTTCACACCATCCTTATCTTTTTTCTCTACATAATTTCTTTTGATGATGGTAGAAATGGTAGGGGCGTAGGTACTCGGGCGACCGATGCCGAGTTCTTCCATTTTTTTTACAAGCGAGGCTTCCGTGTATCGGGCGGCATGCTTTGTAAAACGTTGTGTGGCGGTCATTTGGTTGAACTTCAAAACCTGCCCCACAGCAAGGTTTGGCAGACGGCTTTCGTCTCCTTCTTCGTTTTCTTCTTCATCGGTACTCTCCAAATAAACTTTCAGGAAGCCATCAAACTTAAGCACTTCACCTGTGGCGGTTAATTCCTGGTTGTTGGTACTTATATTTATTTTGGCAGTTGTTTTTTCAAACTCTGCATCGCTCATTTGGCTGGCAATAGTACGTTTCCAAATCAGTTCATACAAGCGGTTCAGCTCGGCATCGTCTACGCTGTGGTTTTCCATGTACGTAGGGCGGATGGCCTCATGCGCTTCCTGTGCACTTTCATTTTTGTTTTTATACTTGCGTACCTGCAGGTATTTGTCTCCATAGCTTTTTGCTATCTCCGCCTTGATGGCATCCATGGCTGTTTCTCCCAGGTTCACACTGTCTGTTCGCATGTAGGTAATCTTACCACTTTCATATAGTCTTTGTGCAAGCAACATAGTTTTGCTCACGCCATAGCCTAGTTTTCGGCTTGCTTCCTGCTGCAGGGTAGAGGTGGTGAAAGGTGCAGCCGGCGTACGTTTGCCCGGCCTTACGGTAATATCTTTTACCTGGTAAGTAGCCCCTTTACAGCTTTCTAAAAAATTTTCTGCATCAGCGGCTTCGTTTTGCCGGGCAGCTTCTGCCTTAAAATTTACCGACCGGTTGTTCAAGTCAATGGCTGCAAGACTGGCCTCTATTTTAAAGTTATAAGTAGCGCTGAATGCATTAATCTCACGCTCTTTTTCAACCACTAATTTTACCGCCACACTTTGCACACGACCGGCACTAAGGCCACCTTGTTGGCCTATCTTTCTCCACAGCACAGGGCTTAATTCAAAACCTACCAACCGGTCTACCACCCGGCGTGCCTGTTGTGCATTCACCAGGTCCATATTGATGATACGTGGGTTCTGCACCGCTTTTTGAATAGCCGGCTTCGTTATTTCATGAAATACAATTCTCTTGGTTGTTTTGGGGTCCAGGTTCAACACTTCGGCTAGGTGCCAGCTGATGCTTTCTCCCTCCCGGTCCTCATCCGATGCCAACCATACTTCTTCTGCTTTTTTGGCCAATGCTCTCAGGTCCTTTACCACTCTTTCTTTTTCGGCTGGCACAATGTATTTGGGTTTGAAATCATTTTTTATATCGATGCCCATATCATTCTTCTCCAGGTCACGAATGTGCCCGAAACAACTTTTCACCTCGAAATCTTTCCCCAGGATGGCTTCAATGGTTTTGGCTTTCGCCGGGGACTCTACTATCAATAAGTTTTTTGCCATAAATATTTTTCATGCCTTTACCATATGCTGCAATTGGTAAAAGGCTTTTATAAGTCAATCAATTACCCTTCCAACCTGTAGGTTATTTCTTCTATTTTGCCTTTTAAACTGCAAATAGAATAGTGCAATATTAGTTTAAAATTGAAAAATCTGTCTTTTTGCAAAAAAAAGCAACCGTCATAAAAATTCAAGGATGCTGTTTTTTACAGTTGTATTCCTGTAAATTTTTTGATGCCCCAGTCCCTTTGTGATCAAAAACTGTACGTGGGGAAGTTGATCTTCCTGAACCTTCAATGCATCGGCAAGGGGAGTTACAAGGTCATCTTCATCGTGCACCCACAACACAGATGCTTTTATATTTTTGAGGGCTCTGCGTACAGAGAACCAGTCTGCTGTTTTGCCACTCAGCTTAAAAATCACGTCTTCCATAGACTTGCGGATGTGTTTGCTGGTAATCCCCAGCATGGCAAAAGCTCCGTCTATAGCACTAGTGGTTTCGGTAGCAGGGGCTATCAGCACAAGTTTGGTGTTATAATCATGGGCCAAATCTTCCAGGGCGAGGCAAACAGCAATGCCGCCAAACGAATGGCTGATGAACGCATCTACTGGTCCATATACGTCACAAACCTTTTTAATCATTTCGCTGTAGTCTACTGCATTCACCGTGGTGCCTTCGCTAAATCCGTGAGCGGGAGCATCAAAGGCCAGTACTTCGTAGCCCTTGGCTATCATAGACACTGCATAAGTATCAAACTTGTGACAAGTTGAAGAAAAGCCATGCAGCAGCAAAACCTTTTTAGGCTGCGGATGATTGCAGCGGTACCCTTTAATTTTATTACCAGCTATTTCAAACTCCAATTTTTCTCCTTGTAAAAAAATTGCAGCTTCCTTGCCGCTATACCTTGAAAGTGGCGTACAAAACAAACGGAAAGCCTCCTCACCAGATCTGCGTCTATTGACCACCGATAGGAGATTTAATTTTGTTCTTATAAAACCAATTGCTAAGTTTTGTTGTACTTTCATTCCTGCAAAATTAGCCTTTATGAGAATATCTTTAATAGGATCTGGTAATGTAGCATCTGTATTGGGACGAGTGATGAAGCTGCACAACCACCAGGTGATACAGGTTATCAGCCGCGATGTGGACAATGCACGCCTGCTGGCGGATGAACTTGGGGCCACCTATTCAGATTTCAATGGCCAACCAGATGTAGATGCTGATGTATTTATACTGGCTATTGCAGACCAGGCGCTGGAACATTTTTTTACCAGCTATGGCATGGGCAACAAAATGGTAGTACACACCGCAGGTTCAGTCTCCATAGATGTATTGACAAAATTATCTACCAATTACGGTGTATTGTACCCCTTGCAAAGCCTCCGCAAAGAAATGCAAATTATCCCCCCTATACCTTTTTTAATTGACGCTAACAGTACAGAGGGGTTGCAATTTTTACAGGAGTTTGCGACTACTATCTCAGCTTCTGTAAAACATGTAGGCGATGAAGAGCGGCTAAAGATACATGCAGCTGCAGTAATTGTGAGCAACTTCACCAACTACTTGTATTCTATTGCAGAAGATTTTTGCCAGAAAGAAGACCTGGACTTTAATATGCTTAAACCCCTTATTCTTGAAACTGCCAACAGGGTGCAAAATGCCTCGCCATCGAAGGTACAAACCGGGCCTGCAGTGCGAAAAGACATTCTCACCATGGATAAACACCTCCGCATTTTTACGGCCCATCCCAAACTACGCACAACTTATTTAAGGCTTACGGATAGTATTATGAACCCCTAACATGATTTAGGATTTTTGATTTAGGATTTTTGATTTTTGATGTCGGATGTGTGATTTGAATTTTTGAAGGCTGATATTTGATTTTTGATTTTTGATGTCTGATTAACGATGTGCGATATATGGCGGCAGCTTTTTGAATTTTTAATTTTTACTTTTTAATTCCGAACTTTCGTAGCACATTGACCATTGACCTTTGACCATTGACCATTGACCATTGACCTTTGACCTTTCACCTTTCACCTTTCACCTTTCTACTGATAAGGATACACAATATCGGTCTGCACTTTGTAAGGATCAATCGCCTTACCATCCTTGCCTATAGGTTCGGTGACGTATATTTCGTAGGGAGTACCGTTTCTTTTCTTTTTATTATCCTTTAAAAAATCTGCCAGTGCTTCGTACCCCATGTTGGTAACAGAGTAGGGGCCAAAAAAATGTGCAATCACTGCTTTGTCGCCACCCACCGTTTTTACAAAAATCCCCTTGGGTAGTTTACCTGGATTTTCATTAATAGGTATGCCTGCTTCAAAAAAGAAAGGAGCCTTGGTAGTTTTATACCAGGCCATGGGTGAGCCTGAAATGGTCAACTTATTTTTTTTGATAAATTCAGGCAACGTAACTCCGTAAATTTTCCCCAGCTTTTGGCCGATGCGTCCGCTGCTGGCCGCACTGTCCTTTATGTATAGCACAATGTACTTTGCTGCAATGGTATCGGAGATATTTACGATGGGAGGTCTTTGAGGACTTCCATCTTGTGCAGGCTTGGCGGTGTCTTTTTTTATGGTAAAAGTAGTTGTAGGATCGGCAGTTTTTGTTGCTTCTTTTTTACCCTGGCACGAAATAGAAAAAACAATGATGGATAATACAATGGGGTGAAAAATTGGTTTAATCATATGGTTGGTATTTGAAATGGAACTCTGAACAGCATAACAAATTAAGGATTAAGTTTCTAAATAAGACCAACCTGTAAAATCAATTTTTCCTTAATTGGTAATTTGAAGTAGGTTTGCAATCCCGAAATTTACAATTATGTATAGCATTAAGTTTAAGTTTGAACAGAAAGGATTAGAACCAATTACCATTGGCAATATAGAGGCGGGTCAATCAATACTGGAAGTAGCGCTTAAAAATGACATAGATCTTCACCACAACTGCGGTGGTGTTTGTGCCTGCAGCACCTGTCATTTATACGTGGAAGATGGAGAAACCCTGGTTGAAGAACTCAGTGACAGGGAAGAAGATTTTATAGACAGGGCCATTAACCCAAGGCTGAATTCCAGGTTGGGCTGTCAATGCGTGTTGCTGGAAGAAGGCGGCGAAATAGTAGTGACACTGCCGGACCAGACACAATTTTTAGGCGAATAACATTGCCCGCAATATTTACAATCATTTATCATCATACAAGCTCATCAGCAAATTTATTGACCATGACATTTGAACCCCCCATTTACTGGAGCGACCATGAGGATATCGCCCAAAAATTGTATGAGCGTTTTGGAGACGATTTTACGGAAGCAAGAATTTACCGCATCCGTTTTACAGATCTTTTAAAATGGGTGTTAGAAGTGAAAGACTTTGCCGGCAAGCCAGAAGAAAGTACCGAAGGCCACCTGGAAATGATCCAAAGCAGTTGGGTGTACGAATGGCGGGATAATCAGAAAAAATAAATATTCAAAGAATTTACTCAACTTATTTCCTGTAATGAATATTTTAGCCGCCTTCAAATCAATCAAAGCATTTGTACTGGATGTGGATGGCGTACTCACCAACGGCAATTTGTTGATATTGGACAATGGTCAGATGGCCAGGCAAATGAGCGTAAAAGATGGATACGCATTGCAGCTAGCCTTAAAAAAAGGTTACCAAATTCTTATCATTTCTGGTGGTAATGATGAAGCCGTAAAAGTGCGGCTGCAGAAATTAGGTGTTACAGCCATCTTTATGAATGTGACCAACAAGCAAGCTGTGTTGCTTGAATTTGTGAGTAAAGCAAATTTAACCTGGCCGGAAATTTTATACATGGGAGACGATATTCCGGATTTTGCCACAATGCAAATGGCCGGAATGGCTTGTTGCCCGGCCGATGCAGTGCCCGAAATAAAAACTATCGCTCACTACATTTCTCCGCTGGAAGGAGGCTGTGGTTGTGTAAGAGATGTGATTGAAAAAGTGCTGAAGCTGAATGACCATTGGAACGATGATGGAAGTGTTGCAGCCCGTTGATAAAGGCAGCGATTTTAGTATTTGATCATAATTTACACCATTAAATTTTCACAATTCACAATTCACCATTCACCTTTCACCATTCACCATCCACCATTCACCATTCACCTCACCCTTCACCTTGTAGCCCCGACAGCGCATGAAACTAGTTGCAGCCTTTTTTAAGATGATTCGGTGGCCAAATCTCTTCTTCATTGCGCTCACGCAAACACTCTTCTATTTTTTTGTTTTCGAAAACCTCATGCAAGTTGACCTGGGAGATCAGGCACACAAACAATTTTACCTGCTGCTGGCTGCGTCTGTTTTTATTGCAGCTGCCGGCTACATTATCAACGATTATTTTGACCTGTCCATTGATGCAGTAAACAAACCTCAAAAAGTGGTCATCGACCGGGTTATCAAGCGCCGTTGGGCCATTGTATGGCATTGGATACTTTCTGGGGTTGGTCTCCTTTTAAGCTTTTACGTTAGTTATAAAATTGGCAGTTGGATAATTGCCCTGGCCAATGTGTTGGTGGTATTTGCACTTTGGTTTTATTCCACCACATTTAAGAAGAAACTGTTAAGTGGTAACATCATTATAGCGGCTTTAACAGCTTGGGTAATAGTAGTTGTTTATTTTTTTTGCGGGGCGCACATCAGCCTATGGCGCCTGGAAACATCTGCCACAGGAGCAAGATTTTTTAAATTTACCGTACTCTATGCCGGCTTTGCTTTTATAGTGTCTCTGATAAGAGAAGTAATAAAAGATATAGAAGACATGGAGGGCGATGCACGCTATGGTTGCAAAACCATGCCCATTGTGTGGGGCGTGCCCACGAGTAAAGTGTTTACGGGGGTGTGGCTCGTGGTATGTATTGCTGCGCTTGCCATCGTGCAATTGTATGCGTGGCAGTTGGGCTGGTGGGTCATTTGCATGTATACAATTGTACTAGTCATTTTGCCGCTGCTTTATATTCTTAGAGGTTTGTACAAAGCCAGCACCCCGGCGGATTATCACCGGCTGAGCACCATCATCAAATTGGTGATGCTCGCTGGCATTTTATCTATGTTATTTTTTATTTTTTAACAGATGCAAAAAATTATCCTTGCCTCCCAATCGCCGCGGCGCAAACAATTACTGGAGTGGGCAGAAGTAGATTTCGATGTGATCGTGAGCCATGCAGACGAAAGTTTTCCGCCTGAATTGTCTTTTGAAAATGCCGCCACATTTATAGCCCGGAACAAAGCTGCGGCCATTGTAACATCTCATGGAAACCAGCTACCAGTACTAGCAGCAGATACCATTGTTGTGTGCGATCAAAACATCATAGGCAAACCAACCACAAGGGAAGAAGCCATCGAATTCCTCACCCGCCTTTCGGGCAACGTGCACCAGGTAATAACCGGTGTGTGTATTTTGACGAAAGATAAAGAAGTGGCTTTTGCAGACATTACTACCGTGAGATTCCATCCCCTCACGCCAGCGCAAATCATTTTTTATGTAGATAAATACCAACCCTATGACAAAGCCGGAGCCTATGCCATACAGGAGTGGATAGGCGTGGTGGGCATTAAAGGTATTGAAGGCGATTTTTACAACGTGATGGGTCTGCCCGTGAGCAGGGTACTGCAGGCGCTTGGTGAGTTGGATTGAAATTAAAAATCTTTCTCTTTTAAAAGAAAGTAAAAACTGCGATCATAATTTTTCTCAACTTTTAAGAGTACATAGGAGGCGCTGTCGGTTAGCAGTTTCTTAACCAGCTACACGCACTGCTTGATAATAATCTACTCCCCGGAAAAGAATAAAGATAGAAGCTAAGAATTTTTCTTTTAGACTTAAAATTTCTTCATCCGCATTTAAAAAAGTCAACTTTAATACTCTCATTCCTAATGTTGAATTAGAAATTGCAATACTTATCATACGATATAAAATAAAGCCTATAAATAGTGACAAATTTGGATTTGCTTTTATTGAAGGAGGAAGTGCAATTGAAATGTAAGAAAAAACGAATAATGCGATTATCAAGTCAGCATCAATTAAACCAGCTAATACAACCCGGCCATAATTTGATTTTGTATATTTTAGCTCCATGATGCTTTCAATTTAAAATTGATACATAAAAGTAATTGACCGAACTGAAACCTCAAATTATAATTATT
>JBBSJJ010000048.1:0-30350 GCA_038257335.1 Chitinophagales bacterium | reverse complement strand
GAGAAGTTAAGCCCCTCATGGCCGATGGTACTGCACAACAATGTGGGAGAGTAGGTAGCCGCCATATTTATTTATAAAAACCCCTTTCATTTATTTGAAAGGGGTTTTTTGTTTTTGTAGCCGTTCCCTACGCCAGGCATAGGGACAGGCATATTTATTTATAAAAACCCCTTTCATTTATTTGAAAGGGGTTTTTTGTTTTTGTAGCCGCTCCCTACGCCAGGCATAGGGACAGGCATATTTATTTATAAAAACCCCTTTCATTTATTTGAAAGGGTTTTTTTGTTTTTGTAGCCGCTCCCTACGCCAAGGCATAGGGACAGGCATATTTATTCCCTTTCAGCAAACTCAAGACCTTTCGTATTATAGCAAGGATTGATTGAACGGATGGTGTTGTCCCTGCACATGTGTAGGGAGGGACATAGATCGTCGCTCCTACGCAAGAATAGGTAGCGAGCTTTATTTTGAAAGCTTTTAGGAAACTGAGTGGCTTCTTATTTTTTGCCAACCATTAATTGGTACGGATAGTAATTTCCCTATACTTGTGTAGGTAGGAGAGTAGATAGTTGCCCCCCTTCACAGCTATAGGGACATTGTATGTTAATTTGAAAGCCCGTCCCGTTTGGTTCGAGTACTTTTGTGAGCAAACGTGGGAAGAGAGTAGGATTACAAAACCGGGTCATAGTCATTTTGTGGGGACTAATCTTATCTTAGGATAAAACTTAGTCATTGAAAAATAGCTTATTGCATCATTTTTTGCGAGAAGAACTATTAATCCATTTTTCCATCGTGGAGCTTAAGGAGTTGGGAGATGTATTGAGTAAGGAGTTGTTTTATGAGATTTACTTAGAGGAGAATAATGTAAACTAACAAAAGAACCATCGGATTCTAAAAAAAAACGGTATATACACGGGTAGTTACGATTAGAATATCGGTAGTTATTACGGGGTAAAAGCTCAAACGCTTCGATGCTCCTATAAAAAATACAGTAGTGGATTTAAAGATTGGGAACAAAAACACCATGCCGAAGCTTATTTTACTTTACCATAAAAAATAGGCCTCTATTTAAGTATAGACGAAGTAGGTTTATCTCAGGGAGAATTCTACACCTTTGTAACCAACAAAGCAGGCAAAGGAAAGAATAGAAGGTACACGTGCAAATGAGATTGTATCTCTACTGGAAAAATTAAGTGACGCCAAGCGTTTACCGGTAAAAGAAGTAGCCCTTGATATAGCAAGAAAATGGAATCGGCAGTAAAGACATCCTTTACAAAATGTGCTTTAGTAACTGACCGTTTTCATGTTGTAAAACTGCCATGAAAGCCTTACAACATATTAGGATCAACCTGCACAGGGAAGAGTTATTTAAAGAAAACAAAGCTATAGTGCATGCTAAAAAGCATGGGCTGAAATATGAACCAACAGAAATTTAAAATGGTGGCAGCCTGAAAAATTACTAGGCAGGTCCCGCTCTATATATTAGCAAAGAAACAATCGGACTGGACAGAAAGCCAACAACAAAGAGCTTCTTTACTCTTTTCAAGATATCCCGCACTGTACTGAACAAAGCAGATGAGCATTGCATGCATTTTAGTGGCATATATGAACAAAAATAAAGCTACGGCAAAAGAGTTTTTTAAAGATTGGATAGAGCAAACCCATAAAGATGAACTGAAAGCATTTTACACTGTAGCCAATACCGTAAAATACAACTTAGACAAAATCTTAAACTTCTTTAACAACAGACAAACAAACGCAAATGCAGCATCATTTAACTCCAAAATGAAACTCTTTAGGGCTAATCTTAGAGAGGTAACTGATACCAAGTTCTTTCTATTTAGATTAAATAAAATTTTTGCTTAGTCCCCACTTTTTTAATTTGAGCCACGAATACCGATTGAAGGAATATTCTGCATGAGAAAGCCAGGTGTAAAAGTATTCTCAGCAACCCTCTTCAACTTTAAAATTTTCTTCATCTCTGAAGATGAAAGTTCCAGGCATTTGATTCTTTAATTCAAATTAGTATGTAGCATAAAAAAATCCTTTCAATTAGATGAAAGGATTTTTTTGAATAGTATGTATAGAAATTAATAATCTCTGTTACCACCGCCGCCGCCGTAACCGCCGCCACCGCTGCGATTACCACCGCTACCACCACCGTAACCGCCACCGCCGCGACTACCGCCGCCGCCGTAACCACCGCCGCCACGGCTTCCGCCACCGCCACCACGACTACCGCCGCCGCCAAATCCACCACCGCCGCTGCGTTTTTTGTAACCATCCTCACCTTCTGGACGAGGTTGTGATTCGTTTACGATTAGTTTGCGACCTTGTACATCAGTCTCGTTAAGGTTTGCGATAGCTGTTTTTGCAGCTTCATCGTCTTCCATTTCTACGAAACCAAACCCTTTACTGCGGCCGTTCATTTTGTCTTTAAGAATTTTAGCACTTGTAACGCTACCGTACTGTGAAAAAAGACTGTTTAAATCTTCATCAGTCATAGACCAACTAAGATTTCCTACATAGATGTTCATTGTAAAAAACTTTTAAAAAATTAAATAAAAACCATAATGTCTAGTTGCTACAATGAACTGAAAACGACATTTTGAACAAAATCAAATCAGCCAACAGTGAAAACTAAAAGCATTAAAGCAATACAAATGTAACATATTATTTTAAAAAACCTATTTTTAGTTGCTTCGGTTATTTACTTACGATCATGGTTAGTAAATTCTGATCTCTCTCGTAAATATCTTTCCTAAAATTCAAAGCGCCATCTGAAGCTACCCAGGATGTGAAATAGGCAATAAAAACTGGCATCATTTCATCCAGGGTAATATATTTTTCTTCTCCTGCATTCATCGCTTCCTTAATATTTCTTTCATTCCAACTGGAATCGTTTTTTAAAAGGTAGGTGGCCAGTTTCTGGGGTTCTGCCACCCTGATACAACCGTGGCTAAAAGCCCGGTTTGTTTCGTTGAAGAGTGATTTGGCGGGGCTGTCGTGCAAGTAAATTGAGTGACTGTTTGGAAAAAGGAACTTTACTAACCCGAGTGAATTATTCGGACCTGGTTTTTGTCGAATGCTATTCCCATTCCACTCCATATTGTGCCTTTTTAAGTAATTTGGATTTTTTCTTATTGCGGGTAAAATTTCATTTTTCATGATACTGTATGGAATATTCCAATATGGACTAAAAACCACGTATTGAATCTTTCCATTAAATACTACCGTCTTGTGTTGGTTTTTACCCACCACCACGCTCATACTCCATAACAATTTGTCGTTTTGAATAGCGTGCAACTTAAATTCTGGAATATTTACAATTAAGTACGTTTGATTGTCATTGTTTGTTACCCATCTGCATCGTTCTAAATTGACTAAAATGGTTTCTATTCTGTTATGAATGCTGATATTTAATTCGTCAATCTCTATCTTAGAAAGTTTGCCCGTTACTCTTAACCCCATTCTTGCCTGGAACCTTCTTACAGTGCTATCGAGGTTTTTGTCAAATCTGGCAAGAGGCCTAAACTCCTTTGCATCGCCCAATAAAAATAGTTTATACCTGGCTGCAGTAATTATATAAGAAGAGTCTCCCTTTTTTAGAGAAAGTTTGGTTGCGGGAACTTTCACAGTGTCAGCTTTTTCTACAAGTCTATATTTCTTTAAATAATCTTTTAAAAGGTAATATTGCTTGTAGACAGGAGGGTTATCAAGGATGTCTTTGCCAGACAAAAGAGAGTCGAGTGTTTGGGTGTAAGATATTTTTTTCCGTGGTAGCAACCATTCCATTGCCAATGATTCTTTTTCTTTCAATCCTACCCATACTATTTTGGCGTACTGTAAATACTGTGCAGTAAGCATCAGTTCAGCCCCGAGTTTGGTTGTATCATCTGCAACTGACGATTCATATGGATAATCCATAACATTGCTAAAATCCTCTTGATAAAATAGCTTCGATATTTGAATACCCTCCTCAGCTGCATTTTTTATTTTATTATACAAGTTTCCGGCCTGCTCTATCATTCCAGCTTCAGTAAACCAGGCATAGGAATAATTTCTCCCCCGATAAAAGTTATGCAGGTCTGATTCAATCTCTTTAAACAAAGGAAAACTATCTATGAACATAGCAATGTAAAGACTATCAAATTGCCTGCTTGTGGGAGCACTGAAATTTCCTTGAATCGTCGTCGATTCCGGGGTTTCAATCGGTTCATCATTTTGTTTGCTTTTTGCATTGCAAGCCAACAGCATGGACAGGAGTCCAGTTATTAGTGTGTTCTTAAATGTCATTTGATAAACTTACAATTTTAAAGGCATAAAAAAACCGCTCATGAGAGCGGTCTATTTTTTTATGAAAAGTTTATTCGGCTGTTACTTCAAATTCGACTTCAGTTTCGTTACCGTTACCAAAATCAATTTTAGCTTTGTAAGTTCCTAACTCTTTTACTTCGTCAATGATGTGGATTCTGCGACGATCGATTTCATAACCTTTTTGTTCTTTAATTGCACGAGCAATTTGAACAGAGGTTACGCTACCAAAAATCTTACCACTGGTACCAGTTTTTGCACCGATTTTTAAAGCTCCATCATTCAGAACTTTGATTACGCTGTTTAATTCAGCAAGTAATTTCGCTTCTTTCTTGTTTTGTTGCTTTAATTTTTCTTCCATTTGTTTTAAATTACTCGGGCTTGCCTCTACCGCAAATTTTTGTGGAATGAGGTAGTTACGACCATAACCGTTTTTTACAGTTACCAGTTCGTTTACACCGCCTAAGTTATTTACATCTTGTATTAATATTACCTGCATGTTGTTTGCATTTTTACCCAATCACATTGAAGGACTTTCTCTCTACAGTTGCGTAGGGATTAGGGTGGTGAAAAATTTAGTTGATCCTATTTCATTAAATCTGTAACGTAAGGAAGAATAGCCATTTGACGGGCTTTCTTTACTGCTTCACTCACTTTACGCTGAAACTTTAAAGAGTTTCCGGTAATGCGACGTGGCAATAATTTTCCTTGTTCGTTCAGGAATTTTTTAAGAAAATCTCCGTCTTTATAATCGATGTAGCGAATGCCCATCTTCTTAAAACGACAATATTTCTTCGGACGCTTTTCAGCTTTGATTGCTGTTAGGTACTTAATTTCATTTGCTTTTGCCATGATTATGCCTCCGATTTTTCTGTTCCTGAATGTACACCACTTCTCTTTTTAACATTATACTCGACGGCGTATTTATCGAGTACAGTGAACATGTGACGCATTACTGATTCGTCACGCAAAAGTTGAATTTTCAACTTTTCATTGAAGCTGGTTGGCGCAGAATATTCCATAACCCAATAAAGACCGGTGGTCTTTTTGGCTACGGGATACGCCAGTGATTTCAGTCCCCATGGTTTTGTGTGCGATACTTCGCCGCCGTTCTCTGTAACGAGGGCTTCGTACTTTTTCTGAGCGGCTTTATATTCCTCTTCAGATAGCACAGGAGTAAAAATCACCATCAATTCGTAGTTGCTCATTTTACCTGTTTTTTGTTATAAAAAATTATTAATCCCGCTCATTTTAAACGGGAGGCGAAGGTAGGGCAAAACAATGGATAATTGGCAATGATTTAGTGGATAATTTTAATGTGTGTAGATTAGGCGTAAACGGTTAATAGTCAATCTTATAGACGGGGTATTGCTTATGAGCCGTTTCATAATAGAGAGAGTTTTTATAGATATACTCCAATATAGCTTTGGAATCTGCCGCAAATTTTGGATCTGACAGTTTTTTAGCTTCCAATTTTAATTTTAAAGAAGTATCGTGCTGAATTACACTAGCTGCAATGTCTTCCCAACGGTAATCGTTGTATCCCTCTTTTTGTTGTAAAATGCCATCAAAAAAATTCCAGGAAAAAAAGCCGTCTTCCGCTGTGGGTTCAAGCATCTCGACTATGTAGCGGTTAGCAGGTTGATTGAGGTACGCCATGTAGTCTCCTTTCAAAAACTTCACCCGCTTTTGAGCCTGGGTGACTTTTACAGCATGATTCTTATGGTGTTTTTCATAAGCCTGGGGATACGATTTGTAGTCATCAATATGATAAGCATTTACTAACAAGCTGGTATCTTTTTTTAAACGGGATAACTGCACTTTATTTAGCAGCAGTAAATCTATCACCTCCGTCCAGCCTTGTGGAATGATGTACGCTCTGGGCGCAGTAACCAGGGCGGCCGGCGAATAGCCGTGATAATATTTTATTTGTTTTGTAAAAGGTTTTTGATGATCGTAGTACATTTTCTGTAGTCCCGTAGCTTCACTCGTAACAAATGCTTGCTCATAACCACTGAAATTAATTTTACTGAAAACGGTAGAATCCGGCAACCAGCGCAGGGCAAACTCCCGTTGTTGAATACTTTGGCTAAAAGCTATTGCCCTTTGTGTTTTTATTTGCTTGGCGTTGTCTGCTGCTGCTTTAATAAAAGTTACCATCAAATCGTAGGTTGCTTTTACTCTTTCTTTGTAAGGCTTGAGCATATGTGTTTCAGGCATAAAAGACAGTGTGTTGAAAAGCGCAGCATAGCCGGACGAATATCTTGGAGGATCCATAAAGATATTCATGCCTTTATCAAAATCGGTATTGCCAAAATCTACATAGGGAATCATTTCCCAGCCTTTGGCTGACATACTTTGATAAAGCACTGGTTCAAAAGATTCACGCAGCCATTTACCCTGTACAGGCCCCAATTTATTATACTGCGTAGAGATCAATGTCATCGTATGTTGAAAGTCTGCTCCGTCACTTACATGGTTATCTATGAGAATATCGGGGTTGAGGTAATGAAAGATTTCTGTGAATGATTTGGCTTCTTTGGAATCGCATTTTGTAAAATCCCGGTTCAGATCCAGGTTCTGCGAGTTGCCCCGGAAGCCATATGCTTTCGGGCCATTCTGATTTGACCTTGTATATGAATTCCTGTTTAAGCAGCCACCAATATTATAAACCGGGATGATTCCAATGGCTACATTATCTGGCAAGATTATCTTCCTATTCGCAATATCTCTCACCAACATCATGCTGGCATCAATACCGTCTGGTTCACCTGGATGAATGCCATTGTTTATCATGATAACTACCTTTCCCTTCTGATGCCATTTGCCGGGATCAAATTTTGTATCATTACTAATCATCACCAAATGGAGTGGAAAGCCTGCATCTGTTAGCCCCATTGTTTTTATAGCGACCATTTTCGATTTTTGGTCTAACCCTTTGTACCAGTCGATGGCTTCAAAATAGGTTGCAGTTTCCATTCCACCAGACGTTTCAAAGGGAGATTGTTGACTATAAGCTTTTAGAGAAAATAGTAGCAGCACGAAGAAAAGTCGTTTCACTTGAATGTTTTTTTTGTATGACAAATATATCCGTAATCTAATTCATAACATTACCGACCTGGGTAAGTAGATTTTGTTACACAAAAAAACCGTGCGAACTTTCGCACGGTTTGTAGGATTACACTTTTCCTGAGCAGTGAAAATTATCTTCTGATTACAAAAGCCGTTTTAATAAACTGCCTTTTGTTTGAAACCCTAACGAAATATTTTCCAGCAGGGAGATTGGAAACATTCGTACTATACCTGTTATTACCAGCGTTGATGAACTGCGTGAGTACCACTGATCCATTTGAATTTATAATTTGGAGGGTGCTGTTGCCAAACAGCGGCTCTGAGAAATTCAATTGTAATTTCTCAGAAACAGGGTTTGGATAAATGATGGACTTTGCTTCCGCATTTAGTTTTACGTTCACAATGGCACTATATCTAAACGCACCATCGATATCTACCAACTTTAGCCTGTAATAAACATTGGAGGCTAGGGGCAGGTTGTTGTCAGTAAACGTAAAAGATGCAGGATTTAATGTATTTACCTGCCCGATGGGCGCAAAATTTAGCCCATCTGTACTCCGCTCAATGACGAAATGACTAAAGCCCTGCGGGTTTTCAGCCGTCCATCTTAGATTTACTTTTGCAGAGGAGAGTTGCGCATCGAAACTTGTAATTGTGATAGGTAAAGCCAATCCACAACCAGTAGACCAAATCAGATCTACATATTCCGGATGATCTATAAATGGATTTCGGTTGATTTGATATCCATAAACTTCATTATTCCTCTCAATTTCTTTGGCGCTTACCGGGTCTGCATTGTGCCATTGGATAAGCATTCTTAAATAATCAATTTCTACAGAAGGCCAGGTGGTTCCGTCCATTACTACATCGCCAGTTGCCTGCAAGTTTTCCCAGCCTGGTTGTTCTGACTGGTACCTGGTAACCATGTATAGCGTTGCCCGTGCAAAATCGCCTTTGTAGGCATCTATAGGCTCGAACACAGGCCCACTGTAACCTGCAAAACTTATGGCAGACGTACCTAGCTTACTGCCATTTAATGTAGTGGTAGAAGCTGTAGCCACCTTTCCATATGGAAAATTTGACCTAAGGCTATTTACGTCCATATCTGTAGGAAAAATATGATGCAAATCCGCACCAGGAAAATTGCTTGTGCTGCTAGTAGCAGAAAACCAGCTGTTTGGAAAACTATGCTCCTTGTTCCAACCATTACCTTCCCCATCTGAGCCACTTCCAATATTAAACTGACTAAACGTGTAAGTATAAGGGTCGATGCCAAAAGGATTGTCAGAGTACATATCATAAACAATCGTAGCGGTACCAGCATCGTTAAGGCGATCATCAGTGGTTAAGAATTGAACATCATCAAGACTTCCATAATTATTTTGAGTGTGGCCTGTTGTAATAATGCCACTCAAAGCTGTTTTTAGAGGAGCGCATGATAAACCATTTGCGGCATCGTAATAACCCGGAGGGATTCCGGTTGTATTGTTTGTGGTGGTGGCTGCTCCGTTGAGCGAGCTTGTGCTGTAAAATGGCTCACCAATACAAACATCGTTGGCCGCAAAAACGTAAAAATAATAAGGAGTCGCAACTGTAAGACCACTGGCCGTAAATGTGGTTGAAGCTGTATAAATTACTACTGTGCCATTTCCAATTGTTTGTCCGGCAGAGTACACTGTACCATCTACAGGGGAAGCTCCCAAGGGAGGCATCACCGTACTTCTAATTACTAAATATCTATTTGCCCCGCTTCCGGTAAAAGAGCCTGTTATGCTCGTGTTGGCGGGGGTAAGTGTAAATGGAGTTGTTGGCGCAGATGGTGAAACGCAAGGCGGGGGAGTTGCCGTAAGGACACCTAAAGTAAGTGGGTTTGTAATGTTATAATTTGGGCCCCCAACACAGCCTTGATCTTCCATTGAAAAAACAAAATAATAATATTGCGTGGCAGAGGCAACTGTATTGTCAGTAAAAGAACCGTTGTTAGAAGTGGCTATTACTGTTCCATTTCCACCACCAATTACTTGCCCATTTGTATACACAGTACCATCTAAAGGGAATTGTGTAAGGGAACTGCTAAGGCTTCTAACCACTAAATAATTTTGAATTGTTGTAGGTGCAGCAACGGGAGTAAAAGTTCCGCTAACGGTACTTGCGGTAGCACTCAAATTTAAGTTTGTTGGCTGTGCTGCTGGTTCAGGGCATGGGGCATTTGAGATTATACTTACATCATCAATTGACCACCTGGAAGATGCTGCAGTTGTGGGATTGCTATAAACCCAGGCTAAGCGAACATTTGCGGTGTTATAAGCCGACAGATCAATATTGTTAGATAAAGTCCAGGTGCCGGTACCTGCTACGTTAGCAGGAAAATTGCCGTTTAAATTTATCCATGTTGCAGTGTTGGGATCAGTACCTGAAACATAATTAGAGGAAATCTTTAGTTGTAGAGAGTTGCCGTTAAAATCTCCTTTTGAATAGAATTTTAAGGCAGGCAGCGTAACACTGGTTAAGTCAAAAGCCGGCGATATCAACCAGTCTTCATTTAAAGGGTTATTATTTGAAGCCACAAAGGCATTCATTTGAACAGCACTAGCATCTGTTCTACCCCCAGTGGTGCAACCCCAAAATTGAGATGGACCAGTAACGCTGTACTGTAACCAACCATCGGAGGTAAATGTACTTGCGCAATTTGTAAACGTATAGTTGTTGCCAACAATACCTGCGGCGGGAACAGCCGCAGTGGTAAAGTTCCATGTAGTGGCACCAGATATGCCGGCAAATTGATTTAGGGCAGCATCTGTAAATGCACCACCAGCAATTTCAATGTAATAATCGGTTGCATTTGAAAGGGCATTGATGGTAACAGTTGCCGTGCTTCCCGTAATGGAAACCGCAGCATTGTTTACATCAATTGTTTCAACCGTTGAATTATCAGAAACTTGTTTTACAACAATATTGCCTGCTCCTTTTAAAACGGGTTCGCTAAAAGTGATTTGTAAATTTGTGTTGGTGCTCACATTGCTGGCACCGTCGGCAGGTGTGAGTGACGACACGGTGGGTGGAGTCACATCAGGACCGCCTGCAAAATCCGTCCAACCGATATCGTCAACAGCAACTCTTGCACCTGATACGGTCTGTTGTATTTCAATTGTAAAATTTCCAGCAACGTTAATATTGGGAACAGTGGCCGCTATAGCAGTTGTTTGCGTAGACGGAACACTAATTGTGGCAACAGTATTGCCGTTTACTTTAACGGATAAGGAAGCAGCCGAACCTGTAAAAAGATATTTATAATTAAAACTCAGGCTACCAATTCCGCCTGCAATGCTTCCTGAAGTGAGCGTACTGTTTCTGATACCCAGAGCACGGGTTGTAATAACCTGGTCTGTTCTTGCATCGGTTGCACTCCAGCTGATGGAATTATCTCCTACCCAGTTTCGGGTTAAATAACTGCCATTACTTGCAGGCATATTAGTGAAAGTTTCCAAACCCTGGCTAAAGGACGAAATGGAAAACAATAATGTAAGAAGTACAAAAGAGTAAAATTTTTTCATGCTTGAGTTTTTTTAAGATTGCAAATGTATTTGATAATTACTTAAGCGACATTAACATAATATCAACAAAAAGGCCCGTCAATATTAAATTGACGGGCCAAAATATGTTGTAAAAAATCTAAGCAACTTTTGCAAGTGCATTCACTCTGCGAGCTAACTTACTTTTTAAATTTGCTGCTTTATTCTTGTGAATCGTACCACGTTTTGCCAACTTATCTATCATAGAAGCCACCACAGGTAATTTTTCTGAAGCAGCTTGTTGCTCACTTATTGCCTTGATATCACGGATGGCGTTACGGGTAGTTTTACCATAATAACGGTTACGTTCATTGCGTTTTGCACTCTGACGCACATCTTTTTTTGTTGCTGCATGATTTGCCATTTCTTCTAATTTTTGGGCTGCGAAGATAGGGAACTACTTTTAGAAACCGGCCAATAAATCATTTTTTTTTTGACGGATGGATAACTGCGATTCTTTACTCCCTTTGAACCGGCTTGTTATAATTGGTTCACATCGTTTTTCTTAAACAGAAAAACCGATATTTGCAGCCTCATTTACGTTACATATCAAATATACAGATAGAATGAAGGATTTTCAATACATCACCAGTGCCCATCCATCTTATATAGAAAATTTATACAATGACTATATAAAAGATCCTGAAAGCATTGACGGAGAAATGCGAAAATTCTTTGAAGGTTTCGATTTTGCTGTATCCTCAGGTCAACAGGCACCAGCTGTTACTCCTAAGTCGGGTACTCGTGCCATAGATGGAGGGGCTCTGGATAAGGAATTTGCCGTATACCAACTCATTCAGGCTTATCGCAAAAAAGGGCATTTAATTGCCGATACCAATCCTATTCGAGAAAGAAAAGACAGGCATGCCAACCTCGAACTTAGTTTTTTTGGCCTTGCCGATGCAGATCTTCCCACAGAATTTGAAGCCGGTAAATTTGTAAACTTAGGTAAAACGAGCCTGCAGAATATTCTTGCGTTGTTGCAAAAATCTTACACTGCGCATGTTGGTGTAGAATACAGCTCTCTGAATGATATTAAAAAAATAGAATGGCTGGCAAAAACAATGGAGTCCGATTTTCACAGGCCACTACCATTGGAACAAAAAAAGCGCATCCTGCAGAAGTTGAATGAAGGGGTAATGTTTGAGAAATTTCTTCACACAAAATATGTTGGTCAAAAAAGGTTCAGCCTGGAAGGAGGAGAAACCACCATTGCTGCTCTAGATGCCATTATAAATACATCTTCTGCTAATGATGTGCAGGAAGTTGTAATTGGTATGGCACACAGGGGCAGGTTAAATGTATTGGCCAACATTATGGGTAAAACTTATGAGCAGATTTTTACCGAGTTTGAAGGCACGGCTGTGCCTGATACCACCATGGGTAGCGGCGATGTAAAATATCATCTTGGTTTTAGTAGTGAAGTAGAGGCCTCTAATGGTAAAAAAATATACTTGAAATTATGTCCCAATCCATCTCACCTTGAAACAGTAGGCCCTGTGGTTATTGGATTTGCACGCAGCAAGGCAGACGTTTTATACAAGAGCGAATACGATAAAATTTTGCCCATACTTATACATGGCGACGCCTCCATTGCAGGACAGGGAGTGGTGTACGAGTTGTTGCAAATGAGCGGCCTCAAAGGTTATTATACTGGCGGCACCATTCATTATGTAATCAATAACCAAATAGGATTTACAACTGACTTTGACGATGCCAGGAGCGCCGATTATTCTACCTCGGTTGCCGGCCTGGTGCAGGCGCCGGTATTGCATGTTAATGGCGATGATGCAGAAGCCGTAGTAAAGGCTGCACAAATAGCCACCTTGTATCGCCAGGAGTTTAACAGCGACATTTTTATTGATATGGTGTGTTACAGGAGGCATGGGCATAACGAAGGCGACGAACCTAAATTTACCCAACCACAATTATATTCTTTAATAGACAAGCATTTAAACCCAAGAGAAGTATATACACAATACCTGATAGAGAACGGGGAACCAGATGCCAAACAAATGGCAAAGGAGATGGAACAAAGATTTCTTTCAGACCTCCAGGAAAGGCTGGACGACGTGAAGCAAAACCCGCTGCCCTATAGTTTTCAAACTCCCGAACTGTGGTGGAGAAGCCTGCGCAGGGCAACCGAGCAGGATTTTAATTCTTCGCCGGTTACAGCTTTGCCGGAAGCAACCATCAAAGAATTATTTGAAGGGTTGATGACCTTGCCTGAAGACTTTAAGCCCCTGCGCAAAGTAGAGAAACTGTTGCAGGACAAATCGAAGGCTTTTACCGATGACACGAAAATAGACTGGGCTACAGGTGAATTGCTGGCTTATGCAAGTCTTATCAAAGAAGGAAAAAATGTGCGCATGAGTGGGCAAGATGTGAAGCGGGGAACTTTTAGCAGCAGGCACGCTGTTCTGTACGATGAAAACACTAACAAGCAGTACAACAGGCTCAGTGGTTTTGGAGATGAAAATACCAGGTTGAGAATATATAATTCATTGCTAAGTGAGTATGCTGTACTGGGTTTTGAATATGGTTATTCCATGGCCAACCCCAACGCCCTCGTGCTTTGGGAAGCCCAGTTTGGCGATTTTATAAATGGTGCGCAAATTATTGTTGATCAGTATTTATGCTCTGCCGAAACCAAATGGCAGCGTATGAACGGGCTGGTACTTTTACTGCCTCACGGCTACGAAGGCCAGGGCCCGGAGCATAGTAGTGCAAGAATTGAAAGATTCCTGCAACAATGTGCGGAGCAAAATATGGTAATGACCAACATTACCACAGCAGCCAACTTCTTTCATGCATTGCGCAGGCAACAAACCTGGGCATTTAGAAAACCAATGGTAGTTTTTACACCAAAAGCCAATTTGCGTCACCCGGGCAGCAGTAGTAAACTAGAAGAGTTTACCTCTGGTGGCTTCAAAGAAATTTACGACGATAGTGCCGTAACAGATCCAACTTCTGTGAAAAAAGTATTGCTATGTTCAGGTAAAATTTATTTTGACCTGGAAGAAAAACGTCAAAAAGAAAAGCACAGCGATGTGGCCATTGTGAGGCTGGAGCAATTGTATCCGTTGCCACAAAACCAATTAGATCAATTGTATAAAAAGTACAGCAAGGCCATTTGGCATTGGGTGCAGGAAGAACCGTTGAATATGGGCGCAGCTTCTTTTCTACGAATGAATATTAAAAATATCAACCTGCATATCATCAGTAGGTTGCCAAGTGCGGCAACTGCTACGGGTTATGCAAAAATGCATGCCAAGGAGCAGGCAGAAATATTGGAAACGGCATTTACTATCTAGGATCGCTGATTGGAAGGATTGGCGGATTTCGCTGATATATTAATTCAAGGAGATGGATAAAAATATACAGGATCTTAAATATTCCAACATAACGGAAAAAATAATCCAGGCGGCTTTTAAGGTTCATTCTGCAATAGGACCTGGTTTTCCTGAAGTTATTTACCAGAGAGCTTTAGTGATTGAATTAAAAGATATGGCGTTAACATGTGAGAGTGAAATCTCAAAGGATGTTTACTATCATGAATATAAAGTGGGCAGTAGAAGATTAGATTTATTTGTGGAAGATAAAGTCTTGGTGGAATTGAAAGCGATTCGTGAAGTAGACAAATATGAATTCAATCAAATTATCAATTACCTAAAAGTCTTCAAACTTGAAGTAGGATTACTGCTCAATTTCGGAAAGGCAAGCCTGGAAATAAAAAGATTTGTGAATTCAAAAATGGTATAATATTAAAAAAAGCAATCTAAATAGTTGGAGACTATCCTAAGATGGTTTCAGCGAAATCAAAACAATCACAATAATCAGCGGTATTATGTTTAATTCATTAAGTGAAAAATTAGAGTCGGCCTTTAAAAATATCAAAGGCGAAGGGAGAATCAGCGAGCTCAATATTGCCAATACCGTTAAGGAAATACGTCGTGCCCTGGTAGATGCCGATGTGAACTATAAAATTGCCAAAGAATTTACAGACAAGGTGCGGGATACGGCTTTAGGTTCCAAAGTACTGCTGTCTGTAAACCCCGGCCAGCAAATGGTTAAGATCGTTCAGGACGAACTGACGGAGCTGATGGGGGGTACGGAAAGTGAGTTTAATACTACCGGTAACCCCGCTATTATTCTTATTGCGGGCCTGCAGGGTAGTGGTAAAACCACTTTTAGCGGCAAGCTGGCCAATTATCTAAAAACCAAAAAAGGCAAATCACCTTTATTGGTTGCGGCAGATATTTACAGGCCTGCGGCCATAGACCAGTTAGAAGTGCTGGGCGGGCAAATAGGCATCGACGTTTACAGCGAAAGAGAAAATAAAGATGCAGTTTCCATTGTGCAAAATGCCATCAATGAAGCCCGGTCTAAAAATAAAAATGTGATCATCATAGATACTGCCGGCCGGCTGGCAGTAGATGAGGTAATGATGACTGAGGTAGCCAATATCAAAGCTGCTGTACAGCCACAGGAAATCTTGTTTGTGGTAGATAGTATGACCGGCCAGGATGCAGTGAACACAGCCGCAGCCTTTAATGAGCGCCTGGATTTTAGCGGTGTTGTACTCACCAAACTAGATGGCGATACCCGTGGTGGTGCAGCCCTTTCTATTAAATACACCGTAAACAAACCTATTAAGTTCAGCAGCAGCGGAGAGAAAATGGATACGCTGGATGTTTTCTACCCCGAAAGGATGGCCCAACGGATATTAGGGATGGGTGATATTGTGAGCCTGGTAGAAAAAGCCCAGGAGCAGTTTGACGAAGAGCAGGCAAGGAAATTAGAAAAAAAGATCCGCAAGAACCAATTCGACTTTGAAGACTTTAAGACCCAGTTGCAGCAGATCAAAAAAATGGGAAACCTAAAAGACCTGATGGGAATGATACCGGGCGTGGGCAAACAGATAAAAGATATTGATATAAACGATGATTCTTTCACAGGTATTGAAGCCATGATAAACAGCATGACCCTGCTGGAAAGGAGAAACCCTGACATCATAAGCCCCAGCCGCAAAACCCGGATAGCCAAAGGAGCTGGAAAAGACATTGCAGAAGTAAACGCTTTTTTAAAGCAATTTGAGCAAATGAAGGGCATGATGAAGATGATGAATAAAATGCCCATGGGTAAAATGCCGGGTATGCCGAGAAGGTAGTGAGGTAAAGCCTCTTGGGGATATTTAGCAGCCACTTGCCCTGGTTTTATAACACAGGTGCCAGTGTTTGTTATTAAATTTTAAAGACGTTCTATTTATTTGGATAATCCCAATCAGGTTCTTATCTTCGTCCTCCTTTTTTAAGGAGATTAGAAACCCTATTTATTCACAACCAAGAAAATTTCTATTTTTTATGGCTGTTAAAATGAGATTACAACGACATGGCTCCAAGAAGAGGCCATTCTACTTCATCGTTATTGCGGATGCCCGCAGTCCCCGTGATGGAAAATTTATTCAGAAACTAGGTTCTTACAATCCCCTGACCGTTCCGGCTACTATCCAGATCGACCGTCAGAAAGCATTGGATTGGTTACAGAAAGGTGCTCAACCCACCGATACTGTACGCCGTATTCTTTCTTTCAAAGGAGTGTTGTTCCTTAAGCATTTACTTCGTGGTGTAGGCTTAGGCTTATTTGACGAAGCAACTGCAATGGAGAAATTCACCGCATGGAGTTCTGAGCACGAAGCACATGTTTCCCGCCGTCAGGGTGCGCACAAAAAAGGTCGCATAGAGAAACGCAATGTACCGGTAGTACGTAAAGTTGAAGAAAAAATTGAAGAAACTTCCGTTGCTGAAGAAGCCCCGGTAACTTCAGAAGAACCAAAGACAGAAGAATAAATTACATCTGCCTCAAAATTCTTAGTCCTGCTTTTTTAGTGGGACTTTTTTTTATCGCTGATTTGTCCGGATTTTATGGATTTCGCTGAAGCAAACGATGTTATAATTTCTGCGGGATTCATTGTCTATATTTTTTTTGAGCCCGGCATTTGTATTTTATCCCGAAACTTCGGGATCATCCTTGCGTCGCACACTTATACGGTATACCTTTGTTCAGCTATGCAATCAATCTAAAAAATTGAAAAGGTTGCAAGCAGTTTTAATATGAGTCAGTATTTTAAAATAGGGAAATTTGCAGCTAGTCATGGCCTCACGGGCGAGTTGATATTGGCGCACAGCCTCGGTATCAAAACAGCACTGCCTGGCCTGGAAGCGTTGTTTTTAGAAACATCCAAAGACAGTTTCATGCCTTATTTCATTGAGGCTGCTTCTGCAAAAAATAACACAGAATGTTTTGTAAAAGTAGAGGGTATAGATAACAAAGAAGCTGCAAGGAAATTTACTCCTAAGGAAGTTTGGATGGCCGCGGCCGACTTTGAAAAGTTTGCCGCTAAAACATCGCCGATCTCTATGCTAGGTTACGACCTTATAGATGGCGAAACAAACCTGGGAGAAATAATTGAAGTGATAGAACAACCCCACCAGATACTTTGTGCTATTTTGTACAACGGAAACGAAGCATTGATACCCGTGCATGAAAACAATCTTATCAAAATGGATCAGGAGAATAAAAAAGTATTTGTAGACGTACCAGATGGCCTATTAGAAATATACGGGTAAAGCGAGAGCACGAACTTGAAACAACAAATTTTTCAGCAATATTTATGACCTTTCACAGCAAAGACATTTCCAACAACAACTTTCTTGTAACAGGCGGTGCCGGGTTTATTGGCAGCCACATAGCAGCTTATCTTTTGAAACATGGTGCAGCCACCGTGCGGGTGCTGGACAACTTAGCCAACGGCTTCCAAACAAACCTGGATGTGCTGCGGGCCTACCCGGCTTTTGAATTTATTGAGGGCGATATAAGAAACGAGACCACTTGCCAGCAGGCCTGCGACGGTATTCATTTTGTAAGCCACCAGGCAGCCCTTGGTTCCGTGCCCCGGAGCATCAAAGAGCCGGTTTATTTTAATGAAGTGAATGTAGGTGGATTTGTAAACATGCTCAAAGCCGCTGCAGACAACAAGGTGCAACAATTTGTGTACGCATCTTCTTCCTCGGTTTATGGCGATGAGCCTACGTTGCCTAAGCAGGAAGATAGAGTGGGCAATTGTTTATCTCCCTACGCGGCTACCAAAAAAACAAATGAATTGTATGCGCAAATCTTTGCAGATGTTTACGGATTGAATGTAATCGGCTTCAGATACTTTAATATTTTTGGGCCAAGGCAAGACCCGGATGGTGCGTATGCCGCCGTAATACCCTTGTTTGTAAAAGGTATTTTAAAGCAAACACCTGTATACATCAATGGCGATGGAGAACAGACCCGTGACTTCACATTTGTAGACAATGCTGTACAGATAAATATCAAAGGAATGCTCACCGATAACAAAGAAGCACTCAAAAAAGTGTACAACGTAGCCGTCGGAGAAAATTTTTCGGTGAATGATTTGTTCAATGCATGCCAGCAACAGTTGGGCAGCAGTTGGGACGCCACATACCGGGAGGCAAGAGCAGGCGACATTCGCAACTCCCTTGCAGATATTTCCCTTGCCAAAAAATTATTAGATTATCAACCAACTAAAAATTTCAAAGAGGGACTGTCAGAGACAATTGAATTTTTTAAACATCTTTATAGTAACTGATAATCATTATAAACTTAAACGCATGATGGCCAAATCTTCCTTTATCCATTATTCAATTATCAGTTTATTCAGCATTAACTAACCCTTCATTTTTTACTTTTATGCCCTTTATAGAAACAGGATTTTCCGGTCTGCTTATTTTTGAGCCAGTAGTTTTTGAAGATAATCGTGGTTACTTTTTTGAGAGTTACAATGAGAGTATTTGCAAAGCCGGTGGGGTACATATTGAATTTGTGCAGGATAACCAGGCACAGTCTTCTTATGGAGTAATCAGGGGTCTTCATTATCAACTCGACCCGCATGCCCAAACAAAATTTATCCGAGTACTCAGCGGTGCCATCTTAGATGTAGTGGTGGATATACGGAAAGGTTCGCCCACATTTGGTAAAAGTTACTCGCTGGAGTTATCAGCCGGAAATAAACTGCAACTGCTGGTGCCCAAAGGGTTCGCTCATGGTTATTCTGTGCTCTCTCCTACGGCAGAAGTATTTTATAAGTGCGATACTTTTTACAACAAATCTGCCGAAGGCGGTATCCTTTACAACGATCATGCTTTAGAAATAGATTGGCAAATTCCTGCAGACAAGCAAATCATTTCAGACAAAGACATGGTGCATCCTACACTGGAAAACTGCAACAATAATTTTACTTTCACAGTTTAGTATTTCTCAATGAGGGCGATAAAAAACATATTGGTTACAGGTGCCAACGGGCAACTCGGCAGTGAGTTCAATGCTTTGAAAGATACCTTTGCCAGCTATAATTTTTTATTCGCCAGCAGGCAGGACCTATCTATTGAAGACGAAGCAAGTGTAGCAAGTTATTTTTCCATGCATGCTATCGACTGTTGCATTAACTGCGCAGCTTACACAGCAGTAGATAAAGCTGAAGCAGAGCAGCAGCAAGCCATTGCCATCAACGCAACGGCCGTCGGTAGTCTTGCGGCCATCTGCAAATCTCAGGGTGCTTTATTCATTCATTTTTCTACCGATTATGTTTTTAATGGCGGTGCTAATCAACCTTACAAAGAAACAGATGCTACAGATCCGGTTAACTTTTATGGGCAAACAAAATTGATGGGAGAGCAGGCCGCTCTTGATAATAATAACCAAGCCATTATCATTCGCACTTCCTGGGTATACAGCAGTTTTGATAAAAACTTTGTAAAGACCATGCTACGACTCATGCGGGAAAAAGAAAGCATCGGGGTAGTAGCAGATCAGTACGGTTGCCCAACTTATGCCAGGGATCTTGCAGTAGCGGTCATGCATATAATTACAGCCGATAATTACAGGCCCGGTATTTATCATTACTGCAACCAAGGCGTTATAAGCTGGCACGAGTTTGCAGGGGCCATCAAAGAATTAAGTGGCAGCAATTGCCAGGTGAATGCTATTGAAACAATTGCCTATCCCACACCCGCAGCAAGGCCCCGTTATTCTGCGTTGGATACCACAAAAATTAAGGAAGAGTTTAAGGTAAATGTTTTGCCATGGAAGCGAAGTTTACAAAACTGCCTGGCGCTTTTACAATCCACAGCTTAGCTGTTAGTTTTTGGCTTGCATTTTAATGAGGTAATCAAACAGACTTATTTCCGAACCTATCTGTAATTTTTTCCTAAGGCGGTAGCGGCTGATCTCAACACCCCGCACAGAGATATTCATCAATTGAGCAATTTCTTTGGTTGATAAGTTCATACGCAGGTAAGCAGAGAGTTTCAATTCGTTGCCAGTAATAGTGGGATGCTTTCCTTTTAGTTCCACTAAAAAATCGCTTTGCACTTTGTCAAAATGTTTCGAAAAATTCTCCCATTCCTTGTCCATATTGTCATCCTCACCCAAAGTCTTTATCATCTTCTTTAATTCCAGTGCTGCTTGTGGATTGTCTAGCCCCTTGATAACCTGGGTAATTTGCCCTTTAATTTTAGCAATCAATTCTCCCTTTTTTACCAGGTGCATGGCAGAGGAGGCGAGTTCAGAATTTTTAAAATTAATTTCAGCTTCCAGTTTTTCATTCCCTAGTGCCATTAACTCTGTTTCAACCTTGTTTCTCTCTAGTTCATGAATGTATAGTAACTGTTGCTGCTTTTCTTCAAATCGCAAACGCTGCAGCTTAAATTTTCTTTTTAGCCACTTGTATAGCAAGTACAATAGCAGACTTGCTATAATTAAGTATAGGAGCACCGCCCAGTATGTTTGGTACCAGGGTGGTAAAATATTGAAGGTATAAAGGGCAATTTCCGATTCATTGCCAGGGCTATTCCTGGCTTCTACTTCAAAAATATATTCCCCCGATGGTAGATTGGTGTATTCTCTCTCTGTTCTTTTTGTCCATTCGCTCCAGTTGTCATCAAAGCCCTTAAGGCGGTATCTGTAACTTAGGTTAGACTGGGACCCGAAGAGTACGGACGAAAATTCGATGTGAATTGTTTTCCAATCGTGGCTTAGCTGTGGGATAGCTTTTCCGTTCTGTACCTGGTGATCGTTTACTTCCTTAAAATATCCACCAAATAAGACACTGTCTTTTTCCCCCGATATCTTAACCATCCTTATTTGTATCGGCAGCCTGGAGCGTGTCTGTTTATATTTCTCGTAGTTGATGTGAAAGAAACCTCTCTCTCCGGCTAGAAAAATGTTTTGGGCATCTAAGGGATTGATAAATTCAAAACCGCTTAACATTTTAGTATTTAATTCAGGCAAGTAAACAACAACAGCTTGTTTACCGGTTACGTCTATCACGCCAAGACTCTTTTCGTGTATGAACCAAATATTGCCAGCCCTGTCTTCTTTTAAATAGCGAATGCTCTGTGTGCCCAGCAGTTTTTTATAGTATTCAGATGGGATAAAAATATCTTTAGAAGCGTCATAGATATAAACACCCTTCTCGGTGCCCATTAGCAGATCGTTTTTAACTTTATAAACATGGTTATTCAAAGTAGAAGGGAGGCCTTGTTTAACTGTATAGCTTACCTGTATATACTTGCCATCAAATTTGGGTGATATTTTGAAGACGCCATGATAGGGATGTGAAACCCAAATATTGTTTTGATTGTCTATGGCCACAAAGCGGCAAGATTCTTCAAAATCTTTCAACTCTCTGTCAAAAACAAATTGTCCATTCAGGAATTTAAAAAAGCTAAGTGCTTTGTAGTTGCCTGCCAGCATACCGGCGGAAGCATTACTGCCAAGTGCCACAAAATTCCAAAATCCTGGCTCAGCAGAAATGGGAACAGCCTTGTTATCTTTAATCACAAATGCTCCCTCATGGTGCCCCAGGAGCAATTGATTATTGATCTCCGCCAGTGCCCAGTTCTGTCCCTTAGTATTGCTTACAGGTTTGAACTCCCCTTTGCTAAAGCTAAGATCTGGCAGGTTTTGAAGAGGAACGCTGAAAAGTCCATTGGACGTTCCTATGTATAATTGCTGGTTGCTAATAATAGAAGTGTATCCAGACCCGTCCTGTTGGGCCGGGCTAATCTGCTTAATAGCACTATTGTAGGCCACCATGTCTATCCCGTTATTAAGCCCAAGCCACAGATTACTTTTTTTATCCACGAAAATGCTGAGCACATTGTTGTTTTGTAAACCTTCTTTCGTAGAAAAACTTTGTACCAGGTTCCCTTTGTAATCAATGATGTAGGTGCCACTGTTACTCGTAGCCAAAGCAATTTGGTTGCTGTTGATGCCAGTGGCAGCATAAATGCGTTCACTTTTAAAAAGTGCATTGTTGGCATTGCCAAGCAACGTTACACCAGTTTTATGAAGTATAAAGAGGCCGTTTTTTAAACTGGTTACCATAGCACTATCTGCATTTAGCGCCAGTATAGCAGTTACGGGGTCTCCTGCGGGCATTTCATTGCTCTTAATCACTGTAAAACCAAATTCTTCAAACCTTTTTAAACCAGCTTTGTTGTCTTGTGCATACAGCTTTCCATTGCAAGTGCCAAGGTAGGTCCATTCAGAATCTGGATAAAAAGCCTGGATTTGCCCCTTCTCTAGTTTGAAAATCTTGTTGGTGGAGCGGAAGTAAAGAGCATTTGAAAAATTTACAATGTCCCAAACGTCGCCAAAAGATTTGTCCTGGGCTTTTAGTAAGCCCACTAGTGAGTGATATTGTAACTGACCATTTGCGGTAGGAGAAAAATACCCTAATTCATCCTGGCCGCCAACATAGATTCGGTTATCGGGGCCTATCTCTACAGATCGAACGATGGTTTTATTAGGCAGCGCATAAACATTCCAGTTTTTGCCATCAAAAGAGGTGAGTCCTTCGTTGTTGGCAAAATAGAGTATGCCATTTTTGGCCTCTTTAATGTCCCAGTTCTGCAAGCCGGCGCCATAAGTTTGCCTGCTATAGTTGAAAACGTCTGGCAAGCCGATGGTATTTTGGCAAAGCACCTGCAGCGGCAAAAAAATAATAACAAGCAGTAGTCTCATATCCTATCCTCAAATATATGAGAAAGTATTAAAAACTTGAGTGATGTAGTTTTGATGTAGATTAACTGTATTGAAAATCAAGATTTTATATTTTTTGATGTAGTAATGATGTGGCTTTTTCTATTGAATGTGTAGTAGTTAAACTTACTTTTAGGCACTAAAACTTGCCTTCTTCATAATTAAAACGATTGCTTATGAAATTAAAATTCACCCTGCTGTGCATGAGCATTTTTCTGGGAAGTATTCTCCACCAGACAATGGCACAAAATATCGAAGTTTCCGGTACCGTAAACAGCAAGACAACCGGCGACGGCCTGGTGGGGGTTACTATAGCTGTTAGTGGTGCCACCACTTCCACTGTCACAGATGCTAACGGAAAATTTTCCATATCCTCTCCCAAGGGTTCTACCCTGGTGTTTACCTACACTGGCATGGATGCAGTCCGGTTTGTAGTTACAAAACCCGAAGTTATTACTATCAGCATGGACGGTGCAGGCAAAAATATGGATGAAGTGGTGGTGGTAGGCTATGGTACAAGAAAGCGTAAAGACCTTTCTACCGCTATCTCTTCAGTGTCCGCAAAAGACATTACTTCTACGCCCACTGCAGATGCAGCCCAGGCTATCCAGGGCAAAGTATCTGGTGTTACCATCGTTCAGGGGAGTGGTGCCCCAGGCGGAACGGGCGGAACGGGCATTAGGATAAGGGGTATTTCTTCCCTTACCGGGACCAATAACCCGCTGATTGTGGTTGATGGGTATCCCTTACCCGATCAGTCGGCCGATAATATTTTAAATTCATTTGGTACGGGTGATATAGAATCTATAGACGTATTAAAAGATGCCGGCGCCCTGGCCATTTATGGGGTAAGAGCTTCTAATGGTGTAATTATTATTACGACCAAAAGAGGAAAGGCAGGCAAAACCAATTTAAGTCTGGACGTTTATAGAGGTATCCAGCAAGCATGGCAACTGCCAAAAATGCTCAATGCAAGGGAATATGCCATTGCCAATACGGAAGCCAGGATTGCCAGTGGCTTACAGCCACTAAGCAAGCTGTCAGACTTTGATGCGGTAGAAGCGCAATACGGTAAGGGTACAGATTGGTTGGATCAAATATTTAGAAGAGCAGCCATCCAAAGTGTAAATTTAAGTGCAAGCGGAGGTTCAGATAAAGCACAATATGCGTTTTCTGCAGGTTATTTTAAGCAAGATGGTATTGTTTACAAAACCGATTTTGAACGTTTTAACCTGCGTTTTAACGGAGACGTGAAAGTAAACAGCAGGATTAAATTCGGTAACTCGGTAGCATTAAATAAATTCATTGAATATGGTACTGATACTTATACTGCGTTCAACAGCGTGATCATTTTAGCTTTAACAGCACCGCCAACAGTAAAACCCCGCAACGATGATGGTACTTACGCCGGCGGTGTGGGTAGTACAGATGGGTACGACGAACCCAACCCTATTTATCAATTAGAAGTACCCAGGAATAAAAATGTAAAATACCGTATCAACGGAAACATATTTACAGAAATAAACCTTCTGAAAGAACTCAGGTTTAAAGCGATGTTTGGTGGGGATTTTACCTACCAGGAAATTAATAATTTTAGCCCGGCTACACCATCATCTGGCGGCAGGCCAATTAATTTAACGGGTTATTTTGTGCAGAAAGGTTTAAATCCAGATTACCTGGCGGAGTATACCCTTACCTACGACAAAACATTTAGCGAAAAACATAAGGTCAATGCAGTGGCTGGTTACACTTTTCAGGAAAGTAGATATTCCTATGTGTTTGCAGGTAGGGGCGGACAGTTTACCCAACTTATTCCGGCTTTAAACAACCAGGTATTTACCCCTACAGATGTGTCGCAGATTTATAATGGCGCAGAAGATGGAATTGGAACCCGTTACATATCTTATATAGGAAGAATTAACTATGATTTTGATAGCAGGGGGAGTGTTGGTTTATCAATCAGAAGAGACGGTAGTTCTAATTTTGCTCCAAAAAATAAATTTGCAGTGTTTCCCGCAATATCTGCATCATGGCGTTTAACACAGGAAAAATTTCTTCAAAACACAAGCTGGCTCGATGAACTGAAAATAAGGGCAAGCTTTGGCTACGTAGGAAATCCCAATGCAAGGGCTTACTCTTTTATACAGGCCATCAACCAAAGTTTTCAATACACATTTGGCAACTCTTCCGGTTCGGGGGGTATAGTAAATGGTGCTGCACCTAGTCGTACTTTTAACCCCGATATTAAATGGGAAAAGAACGAACAATTAAACATTGGCTTAGATGGAAGTATGTTTAAAAACAGGCTTGGATTTTCTTTGGACGTTTACCAGCGCCGCTCCAAAGACCTGATTCTTGATGTAGCTCCTCCATTCGTGTCTGGTACATTTGAGTCTGTACCTTTTAATACAGGAACCTTACAAAACAGCGGTATCGATCTAAGTTTAAACGGCCGCATTGCGTCGTCCAGGTCTTTTAACTGGAATGCTAGTGCGGTAGTTTCGGCTTATAGAAATGAAATCATATCATTGGGTTTATCCAGTCCCTTAAATGGCGGCTTCACCAGGATTTCTGGTGGTAGTTTGAGAGTGGAACAGGGCTATCCTGCCAATTTCTTTTATGGTTTCGTAACAGAAGGTATTTTTCAATCAAGAAAAGAGATTGCTAACCATGCCGTTCAAACCGCCGGAAATGATCCAACAACCAGCACCGCACCCGGCGATATTAAATTTAAAGATATCAATGGTGATGGCGTGATAAACGACCAGGATCGCACCAACATAGGCAACTCCAACCCCACATTTACCTATGGCCTAACCAATACAGCCAGCTATAAAAATTTCGAATTAACTGTTTTTATCCAGGGCTCAAGCGGAAATAAAGTATTGAATTTTACCCGCTGGTATACAGAAGGCGGCGTAAGTAATGGTAACTATTCTAACGATGTTATTGGCAGATGGACTGCGCCCGGCACCAGCAATACAATGCCGAGACTTGCATTGAATGATCCTAACGGAAACAATCGGGTATCAGACAGGTTCGTAGAGGATGCTTCCTATTTAAGAATAAAAAATCTACGGCTGGCCTACACAATCCCTACCCGTTGGGCCGATTACTTAAAACTAAAAAGAACACAGCTATATGTGAGTTCACAAAACCTGGTAACAATCACAAATTATTCTGGATTCGACCCTGAAGTTGGCGGTGGTGTTGATTATGGCTTTTACCCACAAGCCAGGACCTTTCTAGCAGGTATCACTGTCGATTTTTAATTAAAAAACTATTCAGTTATGAAAAAGATATTTTTAAAACGTTTATTGTTTCTGGTTATAGTAGCCTTCACATTTACCCAATGTAAGAAGGAGCTGCTCAATATAGATCCTACCATACCGTTAATTACGGTTGATAATTATTACAAAAATGAAGTGGAAGCCATCAACGGTGTAAATGCAGCATATACGCCCTTATCTGCCATTTACAATGGTGCTGCCTGGCATCTTGGCGATATCATGAGCGATGATACCGACCTTGGCGGCGGCGGTGGTGGAGATGGATTGGAAACTGCCGAGCTGGATAACTTCAACGTTACTTCCTTTAATCCTATCTTAAGTACGTTGTGGGCACAAAGTTATTTTGGCATTTTAAGAACTAACCTGGTAATTGAAAGAGTACCCCTGGTGCCTGTGATGAATGCTGATGTTAGAAAAAGAAGTATCGGCGAAGGACATTATTTAAGGGCACTGTACTATTACCATCTGGTAAGAATTTTTGGCGACGTTCCTCTATACACCAATGTTATTACTGCCGAGCAGGCTGCTACTATCAGCCGTTCTCCCAAAAAGCAGGTGTATGATACCATTATAAAGGATCTTAAAATGGCAGAGACTTTATTACCCAATACCACCACGGCTGCCAACAAAGGAAGGGCCACAGCTGGTACTGCAAAAGGTTTATTGGCCGCAGTGTATTTAACCCTTGCTGATAAAACCAATGCAGCCGCTAAAGCCAAAGAAGTAATTGACAATAAAGCTCTTTATGGCTATAACCTGTATACAGATTATGGAGACAATTTTAAACTTCAAAATGAGAATGGTTTAGAATCAATGTTTGAAGTGCAGTATAGAAGTGGTGGCGGCCAGTGGAGCGATTTTGGTGCAGGGCAAAAATTGAATACCTTCTTTGCGCCAAGGTCTCAAAATATAGTTCAGTCTGCAGGGTATGGTTGGAACGTGCCTACCAAAGATTTTGCAGACAGTTACCAAAAAACAGGCGCTGCATACAGCACCATTATTGATAAAAGAAGACCTTCTTCTATGTGGGTTCCAGGCGACACTTATGATAGCTATACACAGCCGGCCCAGCTCACAGGATCTCCCCTTGGTTTGAACATCAGAAAATATTTTGTGCCCATTGCCAACACACTGGGAGATAATGGGGGATGGACCTGTGCGTTGAATGTGCCTATCATGCGTTACGCTGAGGTACTCCTGATTTATGCAGAGGCTGCAGGCGGAGCCCTTGGTAAACCAAGTGCCGACCTGGTAAGAGCAAGAGCTGGGTTAGTACCACTGGCCAACGGACTTTCGGAAGCACAATACCTGGAAGCTATTTATAAAGAACGCAGGCTTGAGTTTGCGTTTGAAATGCATCGTTGGTACGACTTGTTGCGCCATCCCGATCCCAATTATTTCGTAAACGTTCTAAAGGCGGCAGGAAAAACCAACGTTCAGCAAAAACATAGGTTCATGCCCATTCCACAGGGCGAAAGAGATAAAAATCCCAACCTCACTCAAAACGAAGGTTATTAAAAACTCTTTAAAATATTAGTATGAAAAAAATAGTTATATCATCCTTATTAATAATCACCTTAGGAGCGCTGTTGGTGCAGTGCACCAAAGATAACCTGGGCCTGGTGGGCTCTGCTTCTGTTGCAGATTTTTCCTTTAAAGTTTTACCGTTGCAGGATACGTTGCCTTTTGCTTCTGTAGTATCTTTTACCAATGCAAGCGAAGAAGCAACACAATATCAATGGGATTTTGGAGACAATACGCCTGTGTCTTCTCAGAAGGATCCCGTGCATGCTTACGCTCTCGGGGGCGAGTATATTGTAAAATTAATTTCTGTTGGCACCAACGGAAACAATACTATTTCTAAAAGAATTTTTGTGATTGATGCTTGCCAAAATGATTTTTTCAACAAGCTGACAGCATGCGGAAACCTGGTATGGACGTGGAGTGCAGACGCCGATGCCATCAAAGTTTTATCGGAAGATGGAACACAATTATTTTTTGCAGGCCCTGCCGCCAATTGCCAAAAGGATGATTTGTATAAATTTTATAAAGATGGCAAGTTTGAATATGATGCCAACGGTCAAACTTTTGATGCCCAGGCAGGCTTTAGTTGCCAGAGTCCAAAAGCCAATGCTACCGGTTTTAGGGTACTAAGCAGACCAGGTCAATTACCTGCTATAATTTTAAATAAAATTGCCACAGGGTCTCCTTTTATCGGAACTACCGATGTTGTTGAAAACAACAAGTACGAGGTGGTTTCTTTTACTGCCAGCGATATGATCTTAAGAGGAAGGATCGCTGGAACAGGGGGACAAAGACTGGAGATAAAAATGAAAAAAGTGACCGTATTAACCTTGGCAGATATAAAAGCAATATTAAATGGCGGTAGCAGTAAAAGTTGGAAACTTGATCCTGCACCGGGGGCCAACCCGATTGTTGTTGGCACAGAAGCTAATCCTTCAGAATACTTCCAGGGAGGTCCACTAGATGCAGGCTGCCAAACAGATGATGTGTACACTTTTACTTCTGCAGATAAAATTAATTACAATGCAAATGGCGCCACTTTTAATGGTGGTAATATCGCACCCAATTATAACTGCGGTGCAGACAGATCCTACAACAACATTGGATTCACCTTTAGTGCTACCACGGGTGGAGTAGCAGGTATTGCTACCATACGATTACCCCAGGCACCGCCCATTATATTTATTGGAACTACTGATGTGCCGGCGGAAAATGTTTATCGCATCATTGAGATATCGCCAACAAAAATGTTATTAAGAGCCGGTAATGGCTCTGGCGTTGTATTTCAATTCAAGTTTATTCCACAGTAAAAAAATTTATCATGCAAAACAAATTTAAAATGTACTCAGTCATATCATTGTTATGTGCGGCATTTTTTGCCTGCACAGAAAAGACAGTTGTTCCTGCTTTTACTCCGATAGAAAAGCCTATAGATAAGAATTGGACCTTTGAGGGCACTCCGACCTGGGAAGATAATTTTAATGGAACGGGATTACCCGATGCTACTAAATGGAGTTATGATGTAGGTGGTTCGGGATGGGGTAACAACGAACTTCAGTATTATACCAACAATGGTAACGCACGCCAGGAAAATGGCAATCTGGTAATAGAAGCCAAAAGAGAAAATAACTCTGGAAGAGAATACACTTCTGCTAGAATAGTTACCAAAGGGAAAGGTGATTTCCTATACGGCAGAATTGAAGTGAGGGCAAAACTGCCAAAGGGTCGTGGTACATGGCCTGCAATATGGATGCTTTCAACTGATTGGATGTATGGTGCATGGCCAGCCTCCGGAGAAATAGATATTATGGAGCATGTTGGATACGATCCTACCAAAGTTCATAGCAGTGTTCATACAACTGCGTTTAATCATACCCGCAACACACAGAAGTCTGCATTTAAAATGGTGCCTGATGCCATGGATGCATTTCATATTTACAGAATCGATTGGACACCCTATTCTATAAAGTCTTTTATAGATGGAGAAGAGTATTTTGAATTTGTGAACCAGGGTACCGGTTATACGGTATGGCCATTTGATAAAGCACAACACCTCATATTGAATATTGCTGTAGGCGGTAACTGGGGCGGCGTGCAGGGTGTAGATAATACCGTGTTTCCTGCAAAACTGGAAGTTGATTACGTAAAGGTTTATAAGTTGATACCATAGATTATTGTTGCCAGGGTTTCAAGCCTGGCAACTTATTTTTTAGAAGTGATCAATCAAAAATCGTTTGCCATAAAAAAATTATACATGAAAAATTTCTACACTTTACTTACCGCTTTACTACTTTCCGCTGTTGCCTTTGCACAAACCCAAATGAACCTACCTGTTACTTTTGATGATGCCACAGTAAATTATGGCCTCGTTGGTTTTGGTGGTGCAGAGCAGGCAACAATTGTTGTAGATCCTACATTGGCTACTAACAAAGTAGGAAAAGTTATCAAAACAAATACTGCTGAGCTATGG
>JBBSJJ010000047.1:0-30410 GCA_038257335.1 Chitinophagales bacterium | reverse complement strand
CCACGGCTTGCTGCAAGCCGGCCAGTACAGAAATAGACTGGTCATGTTTGGCAGCAACGCTCCAGGTGCCAGTCATATTTTCTTTGTTGTTGGCCAATGGTCCGATAAGGGCAATGGTACCAGTTTTTTTGATCGGCAATACATTGTTGTTGTTTTTAAGCAATACAAAACTTTGTGCAGCAATGCTGCGTGCCTCTTTGCGGTTGGCCTCAGAAAAAACTTCTGCTTTTGCCCTGTTCTCATCGCAATATTTGTAGGGGTCTGTAAAAAGCCCCAGTTTGTATTTCGCCTCTAATATGCGCCTGCATGCCGCATCTACCTGTGCCAATGTAACCTTTCCTTCCTGCAAAGATTTTTTAGTGGTGAGCAACAATCCTTCTCCCACCATGTCCATATCAATACCGGCCATTAATGCCCTGGCGGATACTGTTTGCAAGTCTCCAAGACCATGGTCTATCATTTCGTTGATGCCTGTATAGTCTGTGACCACAAAACCTTTAAAGCCCCATTGCTTGCGAAGTACATCCGTCATCAACCATTTGTTAGCTGTGGCAGGTACGCCATCTACTTCATTAAAAGAAGCCATCACCGATGCAGCGCCCGCATCTACACCCGCCTTGTAAGGAGGAAAGTATTCATTGTACATACGCTGGCGGCTCATGTCTGTAGTGTTGTAATCACGGCCGGCTTCTGCAGCGCCGTATAAAGCGTAATGTTTTACGCAACTTAGTATCGTGTTATTTTTAGTGAGGTCAGTTCCCTGGTAACCTTTCACCATGGCTTTTGCAATTTGCGAACCGAGGTACGGATCTTCTCCGTTCCCTTCAGAGACCCTTCCCCAGCGTGGGTCACGGCTGATGTCTACCATGGGTGAAAAAGTCCAGTTGATGCCGTCGGCACTGGCTTCATTGGCAGCTATGCGGGCACTGCGTTCTACCAGCGCCATATCCCAGGTGCAACTCATACCCAGGGGAATAGGGAACACCGTTTCATAACCATGTATTACATCCATACCAAACAACATAGGTATTTTTAAGCGGCTCTCTTCCACAGCAATTCGCTGCACGTCTTTTATTTTTGCCACCGATTTTATATTAAAAAGACCACCCACTTTTCCTTCCCGAATCTTTGCCCCAATGTCGGAACTTTTGGCCTGACCGGTTACAATGTCGCCGCTGCCGGGCAGGTTCAGTTGACCAATCTTTTCATCCAGCGTCATTTTTTTCATCAATGCATCAATGAAGACCTTCATTTTTACATCGTTGTTTACCTGTGCAGTGGCAGTGCCTGTACTAAGAGAAAAAGCAAAGATGCATAGGGCGGCAAGGAATTGTTTCATGCTTGTGTTTTTTAATTTAAAGAAAGATAGTTAAACTGCAGGTCGCCAATGTTTACCTGCTATTTTATATGGCTATTGTTGTATTTGTATGTAATTGGCATTGAAGTTACGGTGTTGTTACGCTATTCACTAACAGAAACTCAGACTCAAATTGATTTAGAATTATTTGATCAATACTTTTTCGAGGCGCTTTTTCCAGATAGCATAGCCCTTAGCATTCATGTGCAATTTGTCGTCTAAGAAAATATCTTGCATTACACTTCCGTCTGGGAGTAGCATGTCATGGTACACATCTACAAATGTAGTTTTTGTTTGATTTGCCAGGTACTGCCTGATACGTTCGTTGGCCTCCTTGAATTTAGGCAACAAGTGCACCCTGCTCGGGCTTGGCTTCATAGACACATACACCACCGGTACGCTTTTATACCTGGCCCTGATTAGATTAAAAAGAGTTGCAAAGCGGTTTACAACTGTTGTAACTGTTACCGTGTCGTCGTCAGCAAAATCATTCTCGCCGCAGTAAATGAAAACCTGTTTGGGTTGGTAAGCATATAAAATCTCGTACCTGTAGCGAATGAGATCTGGCAGCGTAGATCCTCCAAAGGCACGATTTAAAATGGAGTAACCCGGAAAATAATCCTGAATGTCTGTCCACTTCGTAAAAGAAGAACTTCCAATAAATAAAATTTGATTCCTGCCAGGAAAATTTGAGCTGTCTTGTTTTTTGAAAGCGTGTATTTCTTTGTAAAAAGGCGCTGTCTGACAACTGGCATTAGGAATAAATGAACACAACAATAAAGCCGCAATAATAGACTTGTAAAAATTGGTTATCATTTTGAGTTGATTTTTATGACAGTAACAATATTTTTAAAGTGCAGTTTTCTATATGATTTATTGCTGCGATTTACAGATTCTTTTTGCCGCAGATTCGCAGATTATTTTTTTGCCTCAGATTCGCAGATTCTTTTTGCCGCAGATTAGCAGATTGTAACTGTTGATTTGGTTGTTTCGCAGAAGCAGAGAAAGAAATCAATCTGCGAATCAGCTGCATTTTTCAGCAACTGATCTGCGAATCAGCGGCAATTTTCAGTAACTAGTCTGCGCATCCGTAGCATTTTTCCAGTAACTAATCTGCGAATCAGCGGCAATTTTCCATCAACTAATCTGCGCATCAGCGGCAATTTTCAGTAACTAATCTGCGGCCATCTTCTTTACTTTATTTCGTCAATACAATTCGTTTTTGCTCCAGGGATTTCTCATGGAAATTTAAAAGCAGCCCAACTTCTAATTTTGAAATGGCCAGGTAATTTAGAACTTGTGCATAGTGGTCTTCTATGATTCCCTTTTTGCATTTTACCTCCACTATTATTTTATCGAAAATTACAAAGTCTGCATAAAATTTATGCGGCAGAATTTTACCTTTATAATTGACGCTGTATTCCTTTTCTCTTTCAAAGAAAAAGCCGCGTTCTTTACATTCATATTCTAATGCGTCTTTGTAGACGATTTCAGAAAATCCTTTTCCAAGTATTCTGTGTATCTCCATGGCCATTCCAATAATTTTATATGTCTCCTCCTGGAGAGGATAATTTTCAGATTCAAAAGATGTTTGTGCCATAGTGTGTTTTTCTCAAATTATAGTGATTTGTTTTTGCCGCAGATTCGCAGATTTTTTGGAAATTCCTGAAAAAGCAATCTGCGAATCTGCGGCTATAAAGCATAGAAAGCAATCTGCAAATCTGCGACTACAAAGTATAAAAATAATCTGCGAATCTGCAGCAAGATTTTTATTTCAAGTGCGGGCTTTCAAACCGCAACTTTTTTAAGCCAGCTTTTATTTCAGGGCAGCTCATAAATAAATTCCACAGCAAACCTGTGCGATGGTTTTCCATCATAACCACAATCGGCCCCTGGTCTATGGCCAGGTATTTTTTAGGAAACCAGTTTTCTTCTAAGCTAAATGCATCGTAAAAGCCATAAGGCCCCCAAATTTTATCTTTTAAACTACTGTACCAATATTGCATGGCAGCTGCAGATTGCGTTGGTGTATAGGGGAAAGATGACAAAGCAGCCGTAGGGGTAATTACGCCTTTGTCATTTTCTTCGTTGGGTGCATGAGCCACGTAAAATTTGGTAGAATAACTGGCCGTTAGTCCCCAGTTATTAGGGCCATAGCCTTTAAATTTTTTGGGATTGTCTACACACCACTGGTAGTTTATCATGGAAAGACTTTTGTTTTCTTCCCAATAGTTTGCGTATCGATCTTTTAACCCGCGGGGGTCGAGCCCGAGGTAGGAATAGTGCGCCCAGAAAAGGGGGCCACCCTGTGGTGGATCTCCCTGGTAGCGCAGGTTTAAAGTGTAGCCACCATAGCTCGAAGTATCTTTAATTTTTCCATTTTCTGCCCAGCCCTCATGGTACACTTCTGCAGGTACGCTGTGCGTTGGAGACGATGCAGCCAGCACGTACATGATCAGGCATTCGTTGTAACCACGCACGGGGAAATTCATTTTCCAACCATTGTTGGGGCTCCAGTGCCAGTACAAAACATTTTTGCCATTCCTGTAAAAATCAAATTCAGTTGCCCTCCACAATTTATCTATTCGCTGTGCCAATGATTTCTCTGCTGCGTTGCCATCTTTAAAATATTGGCGCACACAAAGCAGTCCTTGCAACATAAACGAAGTCTCTACCAGGTCTCCGCCATCATCATATGTACTAAAAGGTTTTACTTTTCCTGTTTCGCCGTTCCACCAATGTGGCCATACACCATGAAAGCGATCGGCCGTTTCTAAAAAGTGTACAATTTTTTCTAACTGCTTTCGGCCGGCTTGCCGGGTAACAAAATTTCTTTCTATGCCTACGAGTATGGCCATTACCCCAAAACCGGCTCCACCGCTGGTTACAATGTTTTGATCTTTTTCCGGGTAAACATTATCTGTGTGAATACGTTCCGGCGCCAGGCCGCTGACTGGTTCGGCGCCTTCCCAAAAATATTGAAACGTTTGCTGCTGCACTTTTCTAAACAGCGCTGTGTCTGAGATACTGGTGATTGCACCGGGAGATTGCATCACCGTTTTACCCGGCTTGCAACCCGCTGCCGAAGCCAAAACAAAAATCATGGCAATTTTTAACATCCTTCTTTTCATACTGCTTTTGACTTTACAAATACGGAGCTGCAAAACCAAGTGTCCGCATTCCTGCTTTTACTTCCGGGCAACTGGTAAATAAATTCCATAAAAGTTGTGACCTGTAATTTTCTATCATGATAATGATGGGTCCCTGGTCGATGGCTAAAAATGAATTGGCAAACCAGGTATTGTGCAAGGAGAAGGCATCCACAAATCCATACTCTTTCCAAAGCTTATCTCCTAACACGTAGTAATAAAACTTCAAGGCCGCAAGTGACTGTGCGGGGGTATAAGGCATGGAAGATAGAGCAGCCGTAGGTGATACCACGCTGATGTCGTTTGTAGGTGAGTTGGCATTGTAGCCGCCCTCTACATCGCTCGCTGTCAAGCCCCAAACAGAATCGCTGTAGCCGTAATAATTTTTCGGATTTGCACGGCAGTAACTATAATTGATGAGCGTATGATTTTTTGTTTGAGTTGTATAGCTCACCGAAGCTTCGTTTAGGCCATTTGGGTTAATGCCCAGGAAAGAATAGTGCGAAAAGAAAAGGGGACCACCCAGTGGCGGGCCTAACGGTAAAGTGTAGCTGTAGTAGATATTGCCGTTCAGGTAATCGGGTCCGCCCTTCCAACCGTTGTTATATACGGTGGCTGGAACACTGTACGTGGTAGACGATGCAGCCAGCACATAGGTTATCAGGCTCTCGTTCCAGCCCTTAATAGGCAGGTTCATTTCCCAGTTAAAATTGGGGCTCCAGTGCCAGTATAAAACATTTTGACCGCCGTTTCTAAACCAATTCCATTCTACCCGGTTACAAATAGTATTAATGTCGCTTCGGAGACTGCTCTCTACAGCGCCCGCATCATTAAAGTATTGGCGTGCACAAAGCAATCCTTGCACCAGGAAAGAAGTTTCTACCAGGTCTGCACCATTGTCTTTGTTGCTAAAGGGAATAACTGCACCGGTAGTGCCATTGATCCAGTGTGGAAAGGCACCGTGAAAAGTTTGAGCCGTGTTTTTTAAAAATGCAACCATGGTTTGTAACCTGGCAGTTGCCTGCGCCCTTGTTATAAAACCCCGGTGCGCAGCAGTAATAATAGCCATGATGCCGAAGCCACTACCACCTGAAGTAACGAGGTTATTATCACCATTGTTTCTTTCCCTGGCCAAACCGGAAACCGGGTGGCCAAAATCCCAGAAATATTTAAAAGTTTGTTGTTGCACAAGATCGAGCAAGGCATTGTCTGAAAGTGCGGGAAATTTCCTGCCAGAGTCAATGGAAGTTACAAACGTTGCCGAACTGCCAGATGATAAAGGAGTGTTTTGTTGAGAGGTAATACTGTTTAGTATGGTGAGCGTATATTTTGTGATGGAAGACAGGGGGTTCACTGGTTGAAGTAAAACAACGCTGTCGCCATTTTGGAAAATCGCATTGAGTGCAACAAGGCTGGTCTTGCTTTGCAGATCAATGCCTGCAGCTATGGAACTCCTTTTTACAGGAGCGGAAAAGGATATTCTTAAAGCGGGATTTCGGGGTACATTGTACAAGGTAGTAACGCCAGTGTTATTGTTGATGGCCACTGAATTTATCTTGAAATTTTGTGAAACAGGTGGCGGAGTAACAGTGCTGTCTTTATTTTTTTTACAACCAACCGTACACGTCAAAACCAACAACGGGATTAAAATTTTTGTGCTGCTCATCTAATCAAGATTAATAGAGAAGGAAAAAAAAGAGGCTGCAAAGTAATAGTCTCTATTAATGCAGCCTCACATGTATTTTTATTAAAAGAAGTTTTGCTCTTTACCTGCCCTGGCGCTCTAATACCTGGATGGCACTGATTTCTACTTCTGACAGTGCCTTGTTGTAAATTCTAAATTCATCCATCATACCTGTGTAGTTGAGCATCCAGGGTTCAGGATTGTTATAAGGAGCTCCGGCATTGTTTTGAAAACCACCAATTACAAATCTGGTGGGGTTCTTGAAGTTTAATGGACCCAACGGTGTGCCATTGCCATCTGCCAACCTGCTTTCTGCGCCAGGAGGCAAGGCCTTTTTTTGGCCGTTTATAAACCAACCTACTTTAGAAGTGGCAGCATCATAAGTCCATGCTATATGTCTCCAGGCACCGTACATGTCTTTTGCTCTAAAGGGACCATTGGGCTCCAGCCAATGTTCAACAAAGGGCGCATTGTTTTTTTCAAAATGCAGTTTCATGAACATATCTTCCGGGTTAGCGGGATTTTGGCCTTCAATAAACAAAAAGAAATTTCCCCAGAAGGAGCCATCTTGCTTACCGAGAGCAAAAAGCCCCATAGCGCCACCATCGTGACGGTTGGTGTTTACCCACATGCTTATTGTAAAGCTTGTTAAAGTAGCCACTGGGCCCGGGTTGCTGTAAACGATAAAGGCATTAGAAGATCCCTTATACGCCTGGCCTTTTCTACCTGTTGTAAAGCTGCTGCTGCCAGAAGCAACTCCCCCGGTCACACCATTTTTTACATCGGTGATATTGCCTTCAAAGGGGAAATGCGCCACCAGGTTTGTGGGTGCAATTTCAGAAGAATTAGTAAACCCTCCTGCTACAGGCGGAGCATCACCTACGGGAAAATCATCATCTTTTTCCACTTTGGTACAACTGCCCATTAGCAACGCTAAGGACAGGGATAAAATCGTTGTAGATTTTATTTTGATAAAATTGTGCATAGTATTTTTTTTAAGAATGAGTTATTATTGATAGCCGTTATTTTGAGTAAGCCTGTTTCCGCTTAAGTCTCTTTGTGCCTGTGGCACAGGGAAAAGTTCGTGTTTGCCGTCTACAAAAGCCTTTCCATGGGCCCTTAATACTGTACCAGCTCTTCCCTGGCGCACCAGGTCCAGGAACCTATCTGCTTCCATGGCTAGTTCTGTCCTGCGCTCCTTCCACACATTTGCCTGCGACAGTGTAGTTGGTAGCAAATTAGAACGGCTTCTTACCCTATTCAATTTATTTACTCCGTCAGCATTGCCGAGCATTGCTGCAGCTTCCGCATACATGAGCAGTACTTCTGAGTAACGCATGAGGCGAATGTTTTTTGGCTTAGTATCCTTATTGTTCGTAACCTGTGGCGATTCTGCAACAGTGCTATGATAGGCCTTGTAATTGTATCGCTGATTTTCTACAGAGTCCTGCGAAGGTATTCTAAAGCCATCCCATAATATGGTGCCAGTTGCGGGCGGGGGTGTGGAAGAATTGATAAAAATAATGGTTGCGTTTTTTCTTGTATCGCCGCCCTCATAAGTGCCCGCAAGATCTGAAGTAGGTGTATTAAACCCGAAGCCTAAATCGTTCCATCCACCACGACCTCTTGCACCCTGGCCATTGCTGTACAAAGGGCTAACTGCATTTTCGTCGGCATTTACGCCTGTTTGAACTTCAAAGATAGATTCACTATTATTGTTCCCCCCCTGGCCACCAACAGATTTTTCTCTGAAAATAAGGTTGTAATCTGTTACCAAAGAATACTTGTTAGAATTGATAATTTCATTGGTTAAGTCAAATACTTTCTGCCAGTTTTTTTGATATAAATAAACCTTTGCCAGGAACGCCTGGGCTGCACCTTTATTTGCTCTACCTGTCTGGGTCGTGCTTTCGCCTTTTAAGGGGAGGTTATCTGCTGCAAATTGCAAATCATTTATAATGGCTGCATAAATTTCTGCAACAGGTGCCCGGGTGTTCAAGGCGTCGCTGTTTCCTTCGCTGGGTAGCGGTACTGATATAATTTTTGGAACCGCTCCAAAGAAACGAACCATATTAAAATAATAAAAACCTCTTAAAAATCTTGCTTCGCCTAAGAGCCTGTTTTTAGCACTTGTTTCAATACTGCTTTTGTCTAAAATGTCAATGGCTTTGTTGGCAGCCACAATGCCGCTAAAGTGACCGCTCCAGATATTGTCGAAAATAAAATTGGTGGGTGTGTGTGCAAAATTGTCGATGTCACCTAAAGGTGAAAAGTCTCCGGGAGTACTACCTTTATCGGCATCGTCGCTAGCGACATCATTGCTCACCGCCCATAAAAACCCAACCGTGGTTTTACCAAAGCCACCCAGGTAAAGCGTATTGTACACGCCGCCTATTAATTTATTGGCTGCAGATGCATCTGTAAGCGCTAGCACTTCTGTTGTTTGTCCCTGAGGCTGTACGTCCAGAAAATCTTTATTACAACCACTGGCAACAACCGACCCTACTAACAGCGAAGTGATGATATATTTATTTTTCATAATTGATTCTTAAAAGATTAAAAAATTAAAACCCAACATTTACGCCAAAGGCAAAAGTCCTTGTGGTAGGATAAATGGAAGACTCTATACCACCGGCCAAAGTATTGCCAGAACTGATTTCTGGCGTGAACCCGCTGTACTTGGTAAATGTTGCCAAATTTTGCACAGTAGCATATATTCTAACGCCATCCATTTTTAAACGAGCCAGGTTACCGGAACCAAATGTATAACCCAATGCAAGATTGTTGATCCTGAAGAAATCTCCTTTTTCTAAGAAATATGTGGAAGCCGGCAATTCATTCAAGTTGGCTCTTGGTACACCAGTGTTGGTATTGTTGGGAGTCCACCTGTTTTTAGCAACATCAGTTTCTATGTTGTCTCTAAAATCTCCTCTTGCTGCTTTTTTTCCGTTGTAAATTTTTCCGCCGCCGGTGCCATAACCATTAACTGACAGGTCGAAACTTTTATACCCCAGGCTTGCATTTACGCCATAGGTAACTTTTGGTTGATAAGATCCCTGGAACACACGGTCTTTGGCGTCTATTACTTTGTTGCCATCAACATCCCTGTAAATAAGGTCGCCGGGTTTTGCCGAAGGTTGAGCAGAGCCTGCAATTTCCTGTGCAGTTTGAAAGACTCCAATTGCTTCCCAAAGAAAAAAGCTTCCAATTGGCTGCCCGTTGTCAGAAAGCGTGGTGGTACCCTGGCCACCAACATTTCCATCGGGTATGGCAGTACCACCATTGAGGTTCTTAATGCGGTTTTGATTAAAGGCGGCATTGGCACCAATACTATAACTCCAGTCGGTACTCATTTTATCTTTCCAGTCTAAGGCCAGCTCCACACCTTTGTTGGTAAACGTAGCCGCATTGGTTATGTACTCATCATCTCCCAAAATGGTAGGTGTTTTAATCCGTACCAACGCATCTTCTGTCTTACGGTCGTAAACATCTACAGAGCCCGAAAGTTTGTTTTTAAGCAGGGCAAAATCAAGACCCAGGTTTACCTCTGTAGTAACTTCCCATCTGATTTGGGGATCGAACAGTTGTTCGAGCCTAAAGTTGAGCACCTCTGTACCATTGAAAAAGTAGGGAAGGTTTGGTGTAGCCAGGGCCGTAAAGGCATTGCTGGGAATACCGTCGTTACCCACTTTACCATAGCTGGCCCTAAGTTTCAAATTATTAAAGGTTTTTTGGTCATCCATAAAAGATTCGCTGCTTATGGCCCAACCAACACCTACAGAAGGGAAAAAGCCCCACCTGTTATCTTTGGGCAGGCGGCTGGTGCCATCATACCTTCCGGTTGCAGTTAAGAAATATTTGTCTTTGTAATTATAATTTAAACGAGACAAGTAAGAATTGCGGGTAGATTTATCACCACCGTTAAAATTGGTACCTCCCAGTGTGGCGCCGGCGTTTAAATACCATTGGTCCTCATCTTCGGGAACATCAATCCTTGAGCCTCCAATTTCGTTGAACCTAATTTCCTCTGCCGTAGTACCAACGAGTAAATTGAAACTATGATCGTTGAATTTCTTTGCCAAGGTGGCTGTGTTGTCCCAAACCCAACGGTTGCCCTGAACTTCTGTTACCGTAAGACGGCTGTTTGGTCTTACCTGGTTGCTACCGGAGGTAGTAAATACATTATCTGGCCCCTGGTTGGCATACTTAAAACCATACAAAACACTTCTGAAATTATTCTTATCAACCCCATAACTAGAGCGAAGCGTAAGCCAGGTAATTGGTTTGAATTCTGCAACCACGTTTCCCTGGAAACGATCTCCGAGACCGGAATTGTTATTTTTGTCCTGGTCTAAAATGGGATTGCCTACATTGTTTGAAAGAGAGGTATTGCCATACAATCCATTAAGTTTTGCCGGCACGTAAGGAGCTGCACGGTATGCAACGTTAAATGCACCGAGGTCAACATTTCTAACATCGGACCGGGCGTAAGACAGCAGCGTAGATACTTTAAAATTCTTGGTGATTTTATAATCGTTGTTATTACGTATCGTGAATCTTCTAAAATCATTTGTTCTGATAATACCTTCGTCCGTTAGCAGTCCTGCACTTAAGAAGTAATTGATTTTTTCGCTACCACCGGATAAGGAGAGATTATGATTTTGAAAAAAGCCGGTTTTTAAAATCTCATCATACCAATCTGTATTGGCTCCGTTTCTCAATTGTGCCTGGGTTACTACACTGTCGCCACTTCCATAGTATACGCTGGCTTCGTTTGCATAGCCGGCGTATTGGTTGGCTCCTGCCATGTTTACTAAGTTGGAGGCTTCTTTAATTCCTAGTGTAGCATCGTAATTTATCTTCATTTTACCCACTCTACCTTTTTTAGTGGTAATTAACACAACACCATTAGCCGCCCGCATACCATAAATGGCCGTAGCAGATGCATCTTTAAGAATTTCCATGCTGGTTATATCGGCGGTATTAATATTACGGATATCGTCATTTATTACTCCATCTACTACGTATAAAGGATTCGCACCACCGAGCATGGTACCTGTGCCTCTGATTCGGATGATAGGTAAGGCGTTTGGATCGCCACTTGTTATTACCTGCACACCAGCCACTTTACCCTGCACAGCTTGCGTAGCAGTAAGTACTGGCTGTTTGGCCAACTCGTCACCCGACACAGATACAACCGAACCGGTAAGGTCTTTTTTACGTGCCGTGCCATAACCTACTACCACCACCTGGTCTATAAGTTGAACCGCACTTTTCAGCGTTACATCAATGGAGCCTCGTCCATTTACGCTTACTTCCTGGTCTTCGTAACCCACCGAAGAAAAAACCAGCACGGCATTTTCCGGCACTGTCAAAGAGTAAGATCCATCGCTGGAAGTGGACATGCCAGCTGCAGACCCTTTTACTTTAACGCTTACTCCCGGAATGGGCTGTCCATCTTCATTGGTCACTTTTCCGGATACGGTAATGTCTGCCATGGCAGCTTTTACTGAGCGGATAGCAACCAGGTTGTTTTCCATCTCCTGGAAAGTGAGGCTGGTTCCGGCAAATAATTTACGCAACACTTCGTTCAGCATTGCATTGGTAACGGTCAGGGAAACTTTCTGCTTCAGGTCTTTTAACCTGCTATCAAAAAGAAAGCGGTAGCCTGCTTGTTTTTCAATGGCGGTAAGCACCTGCGCAATAGCCTTATTATCGGCATTTAAAGTGATGGTCTGTGCATGAACGCCTGCCATGGTTTGTATGCAGCAAAAAACCACCAGGATGATCGTAAGTTTCATAATAATTAATGGCTTTTTTAAGGCTGAAAAAGCATTAGCAATCGAAGTGTCATTTTTCATAAATTTATGTTTGGTAGGTTAAGTGTGTGGGGAATGTTTGCTGTAACTATACAATCCTTGCCCGCCAGGGATTGCAACAGAACAGGAATGAAAGGGTTCCCATTAGTTTTGTATCCAGCCTTTTTATCCAGAGTCTATTGAGTGGTACATAAATGCTGTAGTTTTTAGTTAGTAAATCGTAATCTTATTATGGTCAATTTTATAATCAAACCCGGTAGTATATTTCAATGCTTTGAGTGCCTGTTCCAACGATTCTTTTTCAAAAGAGCCATTTAGAAATTTATCTTCCCAGCGCTTGTTTTTAAATTCTATGCTTACGTCGTACCATCTCTCCATTTTCTTGGCCACTTCTATAAAGGCTTCGTCTTCAAAAGAGAGTAAATTTTTTGTCCAGCTAGATTCAATATCTGTTTCTGTTCCTTGCAGGTAGGTGAGGGGCTTTATCTCTACCAGGTTGGTAGCCACTTCAGGTAAGGCAACTGTTGCCATGCCTTTAGCTGCTTTTAGAGGCAAATCGTTTGATAAAACCAGTTTTTGGTTGGGCTTTAGAAGATATTTTCGGCCAGGGTTGTTTTTTAGAGATACTTCAACACTACCTTTTATAAGACTGGTCTCGGTTGTTTGATCGTCATCATATGCCTTTACATTGAAGCGGGTACCAAGTACCTTCACATCCATTTTAGCGGTATGAATAACAAAGGGCCGTTTTGCATTTTTCACCACGTCAAAAAATGCTTCGCCAGAGAGGTAAACTTCCCTGATGCTGCTTGTATCAAGGTCCCTGTTGTAAGTTATTTTACTTCCCGAATTAAGCCACACATTGGTTCCATCCGGGAGTAATATTTTAGAACGGGCTCCGTTGAGGGTAGCCACCTCGGCAGGTTTGGAAATGCTGACTGCCACTTGCGAGCCCTGGCCCGGCTTTAACAAAACCCAGGACAATGCCAGCCCGGCAAGCAATATAGCGGCAATGAGGAGTCTTTTTATATTAAAGCTTGTTAAGACGCCGGTGCTGGTAATAGAGGCATCTTTAATTTCCCTATCATTTGCTAATTCGCCCTTCTGTTCGTTCAAATGACAACCTTTGTCCTTCATCCTTTCCAGGTGGGCCAGGTAGGTAGCTTCCAAAAATTCAGTATCAGCAGCTGGGTTGTGCAACCACCAATCGGCTACATCATCTACAGCTTTTTCTTGCTTTGGAGACAGTGTTCTAAGGCGCTCTAATTCTTCTAACTCCGTTAGAGATGCCTCACCGGACAGCTGCCGGGCCAATAGTTTCCAGATGCGATCATTCGTCATTAGTAAAAATAGGAGTGCAAAAAGTTAAAATTCCCCTAAGTCAGGAACCATTTTTTTTTGGATTTGGGTAGTGGAGGGCATTTGCTATCTTTTTGAGAGCAATAGACAGCTGGTGGTCAATGGTTTTTACGCTTAGATCAAGAAGGTGAGCAATCTCTTTATATTTTAACCGGTCTTCTTTGGCCAGTTTGTAAATAAGCTGGCAAGATGGGGGCAGGTCTTTTACAGCCCTTGCAATTTTTTCCTGCATTTCGTGTAATTCTGCAGACACATCAGGATTTACATAATCTGAAATGAATTCAACTTGTAAATCGTCCAGCGAAAACCGGGCAAACTTGTTTTCCTGTTTCAGTTTATGAATGGCTGCATGTTTTGCTCCTACAAAAAGATAGAGTTTAAGGTTATCTATTTCCAGGAGCTTTTTACGGCGTGTCCACACATCCAGTAAAAGATCGGAGGCTATTTCTTCTGCCAAAACCCTTGACCGTGTAATTGAAAATGCAAAATTTTGCAAGGAAGGGAATAAGTGAAAGAACAGAGATTTGTAGGCAGTCTCATCTTCATATACAGCAACCTGGTACTGTAATTCGCTGACCTTAGAATCGGAATTATTGTTATGAAGAAACGACATGGCAATCAATAAGCACTGAAAGTAATATTAATTACTGTCTTACTACAATAAATATTGCAGCTTTTTTTTATGCATCCTATTTTACTTCAACAATACATTACAAAAGCTCATTAATTATCTCTTGCATCTTTTGGCAGTTGCATAATGAAACCGCTACCACTGCCAGCAACTGTAGTGGGCACCTGGCCACTCCATTTTTGCACTTTTATATAATCGATGTATAAAGGCGTAAGAGAAGTTTGTTCTTTTTTGATAGCTTCTGCCCGGCCCGCAGCCTGGATAACGGCCTGCGCAGAATCGCCCCTGGCTTCTGCAATTTTTCTTTCCGCATCAGCCACCGCCACTTGCCGGCGGTTTTCTGCCACCTGCACTTCCTGTATAGCCCTGGTTTTTGCCACAATAGACTCTGAAATTTCCTGCGGCGGAATAATGTTGGTTCTCAGCTGAGATACATTGAACCATTTGGAAACTCTTTTATTACACTCTTTTACAATGTCCGATTCAAACTCTTCCCGGTGGTTAAAAATAGAATCAACCGTGTAGCGGTTGGCCACATCATTTACAGAACCCACGATGGCATTTTTTAACCAGCCCTGCTCCATATCCTTAACGCCTACACGAAGATTTTGAAACATATCTGCCACATTACCCGCATTGATAGAATAGTTGAAAGATGGTTTGATGGTGGCCCTGAAACCGCCCCTTGTTACAATATCGGCCGCCTCATAATCTATATGCTGCTGGTGAATGGGAAACTCGTAAATACGGGAAATCCAGGAATTGTAAAAAACCCAACCCGTTACATATTCTGTTCTACCCACTCCTCGATCGTCTCCCACATTACTTACCTTAATGCCTACATGGCCGGCATCTATACGCTCTATATTTACCGGGTTTATAGCCATCAATACAATGGCAATCATGAGGGCTCCTACAATGCGAAGCACACCAGAAAATTTAAAGCCACTACCGGCGGTATTGTAGGCTGCTTTTTTAAAAATGCCTAAAAAAATGGCGGCAACCAGAAACGCAAGAAGGAATACAACAAGGGAGATCATGTAGAGGTTGATTTAAGAAAGCGAATGAATAATGATAAATGCAAAACAAATAAAGTGAAGAGTGTAACGCACAGTAACATAAAAAGAAAGAAGCTGAGCCAACTGCCACTGATATCATAAGACAGCACAGACGATATTATAATAAAGTTTACAACCGCATGTACTAAGATGGCTATGATCCTGTAAAATAAATTAGTTTGAGGCAGTTGCATGATAAAATAGCCAGGTGTTTTTTTGCAGAAATTGTTAATGGTATTGCTAAGATATATGTTTATAGAAACAAAGGGAGAATAAATAGCAGCAGGCTGTGGGAGATACATCAGGATTAAAGTGCGTATGTTGTAAGCCTCACTGCTGGCCTGAGCGTACCGGGCAGCGAGTACCTTCTTTGCAGGTAAAGTAATTATCATAAATAAACTACCTTAATTTTAGGAGGCTTAATATAAAAATAAATCAATTTGTATGTTTTCAATTTTCAACTCCGTGCAGGAAGATGTTGAGTTACTGGTGCTCACAGACAATACCAACAACAGCCAGGTGGCCATAGCATCAGCTTGCGGGGCCACGTTGCATAGTTTTGTTGTGAATACTGGCGAAACTATGTTGAATTGCATTGACAATTTTGGGAGCAAGAGCACATTTGACAGTGCTTTTGAAGCCACCGGTTTTAAAAGTGCCAAGCTTGCGCCCTTTGTGTGCCGGTTGCACAATGGAAAGTATCACTACGGCCAAAAAGAGTATGAAATAAAAAAATTTTACCTGGGCGAGCATGCTATCCATGGGTTGATATACGATGCCATTTTTGATATAACTGACCAGCGGGTAACAGAAGAGATGGCCATGGTAGAAATGACCCATCAATACAAAGGAAGCGATGCCGGCTACCCGTTTTTATTTGATTGCAAAGTTCGTTATGAATTGAAAGCACAGAATAGTCTTACCATCGTTACCAGCATTATCAACAAAGACGCAGGCATGATACCAGTGGCCGATGGCTGGCATCCGTATTTTAGTTTTGGTAAAAGTATCAATGAATGCCAACTCGAATTTCAGAGCAAAGAAATGGTAGAGTTTGATGAGGGGCTTTTGCCAACCGGCAAGCTGCTGCCCTACCAGGAGTTTGGCTCCTTAAAAATAATAGGCGATCAGTTTTTTGACAATTGTTTTACGGTAAATTTTGCAGAGTGCCAGCCGATGCTGGTGTTCAGAGACCCTGCATTGCAATTGCAGGTAGAAATAAGGCCGGGTGATGCCTACCCCTATCTTCAAATTTATACGCCAGCACACCGCCAGAGCATTGCTATTGAAAACTTAAGTGCAGCCCCGGATGCTTTCAACAATGGTATGGGGCTTATCAATCTTGGAGCAGGCGAAGAAAAAATATTTTCCACTAACTATACCATCCGCAAAGTATAACAGCTTATACTTTAATGTAGATCTTCTTTTTGTGCAACAGCCAGGCAAAAAACCACATCATGGCAATAAAGCACAAAGCATAAATCAACGAACCAATTCTAGGATCCGAAGTGAACAATGGCTTGCACACATGTTCGTAAAACCAGGCAAAAGGCGTGAGGTATTTTGGTTTGCCTTCACCTGTATCACCATTGGGTATTCTTATAAGCGCCAAAGCTCTTGGCAACAAAGCGCTTAGCGCAAAAATGAACAAAGCATTTTTTCCAAACACATCAAAGAAGCTGCTCCAGGCGCCGGTAGATTTTTTAAATTCTATTAGATAAATTAGTACCGACAATACTATCAATGCTAACCCGGTTGTGTAAATGGTGTAACTGCTGGTCCATATTTTTTTGTTGAGGGGGAAAACCATATCCCACATAAAGCCGGTAAAAATTAAAACGGCGCCGGCTACAAACAATCCATTGAGCATTTCGGCAGTTTTACCTTTGGTTAAAATATACTGGCCTACAAAGTAGCCGAAGATGACCTGCACAATAGATCCGATGCTATTCATGATGCCCTCGGGGTCAAATGGCCGGCCCTCGCCAGCATACATATGTTTAGCTCCTAAAATCTTAAGGTCTATGGTTGTGCCAAACCAGCCAGAGAGACTGTACGGGTCTGCAGGGTTGAGCGCTACGCAAAGAAACCAGTACAATAAAAGCAGGAAAGAGGCCACCACAAAAGCGCCCCGGAGTTTAAAGAGATGAATGATGATGGCGGCAAAAAGGTAGCTCACTGCTATGCGTTGCAACACACCAAATATGCGCAACGTCTCAAAAGGTCTGGCCACCAGGTTTCCCTCAGCGTTGTATTTAATAAATGGGAACCAGTTGAGGAAAAGGCCAATTAAAAAAATGAGCAGGCTGCGTTTGAGTACTTTTTGCCAAAAGATATTTTTCTCTTCCAGCCTCGGCAGCACAAAGGCCATAGCATTGCCTACGGCAAAAAGAAAGAAGGGAAAAACCAAATCGGTAGGAGTGACGCCATGCCAGCTTGCATGTGCCAGCGGCGGAAAAATATGCGACCAGCTTCCCGGGTTGTTTACCAAAATCATCAGCGCCACGGTGGCACCTCTAAAAACATCGAGGGAATAAAAGCGTTGGTTCATGCAGTAAGATTGGCTGGTAATAATTAGTTGAGACCTTGAAGTTAAACAGAAATTTATTACTGCGATTTAGAGCGGAGGCTTCTGCATTTTTCTGCCATTGCGTTGAGTCTTAAAAAATAGCTTCTGAAGTACTTTGCAAAAACCTTTGTGTAAATTGATTCAAAAAAATAGGGCCGCTTTTGAGGTAAATTGAGCTGAGGCGATTTTTTTGTTCTACATTAGAAATTAAAAGATATGAAATTGTTGAAGCGAATAATATTAGTAGCATTGCTTGCGTGTTTGTTGTATGCAGTTCGCTACGCCTGGGTATCATTTCCTATCATGAGTGGTTTTACGGCAAAGAATATGTGCTCCTGTGTTTTTGTTGGAGCAAGGTCAGATTCTTCCGTTGCAGCAGAAGAGTTGAGCGACTTTCCTTTATCATTTGCTGATTATAAAATTGACATCGCAAACAAATCCATAACAGCAACCGTTTTTGGAATGGCAAAAAATAAAGCTATCTACCGGGAGGGCCTTGGTTGCACATTGGTAAATGAAATTTCAGAAGATGCTATCAGGAAACAGGCAGCGCCCGCCGCATTTACAGTAGCTGCAGATACGTCCAGTCAGCAGATAAATTTTGCCCCTGTTAATGTTGATGATTCCCTCTTAAACAAAATAATGCAAGCGCATGTAAACGGCACAAATAAAAAATCTCAGCATGAAGCAAGAGCAATTTTGGTAATGTACGATGGCAAATTGCTGGCAGAGCATTATGCACCAGGGTTTGATAAAAACTCCCGCATGCTAGGTTGGTCTATGGCTAAAAGTGTAACGAGTGCGTTGGTTGGTTTATTGGTAAAGCGAGGGAAACTAGATGTAAACAAGCCAGCACCGGTACCCGAATGGGCTGACCCAAAAGATGAGAGGCATGCCATCACGCTAAAAAATTTATTACAACAAACCAGTGGCCTTCAGTTTGAAGAGGATTATAGTAAGCACAGCGATGCAACAAAAATGCTTTTTGCAAAGGCAGATATGGGTGCCTACACTGCCAGCCGCCCATTAAAACTAAGCCCGGGTAGCGAGTTTTATTACAGCAGTGGCAATAGCAATATTTTAAGCAGGATCATAAGGCAAACGGTGGGAGATAAAAACTATTATGCTTTTATCTATGATTCGCTGTTTCAAAAAATAGGGATGACGAGTGCTGTAATGGAGCCAGATGCAAGCGGCACCATGGTAGGTTCTTCTTATATATTTGCCACAGCCCGGGATTGGGCAAAGTTTGGGTTGTTGTATTACAACAACGGCTTTTTAAATGGGGAACAATTATTTACCCCAGATTGGTTAGCGCAAACAGTGGCTCCATCTTCGGCAGATAAGTTGCAACAATACGGCTACCAATTTTGGTTGAATGGATTTAATACAGACGTGCCGTCGATAAGAAAATTTCCTGCAGCACCTGCAGATATGTTTTATGCAGGTGGCTATGCCGGCCAAAATGTGTTTATCATCCCCTCTAAAAAATTGGTGATTGTTCGCCTCGGATTTAAAAAATGTGATGAGAATGAGTTGCTCAGGAAGATACTGCAGTGCGTGAAGTAGTTGAGTAGTGGTTGGTTGATTAGTTGCTCAGTTGATACTACTACTAGTCAACTAATAAACTATTCAACTGGCTGTTTCAATTGTTTGCCCAATGCTTGTGAGCAGTTGATGGTAATTATTTGCAGAGAGCTTCCTGAATTAAAATTATATAATTAAGGGAAGCATATCTTTTTTTCGGATTATTTTCCTGCATGGAAAAGTGTTGGCATAAAAAATCTGAAAAAAAATGTCGTGTTAGGAAATCTTTCGATACCTGATTCGGAATTTTTTTGATTTCGAGATGAATACAAATTTCGAGGGGGTTCAAAATTCAGGAAGTTCAGGATTCTTTCAGGCTTAAAACTTAGCCTTCTATGATGAGTTGCTGCTTCGCCAAAATCCAACATCATAAATCATAAATCCCAACTCACCCCACCCTCTCACTCAACTCCAGCCACCGCATTTCTTTTTCATCCAAGGTTGCAATAATGGCGCTGATGCGGTCTGATGCTTTTTGTAATTCATCATAAGGCAGGTTGCCGCTCATTTTTTCTTCCAGCTTTTTTTTCTCTTCCTGCAATGCTGGCATTTCTTTTTCCAGCGTTTCCAATTCAAATTTTTCTTTAAAAGAAAGTTTTTTCACTGGCTCGGCAGCTTGTTTACTGCTATCGACCAACTGCCCACTGGCAACCGTCTTTTTTCCTTCTTCCGGCATAGATTTCATGATCTGCTGATCGTTGTCCTGCAGCGTACCTTTCGTTACCGCTTCCCTATACTGGGTGTAGTTACCAGGATAATCTCTTATTACCCCGTTACCTTCAAAGGCAAACAGGTGATCTACCATACGATCCATAAAATAACGATCGTGGCTTACAATGAGGATGCAACCGGGGTAGTCTAATAAAAATTCTTCCAATGTTCGAAGGGTTTGCAAATCCAAATCGTTGGTAGGCTCATCCAACACTAAAAAATTTGGGTTCAAAAACAGTACACTCATCAAGTGTAGCCTGCGTTTTTCTCCGCCGCTCAGTTTGCTAAGCGGTGTATATTGTTGTTCGGAGGTAAAGCCAAATTTTTCCATAAACAAACTGGCAGAAAGCTTGGTGCCATCGGCCAGCGGAAAATATTCGGCCATGTCTTTTACATATTCAATGGCACGTTTATCTTCTTTATAAACCAGTCCATCCTGGCTAAAGTTGCCGAACACAACGGTGTCGCCATGGTTTATTTTACCACTGTCCGGCAATTCCTGCTGCAAGGCAATTTTTAAAAAGGTAGATTTACCCACTCCATTTTTGCCCACCACACCAATGCGCTCGCCTCTTTTAAACGTGTAGTCAAACCCTTTCATGATCACAAGATCGCCCCAGGCTTTGTTTACTTTTTTCAGCTCTAAAATTTTTCCACCCAGCCTCGTCATTTTCATTTGCAGGCTTACTTCTGCTACATCTTTTTGCAGTTTCACCCGGTCTTCTACTTCGGCAAAAGCATCCTGCCGGCTCTTGCTTTTGGTGGTACGGGCTTTGGGCTGCTTGCGCATCCACTCCAGTTCTTTGCGAAAAATATTTTTATCTTTTTGCAGTTCGCTCTGCTGCACTTCAACCCGCAGGGCTTTTTGTTCTAAGAAATAATCGTAATCTCCTTTATACACAAATACCTTTTCGTCGTCTATTTCAATAATCTCGTTGCTCACGGCATCTAAAAAATAGCGATCATGCGTTACAAGGAGCAGGGTAACTTTTGCTGCACTAAGGTATTCTTCCAGCCACTCAATCATGCTTACGTCCAAATGGTTGGTAGGCTCATCCATAATAAGCAGGCAGCGGCCTTCATACAGGTAGGCCTCAATAAGCGCCTGTGCCAGCGCTACTCTTTTCTTTTGGCCACCACTAAGGTTGCCCACTTTTTCGTTAAGGTGATGAATGTTCAGTTTACCCAGGATCTGTTTAAGGTCGCTTTCAAAACTCCAGGCATTCAAATCATCCAGGCGGCTCATCAGTTCACCCAGGTGGTCATGGTCTTCGGAGCCTTCTTCTAAAAATTGTTCATATTCCTTCACCACTTTTACCACCGGGTTATCCAGGCGGAGAATATTATCCCAAATGGTTTTGTTGCCGTCAAAATCATTGTCCTGCTGCAGCATCACCGTATTCACATCTTTGTGCACCCACACGGTGCCACTGTCGGCTGTGTCCATGCCGGCAATAATTTTCATGAGCGTACTTTTGCCGCTTCCATTGCGGGCAACGAGTGCAATTTTATCTCCTTCCTCAATGTTGATGGTGATATTTTTGAAAAGCGTTCTTATTCCAAAAGACTTTGTAAGATTTTCTACCGAAGCGTAATGCATAGCCGGCAAAGATAGGATAAGCTGCTGCAGTAAGAGGCGCACTAAGATAAATCCCTTGCCGATTAGGGGGAAATTTGCATTTTTGGAAAAAGCTTTCCAAGCCTAAGAGCCGAACCGTGGAGAAATATTTTACGGGTTGAGGGAAGAGGAGTTAACAGTTTGTTCTTTCTTTTTTTGCCAAAACGAAAGTCGTGCCCAATCTGTACAACAAACCATGGGACACAGTGCGAAAATCCAAATCAGGCTGCGGTAGCGTACAATGGCACCCACATTGGGGATCGTATAACCAATGATAAGGGCCATGGTGAGGAAAAAACCAAATGCGTACACATTGTAATTGTTTACTATGCTTTCTTTTTTATTTCTGAAAAGAATAAAAAGAATAAAAATAACCTGGTATGCAAGTAGCTCCAAGGCTGTTAGCAATACTCCAAAACCAGGGAACTCCCATAGGTAAGGCCTAAAAAGGGAATGGTTGAGAGCTTGTGGCAGGTTGAGCAGAAAACTGGTAGCCGTAGGATATAGTTCGTTCATGAAGATATTGGTGCTTCCTTGGCCAATGGAGGCAAATTCTGCTCTTCTTTTGATGACAGCGCCGGCCAGGTTGAAAGAGGGGTGAATATAACCAGACAGGAAAAACAGCAATGCATACGAAGCGTAGCCTATTCCAACCACGAGTTTCTTTTTATAAGGGAATGTGTTGCACAACAACGCCGTGAACATAGCTGGTAACAGAGCCAGCAGCACATAATTTCTCAAAAGAAAAATGCCAGGCATACTTGCCAGCAAGATGCAAATAAACTTAAGGCCCAAGGCAGTTTTGTTTTTAAGAAATGAATAAAAAACAAAGCTAATCATAGCTGCGAATAGGAACACCAGCCCGTCTTTGTGCACGCAGGCAGTGTACATTAAAATCGAGGGAAGCAAAAAACAAATGATGAATACCTTTACTCTATGGCCTGGGTACAAATTATTGTAGATCCTATAGAAAGCTATATGCCCAAAGAAAATAAGGGATGAGAAAACCACGGAGTTCAGGTAAAAATTACCGGCCGTGATCAGGTTTAATAGAGCAATAAATTTATATAGCAAGATAAATCTAAAGTCTGCCCAAAAGCTGTAAGAAGCATCAAGGACTCCTCCATAATTTTCGCTGGCCGCCCCTGAATAGGTAAAAAATAATACGGGGTCAGATAGGAGTAAATGGTACTGCTCCATTCCCGCAGTATTGTAAGTTAAACTGTCAGCATAAGGTAACACCCTTTCAAAATAGAAAGCACATGCAAGGGCAATGAGCAATTTAAATCCGAGGAAGAGCCGGATTTGTCTGGGGGATAAGCCCGTTCTAGTAATAAAGTCCAGTTTAGGAAATAAATAGAAACAGCTTACTATATAGATCCCAAAAAATATAAACTCAATGTGCATATTGTAATTGTAAAGCAGAAGCCATTGGGCAGCCTGTTAATCAAATTTAACGACTAACAAGAACGGCGCTTTAAATAGTGACATAAATATTTTGTTCCTACCTCTCTTTAATCGCCCTGTACCAGATTTTCGATTTTCGCTCCCAAAAAAGAACTTAGCATTGAAAGTATAAATATTATTAGTCTAAGGGGGTTTTTTATTAGCTTTGCAAACTTAAAAACAGGCCCGTACAATTGACTAAATCAGCGTAATATTTAAGTTATAAGCAGAGCGGTAACTTTGGATGGCGGAAATTTAGCTGTGTACCCGGCCATACATTTTTACTGTCAAAATCAATAAAAGAACAGGCAGATAGTACTAAAGGATTATGAAAAAAGCACTTATTACAGGTATTACCGGGCAAGATGGAGCTTATTTGGCTGACTTGCTCCTAAGCAAAGGGTATGAGGTGCATGGTATTAAAAGAAGGTCCTCCCAAATAAACACCCAGCGGATAGATCATATTTACCAGGATCCCCACGAAAAAAACCTGCGTTTCAAACTTCACTACGGCGACCTTACAGACTCTACGAATCTTATTAGAATTATTCAGGAAGTGCAGCCAGATGAGATTTATAACCTGGGCGCTATGAGCCATGTGCATGTAAGTTTTGAAACTCCGGAGTACGTCGCAAACACCGACGGCCTTGGCACCCTAAGATTGTTGGAAGCTATCAGGATATTAAAATTGGAGCACAAAACCCGTATATACCAGGCCTCCACCTCAGAGTTATACGGGTTGGCGCAAGAAGTGCCTCAATCAGAACAAACGCCTTTTTATCCCCGTTCTCCATATGGTGTTGCCAAAATGTATGCTTATTGGATTACCGTAAACTACCGGGAAGCCTATAAGATGTTTGCTTGCAACGGAATATTGTTTAACCACGAAAGCCCACTAAGGGGCGAAACCTTTGTTACCCGTAAAATAACACGGGGTGTTGCAGAAATTGTTTTAGGGTTAAATGACAAACTTTGGCTTGGAAATTTAAATGCGCAAAGAGATTGGGGCCATGCAAAAGATTATGTAGAAGCCATGTGGAGGATTCTACAACAGGATGAGCCGGAAGATTTTGTAATAGCTACAGGCATTACCACTACGGTGCGTGACTTTGTTAAAATGGCATTTGCAGAAGTAGGCATAACACTTGAATTTAAGGGGGAAGGCAAATCCGAAACAGCAGTAGTAACAGCCTGCTCCCAGGATGCTTACCAGGTGCCACTGGGTACCATAGTGGTGGCAGTAGATGAACATTACTACCGCCCTACCGAAGTAGACCTTTTAGTAGGTGACCCGTCCAAAGCCAATACAAAACTAGGCTGGAAGCCAGTATATACCTTACCCATGTTGGTGCAGGAGATGGTAGCATCCGATATACACTTGATGAAAATGCAGTTGCTGTTAAAAGAGCATGCATACAATAAAACCATTTCCTAAGCCATGAATCACAACGGTAAAATTTTCATTGCGGGCCATCGGGGCATGGTGGGCTCGGCTATTCACCGGGCTATGCTGGCAAAGGGATATAATAATTTTGTGCTACGGACATCTGCAGAACTAGACCTGCGAAAGCAGCAAGCGGTGAACGATTTTTTTGAACAGGAAAAGCCGGATTATGTTTTTTTAGCTGCCGCTAAAGTAGGAGGTATACAGGCCAATAATACCTACAGGGCTGATTTTATATATGAAAACCTCATGATGGAAGCCAACATCATTCATGCGGCTTACACACAGAAGGTAGAAAAAATGTTGTTCCTGGGCAGTAGTTGCATTTATCCAAAAAATGCACCGCAACCACTGAATGAAGAATATTTGTTGACCGGCACATTGGAGCCAACAAACGAACCTTATGCTATTGCAAAAATTGCCGGCATAAAAATGTGCGATGCCTACCGGGCACAATATGGTTGCAATTTTATAAGCGCAATGCCTACCAATTTGTATGGCCCCAATGACAATTATGATTTGAACAACTCGCATGTGTTGCCTGCCTTGCTGCGCAAGTTTCATACAGCAACTATAAATAACGAACCCACCGTAACGGTATGGGGTAGCGGAAAACCGATGAGAGAATTTTTGCATGTAGATGATATGGCTGATGCCTGCATTTTTTTAATGGAAGCCTATAATGAGGAGGGGCTTGTAAATGTGGGTTGCGGAATAGACATAAGCATTGCGAACCTTGCTTTGCTTATAAAAGACATTGTAGGTTACAAAGGAGAAATCGTGCTGGACAGCACTAAGCCCGATGGCACATTGAGGAAGCTGATGGATGTGAGTAAATTAAACGCCTTAGGGTGGAAATATTCCATTGAGTTAAAAGATGGCATAGAGAAGGTGTATAGTGACTATCAGAAAAATGCTTTAAAAGGCGCTGGAATAGTAAATACTTTTTTATAAAAAATTGAAACACCAAGAATTGCCAGTTATAAATTAACAGTATACATGAACTACTTTGTACATTCCAGTGCTTTTGTTGATGAAAATTGCCAGATAGGCGACGGCACAAAAATTTGGCATTTTTCGCATGTAATGAGCGGTGCCGTGCTGGGCAACAATTGCAACCTTGGGCAAAATGTGGTAGTGTCGCCAAAAGTGATATTAGGCAATAATGTGCGGGTGCAAAACAACGTAAGCATTTACGAGGGTGTTATATGTGAAGATGATGTTTTCCTGGGACCAAGCATGGTACTTACCAACGTAATTAACCCACGGAGTGCAGTGAGCCGAAAAGATGAATATAAAACCACGCTGATAAAAAGAGGAGCGAGCATTGGCGCAAACGCAACTATTGTATGTGGCAATACCATAGGAGAGTTTGCCTTTATTGGTGCAGGTGCGGTTGTTACCAAAGATGTTCCTGCCTATGCGTTAATTGTGGGCAATCCGGGCAAACAGAAAGGCTGGATGAGTGAGTTTGGTCATAAGCTGGGCTTTAATGAGCAGAACGTAGCCACTTGTGAAGAAAGCGGGCAAGAATATATTTTGGAAAACAACAGCGTAACAAGGATTAAATAGTTAAAATGAAAAACTTTGCATTGATAGGCGCAGGCGGTTATATTGCTCCAAGGCATATGAAAGCTATCAAAGACACCGGCAATAATTTGCTTGCAGCATTGGATAAACACGATTCAGTAGGTATCCTGGATAGCTATTTTCCGCAGGCAGATTTTTTTACGGAATACGAACGCTTTGACCGCCATTTGGAGAAGCAAAAGCGCCTGGGCCAAAAGGTAGATTTTGTGAGTGTGTGTAGTCCTAACTATTTGCATGATGCCCACATACGTTTTGGTTTAAGAATAGGAGCTGATGTAATTTGCGAAAAGCCTATTGTGCTCAATCCCTGGAACATTGAGGCGCTGATGGAAATTGAGAAAGAATCTGGCAAAAACATTTATACCATTCTGCAGCTGCGGCTACACCCAGCCATCATTGCATTAAAAGAAAAGATTGCTGCAGCAACCTCTGGCCAAAAGCATGTCGTTAATTTACAATACGTCACTTCAAGAGGTAGCTGGTACCACAATAGTTGGAAAGGCGATATTCACAAAAGTGGTGGCATTGCAACCAATATCGGCGTGCACTTTTTTGATATGCTGGTGTGGATCTTTGGGGATGTGGTGGAGAGTACCGTTTCAGAACATACCACACATACCGCCTCCGGAAAGCTCGAGTTAGAAAAGGCCTCCGTAGAATGGATGCTTAGTATAGATGCAGATAATTTGCCGCAGGAGGCCAAAGACGGCGGTAAGCGCACCTTCAGGGCGCTAACAATAAACGGCGAAAGCTTCGAATTTAGTGAAGGCTTTACAGAACTGCACACTAAAAGTTACGAGGAAATTTTAAATGGCAATGGCTTCAGGATTGGCGAAACCCTGAAAGCCATACAGTTGGTTCATCAAATACGAGAAAATAAATAATATGAGTTTATCTAATTCTAAATGTCTTGTTATAGGCGGGGCAGGGTTTATCGGCAGTTATGTAGTAGCCGAGCTACTAAAAAGTGATGTGGCAGAAGTGGTAGTATTTGATAACCTGGCCCGCGGAAAAATGGATTACTTAACCGAATCTTTGAAAGACGAAAGGTGCAGTTTTTTCCCAATTGGCGGAGATATCAGGGAGACAGATATTTTAAACGATGCGATAAAAGGTAAAGATTACGTTTTCTGCCTTGCAGCTATGTGGCTGTTACATTGCAAAGATTATCCACGCACCGCCTTTGAAGTAAATATTGCGGGCACTTTCAATGTGTTGGAAGCCTGTGTAAAAAACAATGTGAAGAAGCTGGTGTGGTCTTCATCCGCTTCGGTGTATGGAGATGCCGTGGAACTGCCTATGACAGAAAGCCATCCTTACAACAACAAGAATTTTTATGGTGCCAGCAAAATTGCCGGAGAAGCCATGGCTACGGCTTTCAATGACAGGTATGGCTTAGAGGTGATAGGCTTGAGGTATATGAATGTATATGGTCCCAACCAGGATCAAACCGCAGCTTACACTGGCGTAGTGCCCATAATGCTCAACAAAATTGAGGCCAATGAAGCGCCTGTAATAAACGGCGACGGCAGCCAGGCCTATGATTTTATTTATGTAGAAGACGTGGCCCGCTGTAATGTATTGGCCATGGAATCTGATGTGAAGTTTGGATTTTACAATGTAGGTACAGAAGTGCAAACTTCTATCAAAGAGCTTTGCGACACCATACTAAGGCTTAAAAATTCTTCCCTAAAAGTAACGTATAAACCTTACAGCGAAGATGATGCAAGAGCATTGGTGCAAAATAGAATTGGTAGCAAAGCGAAGGCAGTAAACGAGTTAGGGTTCCTTTTTAATTATACCCTGGAACAAGGTTTAAATAAATTAATTGAGTGGCGTATTGCTACCGGTTTAGATAAGAAAAAATAAAAAAATGGAAAAAAGAAATATACCAATAGGGTTGCCCAGTATGGGTGTAGAAGAATGGGAAGCTTGCAGGGGCCCCATAGAAAGTGGCTGGATAACACAGGGGCCAAAAGTAAAAGAGTTTGAAACTTTGTTTGCCCGGCGGCACGGTGTGAAACATGCATTTGCCGTAAGCAATTGCACCACAGCCCTACACTTAGGGCTTCTTGCCTGTGGTGTGCAACCTGGCGATGAAGTTTTGGTGCCTGCTTTTACCTGGGTTTCTACTGCCAATGCGGTAAAGTATTGCCATGCTACTCCTGTATTTGTTGATATCGACATCAATACATTTAATATTGATATTGATAAAATTGCAGAAAAAATCACTTCAAAAACAAAGGCCATTATACCAGTGCATTTATTTGGGTTGTGTGCCGATATTGATTTGATCAAAGAAAAATTTCCTCAATTAAAGATTGTTGAAGACGGCGCTTGTGCCGCCGGGAGTGCCTTTAAAGGGAGACCTGCCGGAAGCTTAGGTGATGTGGGTTGTTTTAGTTTTCACCCACGAAAAAGTGTTACCACCGGCGAAGGTGGCATGTGCACTACCAACGACGATGACATGGCTATCATAATTGATAGGTTGAGAAACCATGGCGCTTCTATTTCTGAAGAACAAAGGCATCATGGCCCCAAGCCCTATATTTTATCTGCATTCGAAGTAGTGGGCTACAATTACAGGATGACAGATATACAAGGCGCTATCGGCGTGGTGCAGTTAAAAAAGCTAGATCTTTTTATTGATGAAAGACAAAAGTGGGCCGACTATTACTCAGAGCAATTGAAAGATATTCCGTGGCTTACCACGCCCAAAGTGCCGCAGGATTATAAGCACGGCTGGCAGAGTTATGTAACATTTGTAGATGAAAGCAAATCACCCATGAGGCGCAACGACATCATGGAGTACTTACAGCAAAACGGTATATCCACAAGGCCAGGCACACATGCTGTGCACATGTTGGATGTGTATGCAGAAATGTATGACATCAAACCGCAGGATTATCCAGGAGCTTTTGCTGCCGACCAGTTCAGCATGAGCATCCCGATGCATAATAAAATGGTTAAAGAAGATTTTGACTACATTATACATTTTCTTAAGAGTATAAGCTAATAAAACTATGTGTGGTATAGCCGGCGTTTTTAATTTTAATAAGCAACCAGTTTCGCATCAAACCATCAAGGTTATGATAGACTCTATGGCGCATCGTGGGCCCGACGGTGAAGGTGTTTACATTGATGATAATCTAGCATTAGGGCACCGGCGCCTGTCCATCCTGGACATTACGCCAAAAGGAGCCCAACCAATGGGTAGTCATAATAGTGAGTGGGTGATTGTGTTTAATGGGTGCATCTATAATTACCTGGAGCTAAGATTGGACCTGAAATCAAAAGGTCACGATTTTGTTTCTACCGGCGATACAGAAGTTATTTGTGAAGGCTTGGCTGAGTATGGAACCTCCTTTTTTGAGAAATTAGATGGCATGTTTGCCATCGCTGCCTGGCACAAACCCACAAAAACTTTGTGGCTAAGCAGAGATCGGTTTGGAGTAAAGCCCTTGTATTATTATCAACAAAATGGCGTACTCTTATTTGCATCTGAAATAAAAGCCTTTTTAAAACACCCGGCTTTTAAAGTAGAGGTCAACCTGTCTGCCCTTAATGAATACTTCACTTTTCAAAATGTTTTTACCTACAATACCTTATTTCAAGGGGTAACAATGTTGCCGCCTGCCAACACCGTAAAAATAAATATCGAAACCCCACTTTTGCATAAAAGCTGGTGGGATTATGATTTTACTGAGCCGGATACCAAAATAAGTTTTGAGGAAGCTACAGAAGAAACAGAGCGGCTCCTTACAAAAGCTGTCGCCAAGCAAATGGTGGCCGACGTACCGGTAGGTAGCTATCTAAGCGGAGGTATGGATAGCGGGTCTCTCAGTGTGTTGGCTAGCAAACACGTAGACAGGTTGTACACATTTACTGCGGGCTTTGAAATGAGTGAAGTGCAAGGTGTAGAAGCAGGCTATGATGAAAGAATTGATGCGGAGCTTACGGCCAATTATATAAAAAGCGAGCATTATGAGCAAGTATTAAATGCCGGTGATATCAAATTTGCTCTGCCTAAAGTGGTGTGGCATTTAGAAGATTTAAGAGTTGGAATGAGCTATCCGAGTTATTACATCAGCAGGCTTGCCAGCAAATTTGTAAAAGTTTGTTTGCAGGGCACCGGCGGCGATGAACTGTACGGGGGTTATCCCTGGCGTTATTACAGGGTGTTCCAGTCCCTCAATCAAAAAGATTTCTTTAATAATTATTATGGATTTTGGCAGAGGTTAACCAATGATGCAGATAAAAAAAATCTTTTTCAACCAGCCATTTTTGATAAGATAAAAGTAGATGAGCCCAGGAATATTTTTGAACGGGTTTTTACATTTAACCCCAAACTGAAATACAGCACGGCCGAAGAGCAAATTCAAAATAGT
>JBBSJJ010000046.1:0-30835 GCA_038257335.1 Chitinophagales bacterium | reverse complement strand
TTATTTTACAGATCCGGTTTATGGCTTAACAAATGGGGAGTTGGATAAAGAGAAAGAATTGTCTTTTGCCGGGGTTTACAAATATGAAAACAATAAGGTGAGGCTATTAATTGATTCATTGAAAAGCCCTAATGGAATTGGATTATCCCCCGATGGTAAGTTGTTATACGTTTCAGATTCAGAAACGGGTAGGTTGTTTTGTTATGAATTGGACAATGCAGGAGATATTGTTAAGTCAGTTGAGTTCTTTAATCTCAGGGAAATGCTGGAACACACCATACCTTCCACTGTGCTTGGTTGGGATGGAATGGCCGTTTCAAAGGAAGGTGTAATACTGGCAGGCGGATGGGGCGGCGTTTGGTTTATTTCTCCCACGGGAGTTCTTTTAGGGCATATTCAAACTCCGGACTTTACTTCCAATACCGCAATTGATGACAAGGGGGAGTATCTTTATTGGACAGCAGGAAAGCTTCCCTTTACCAAAGGTTCAAGTGCCCTTTACAGATATAAACTCAAATAATTGAGAATGTAACCATGGTCTGTTTGAAAAGCCCGGCCAGGAATTGTTCTACCTATAAAAACCAGCGATCTTTTAGACTTTAGAATCAAATTTATTTGGCCTGATCCTATGTAGTTTTTGAAAACTGAAGCCATCTTTCCTGGGCCGGCATAACAACCAGAATTTTTTGCTAACCAACAATGCCGGCGGGCTGGTACTTTAAAGATGGAATTAATTTCTTCAAAAATGCTACTGCTGCATCGCTGTTCCTGCTATCTTCTTTGTTGGCTTGGTGTAATAATCAAGTAGCACCCCCAACTTCTCTTTGCCCTGCCCGGCGGCAACACGCCGTGTCCCCGAGCTACGCAACAGGAAGTTTTAAAATGCAAATTCAAAAATTTTATGCAGCGTCTTGCTCTATTTACATTGAATGTATATTTGCCAGGCGGATGGTTTTTTCACAAACTCAGGTAGGCCGCATGTTAGCACACACCGGCAAAATCAACAGGCGACCATAATCATGACTTCTAAATATCTAATAAAAAACAGCACAATTATAAACGAGGGGCAAAGGTCAGTGACCGACGTTCTCATTTATGACAACTTTATTCAAAAAATTGGCGACATAAAAGCAGAACCTGACTTCATCATAATTGACGGAACAGGTAAACATTTATTTCCGGGGATAATTGACGCACAAGTGCATTTTCGTGAACCTGGCCTTACACATAAAGGCGATCTTTATTCAGAAAGTAAAGCAGCCATAGCAGGTGGCGTTACTTCCTTTATAGATATGCCCAATACAATACCTAACGTATTAAGCATTCAAACACTTGCTCAAAAATATGAGCTTGCCTCTCAGAAATCATTGGCAAACTATTCTTTCTTTTTAGGTGTAAATGGCGATAATATTGATGAAGTAATTAATACAGACACTTCAAAACTGATGGGGGTTTCAGACGATGGATTGTATTTTACAAAAAAGGGTAATCTGTTAGCAGACAATCCTGAAACAATGGAAAAACTATTTGCCAACTGTAAATCTATTATCGCTATCCATTCGGAAAAGGAACAGGTGGTGGAAGAAAACGAAAATATTTACCGTGAAAAATATGGCGAGCATGTGCCCATTGAATTTCATCCAATGATAAGAAGTGAGCGTGCTTGCTTTGAAGCAACCAAAAGAGCAATTGAATTGGCCAATAAACACAATGCCAGACTGCACATTTTGCACTTAACTACCGAAGTTGAAACGCATTTATTCCGAAACGATATTCCTTTAAAAGAAAAAAATATTACCACAGAGGTATCAGTCCATCATCTTTGGTTTTCCGACAAAGATTATCGACAACTGGGAAATTTAATAAAATGGAACCCTGCCATAAAAACGGCAAAAGACAGGCAAGGTCTTTTTGAGGCATTGTTAGACGATAGAATTGACATCATTACTACCGACCACGCACCACATACGTTGGATGAAAAACAACAGCCATATTTTCAATCGATGTCTGGAGCCCCCATGGTGCAGCACTCATTAAACTGTATGTTAGAATTTTACAAACAAGGTCTCATTTCCTTAGAGAAAATTGTGGAGAAAATGTGTCATAACCCAGCCTCGCTGTATCGTATTGAAAAAAGGGGTTTTGTAAGAGAAGGGTATTACGCAGACCTTACACTGGTTGATTTAAATTCAAAATGGACAGTGGCCCAAAGCAATATTTTATACAAATGCGGTTGGTCGCCATTGGAGGGGTTCACTTTTGAAACCAACGTAATGCAGACCTTTGTAAACGGCAACCTGGTGTATGATGGTGGGGTATTTGACGAAAGCATTAAAGGCATGGCCTTACAAGTTAAAAACAATAATTAATGACAATCATCTCAAAAGATATTCAAAGGGCCGTCGAAATTTTAAATAAGGAGGAGTTGGTATCTATACCTACGGAAACTGTTTATGGTTTAGCCGGTAATATTTACAGCGAAAAAGCGGTATCTAAAATCTTTGAAATGAAAAGCCGCCCATTGTTTAATCCATTAATTGTTCACATTCATGCTATGGAACAACTTGATCAATTAGCCAGTTACATTCCACCAAAAGCCCGGTTGCTGGCCAACAGTTTTTGGCCTGGTGCGTTGACATTGGTTTTAAAAAAGAATTTACAGGTGCCTGATAGCATTACTGCCGGTAAAGATTCTGTAGCCATAAGAATGCCCAATCATCCGGTAACCTTAGCCTTATTACAACAATTAAATTTTCCGCTGGCTGCACCTAGTGCAAATCCTTTTGGCTGTATTAGCCCAACAACAGCAAAACATGTAGAAGCGTATTTTGGAACCAAACTACAAATGGTTCTGGATGGAGGCAGTTGCAAAAATGGTATTGAATCGACCATTATTGGATTTGAACACGATGAGCCTGTTCTTTATAGATTAGGTGCAATTTCTATTGAAGACATAGAAGACGTCATTGGCCAGGTTGATATTAAAAACAAAAAAGAAATTTCCCCGGATGCACCAGGCATGCTTTCAAAACATTACGCACCCTTAACAACTACTTATTTAGTAACAAACGTACAGGAAAGTATACAATCGTTTCCCAATAAGAAAATCGGGCTTTTATTATTTTCTAAGGAAATAAATTCCCCTCAAATTATTCACCAGGAAATACTCTCAAAGAGTGGCGACTTTAAAGAAGCTGCTGCTAATTTATATGCTGCGTTGCATCTTCTGGACAGGCTTAAGCTGGATGTAATTATTGCAGAGAGGTTGCCAGATATTGACCTGGGCAAATCAATCAATGACAGGTTAGAAAGGGCTACAAAAAAATAAATTAATACAAGATGGATCAATAAATGAAAAATCAATAGTTGCAGGTATAGAAAACTTTTGCCTTGGTCGGTACTAACTGCCTTTGGGTAGCCTTTGAACCACACCGCACAAACCCACGATTTTTAATCAATCATACTTTGGGGCATTTTTCAATTTGAGAGGATGTGAAATAAGAGTTGAATTCACAATCTACCTGGCATTTTCAACATTGCTGGTTGTTGGTTTTTCGCTTTTTCTGATCTATTAGGTGACTTTTATTCCATTGGGCGGCACTAACTGCCGTGCCCCGATTTCCCGCATCATGCAAGGGCAACCAGCTTAAAATGATTGGTGGTATGTTGCCAAATAAGGCAAAGCCGCAGCAGGTAAAGTAGCATATAAATATAGAAGAGGAATTGTCTATCTTGAAAAAGATATAAAAGTGTACGCTCAACAAATAACAAATGGACAAATTATTATACCCACGATTCCTTATTGTAAAAGACGATTTTTACACTCATCCACAGCAAGTATATACAACCGCATTGCAGGCAAGTTTTTACGAGCCTGAACATGTTACGGGCTTCCGGAGCACAACGGTATACCATGAAAAAGGTATAAAGACCAAACTTGAAAAATTGCTGGGTATAAAAATTACCCGCTGGGATGCAGACCCGCTGGAAGAAAACGGCGTTTTTTACCAGGGTCTGTCAAAGGGCAAAAAAAAGGAATTGCCGGGTGTTCATTCTGATGAACCCTACAATGACATTACTGTGGTAATTTACCTTACCCCCGGCATACCGCTGGATTGTGGAACCTCCTTGTGGATGCATAAAGAAACCGGCCTTATTGACCCGGTTACGCCGGCAGCAGCACGCAGCTTAAAAATAAAATTCCGGGATCTCAAATATCAACTGGAAGCCGAAAGCCAGGACCGTAGTAAATGGATTGAAATAGACAGGGTAGGGTACCGGTTTAACCGCATGGTAGCTTATCCTTCCGGCATTTTTCATTCTGCAACCAACCATTATGGCGGTACATTAAAAACGGGGCGTATCTATCAAACTTTCAGAATAGGTGTTGACTGGAATACTTTCCGCATGAAAAATGACAAGTAGTTTACTCACTAAAAAAATCAAGCAACAGTTGCTGATAAGCATAATCATCGGCTGTTTTTGCAAAAACCATCTTTTTCATTAATTGCAGTTGTTTCGTTTTACGAACAGCCATGGCAAAAGCCCATAAAGCAATATCTTCTAACACTTTCTTTTCAGCAGCGGTTAATGTGCTGCTATCTATTTGCACCTTGGTGCAAAACTTACTGATAGCCTGCTCCCTGGCAACGCCATAATTATTTTGCCAGGAATTACGTATGACCGATAAAATTTTCATGGCAACATCCAACACATTCAGCGGCCGCTTTCCGCCCAGCGAAACACCTATATTACTTTCAGTGAATTGCAGCAGGGTTTTGTCGGTACTTCGGTATTTCTTTCTTGTCTTTATTTTATCATGTTCATTTTCAGCCAATGCTTTTAATACAGGTTCAACCGGTTTAAATCCGTATTTGTAATAGAACCAAAATGCGCCACTCTTAATTCCATCCGGGTTATCAAGGCCAAATTGCGAAGGTTCGATTTCAAAATAGCGAACGCCGAAATGCTGTTTAAATACCCTTAGCAACTGGCACAACAGGTAGCCCGATTCGCCACCCCTGAACGGATCAAAAATGTTCAGGCCGATTTTTGCCATAGGCCCAAAAGTCCATACCCCACCATAGGAAACGGGAATCCCGTTCTTTAAAAAAGTGAAACCAAAATAGGTTTCTAAGGGAAGTTGCCTTTGCGGGATCATGGAATAAACAGCCAGCACCAATCCTCTCTCCAGGTTATACAAGCGCATCGTTTCCACCTTTAAAAATGTAGCCGGGTCAATTTCTCTCACCGTTAATGCCATGGCATTTTTTATTACTTTATAAAGCAGTTCTCTTTCTATAGCATCCGGTATCCTTACTGCAGGCAAAGGTTCATTGAATAGCTCTTCCTGGTTAAATTTCTTTAGCAGATCATGGTGATAATAAACCTGTTTAATGGTGGTGCGGTTAAAGGCCCGTGAAAACTGCCTGTTTTTGGGTACCAGTTTTACATAAAGGTCCATGCGTTCAATAAATAATTCTTTTAATAGTGGCCGGTCATCCAGTTCCCTCAATTGCCCGAGCAGGAAAGGAACATATTGGGAAGGTTTAATATTCAGCACCTCTAGCAGATCTTCATTTTGTAAACGTGCTGTTGTTTCTGCTTTTAGTACCGCTGGTAAAGTAATATTTAAAATATCATTGAGTGAAAGCGATGGGTTATAAAACGAGTCAAATTCTACCCCCAGATCGTTGTGCAATAAAAGCCAGCTCAAAAAATCCGGCGAAAACCGGGTAACAGTATTTGCAAAGGGTAAACCCTCATTTTCAATAAGCGCTTTATTGGTTTTGGTATGTTGCTTGCCATAGGCTGCAATCCGCTTCAATTCCTTTTCGGCCAGCTTCCTTAATTTTTGAGTGCCGGGATAAGCACAGGTAAACAATAAGAGGTCATGATAAATGAGCACTTGTTTCCCCGCAGGTAAAGGCATAGCGCTTAACACTGTGAGTAAAGCAGTTTTTTTTAAGATTGAATCCTCATCAAAAAGGTTGAGCACTTTTGTGAGGGCAGTAACTGTAGTGGAAAAATGATGCTTCATATAAAATGATGTTTTAAGCAGGCTACAAATGCCCGCTGTTTAGCTAATGTAATCATTCGGTTTAGAAGTACCAATGGGTAACGAAGAGAGGTGCTGTAGGGGGGTCAATCTGTTTTGCTTTAGTCTTTGAAGCGTGACAATGTTCATTTATCAATTGCCTATCAAGCACTGTATAGACAAATGTTTTCATCAAAGTAGAAGACCATACAGCCTCATAATTTCTAATTCTGGTGTATTTATGAGTATCAGTACCGAGGTAGAAGCGTTAGTGTCAATACCGACACTTTCATTTAAGTTGGCCACCCATGTGCTGCCGTTATATTGATGAATTTCATTTTTATCTGTATCGTACACCAGCAGCGCTGTAGGAGGTGTTGTAATTGCAATTCGTTGGGAAGTTGCCATCCTGGGCATAAGAACATCTTTGGTAGTGTTCCTTATTTCTAACTGGGCTTTTGTATTTGGTGAGGTAGTGCCAATGCCTGCGTTTTGTGCATTTACAAAATAACATGCCAATAATGCGAATAAGAAAATGAGTTACCTTTTTCATATTTGGTTTTTTTACGAGAATAACAAAGATGAAAAGTCAGGTAAGAGCAGGCAATAGCGAAATAGAGTGAAATTTGGGAACAAGCGGCAATAGGCAACAGGCAACAGGAAATGCCTGCCTGGATGGCGAAGACGGATTGCAACGGGCTTAATGCCTTTACGCTTGTTTATTAATTGCTGGCTTAAAGTACCATTATTTTCCTACTTTAAGCCAGTAATAAATAAATAACATTGGCTTAATCTATATAAAATTACCCACTTTAAGCCAACAATAAAATAAGTTACTTACATTTATGTATCAATAAAAGGCACTGCAGCATGAAGGAACCTGAAAAAATATTTGCCGGCAGAGAGACAGAATCGGAAGTTTTACAGGAACTGCTGCACCAACACAAAGCAGAGCTTGTAGCCATACTTGGCAGGCGAAGAGTGGGCAAAACCTATCTTGTAAAAAAGGTTTATAAAGACAACCTGAGTTTTCATTTTACAGGCATTAAGGATGCTGACAGAGCTACGGTGCTAGCGGCATTTGCACAGAAGATTGCTCTGCTTGCCCCCGCAAGGTCTGCCGTGGCTGCCCCACAAAACTGGATGGAAGCTTTCCGGTTATTGAAAAACTACCTGTTAAGTATCAAAAGCAAAAAAAAGAAAGTTGTTTTTTTAGATGAATTTCCCTGGATGGATAACCACCGGGCCGGGTTTTTACCCGCCTTTGAATACTTCTGGAACGACTGGGCTGTTGACCAAAACATAATTATTGTATTATGCGGCTCCAGCACAAGCTGGATGATAAAAAATGTACTAAACAATAAGGCGGGCCTGCACAACCGCATTACCAAATACATTAATCTTGCGCCTTTTACTTTAAAAGAAACCAAACAATTACTAATGGCAAAGGGAATATCATTGCCGCATTACGAAATTGTACAAATTTATATGGCACTGGGTGGTGTACCTTATTATCTTAACGAAATAAGAAAAGGAGAATCGGCCATGCAAAATATTGACAGGATATTATTTAGTGAAAAGAGTTCGCTAAAAGGAGAGTTTAAAAATTTATACAGGGCTTTGTTTGATAATTATGAAAATTATGAAACCATTGTAAAAGTATTGTCAACAAAACGAAAGGGCCTAACCCGCAAGGAGATAATAGATGCTACCCATATATCCAATGGCGGTGGCCTCACCCGTATGCTCACCGAACTGGAGGAAAGCACTTTCATAAAATCGTTCCTGCCTTTTGATAAAGCAAAAAAAGATACGCTGTACCGGCTTGTAGATGAGTTTTCGGTATTTTATTTTCAATTTAATCCACATAAAAACCCAGCAGGCAGTTTTAAAAAAATAAGTACATCACCAAAATATAAATCCTGGGCGGGCTTTGCGTTTGAATCGGTATGTATTAAGCACAGCTATAAAATAAAAAAGGCGCTGGGCATATCCGGTATATTTTCTACCGAAAGTTCTTTTTACTTTAAAGGAAACAAAGCGGATGCTGGTTTTCAAATAGATATGCTGATAGACCGGAGCGACAAAAGTATTAATATTTGTGAAATGAAATTTTATGGAGCAGCATTCGAAATTTCAAAAAAAGAAGCGGAAGCTTTAAGAAAAAGGAGAGAATTTTTCAGAGAAAAAACGAATACAAAAAAATATTTAATAAACACCCTGATAACCACTTATGGTTTGAAAGCCAATCAAAATAGTGTGGGCATAATTGATAAAGTAGTGGTGCTAGACCAGTTGTTTTAGATGCAGTTAATCTTTTAAGCGGGACTTTTTCCAAAAAAAGCTGTAAATTATTGTTGGCTTAATCTATACTTTTTTAGCTACTTTAAGCCAGTATTAAATGGTGTTATAATATTTGTTACCTACACAATTCTATCCGGGATATTTTTGCAGGCAGCTTCGGTTTGCCCAAAGACTGTCAATATATGCCTGCTTATAAAATGCCAATGGAACAACCTGTAAAATAACAACGAAAAGCAATAATGGCTTTTTTACCCTGGTTGGCAAAACTATTGAACCATGGCTGAGGAAGCTGATGCATCTAATTCTTTAAATAACAGAATTCTCTCTTCTCAGCAGCGTCTCCTCCCGATCCTTGCGCAGTATCAAGGGACGTTGCATACTGCGGAACGATGTTATCGGATGAGCGAATGATTTTGTTTTTCGGGAGCATTTACGTCGAAATACTGAAACCTTTTTAAGAGGTGGGTTTCAGTTAGTGCAACAGGTAATCCTGCGACACGCAAAGTTATGAGTATGCTTAGGTTCGTTGAGAACAGTTGTTGGGAAAAAAGATAACATCTATTCCAGAAAGGCAGGTATGCAGCTAATGATATTGTGTTATAAATCAACTATAAAAATATTCTATTTTCGAAGCAGCCAATTTATAGCATAGTTGTATCTGTATAGGTATGAGAAAAATACTGATCCTTGTGATAACTTTACACACTATTGCTCAGAATGCCAAGGCCCAGGCAAACGTAGAGCCCTTTGTTGGCTTGCAAAGAGATTTAAATGGAGGTAAGTTTAATCAACTCAATACAGGAGTTCAATTAAGTCTTAAGCAAAGCGCTGCCTATGAATTTATTGTGCAGTTACAAAGAAGCTGGCCGGTGGCACTTGTTTCCCAGGATTCTGCCTTTACTACCAACACAGACCTACCTGTGTATGCCGGCGCAAAAAAAAGTATTAGGCCTGCAGCAAATTCATTTGCGCTTGGTCACCGCATTGCAGTGGCAGGAAAAAATACAGCCAATGTTTTTTTCATCATCATCTACACAGGAATAAGGTTCCAGTGACTTGCCGTTAATTACGAATACGATAGAAATAACTATACTATCTTAAATCCTGATAAATCACTGATTAGTACCGGGATTTATTTAAGTGGCGGTGCAGAGTATATGAGGGTGCTTAAAAACGGCCGGCTATTTTTTCAATTGACTGCGGCAACGTCAGGTGTGCAAAATAAAGTAAAATTTCCTTCATCATTTAATTTTCTGGCTCCCCTGGCATTCAATGCAGGTTATTCCTTTAATATTAAGAAAAAGTAAAATGAACAATTACATTATAAAAAAACGTTGGCACTGGTTAATGATCTGCCTGGTTTTTGCAGGCTGCTCTAAAAATGATAGCAATTATTATGCTGATGGAGAGCATGAGGGCCTTGCCATTTTTTCCAACACGGGTAACAATCTTTTAACCTGTTTTGTAGACAACAAACCATGGCGCACAGAGAGCCGAAGATTACCTATCATATCGCCCCCCGGGCCCAGGTACGAAATAGATATTGTTAAACAAATAACCAATAGTTTAATGGATACTTTGCATGTTAACTGGAGGGGATATTTTACCCAAGATAGGAATACCTTTGGGTATTTAAGCCTGGCATTGCCCATTGAAAAAAACTTTGAATTTCGCAACCTGTCTGACCTTAATGGTCGTCGTTTTAAAATTGATATTACCACCGGCCATTTTTCATTTTACTCACCCATTACAAATATGAATTTTAGCAATGGTAGCGGTAATATTTACTTTCATAAAGCAGTTTTTGATTCGATTAGTCCAAACACATTCACTGGAAGAATATCGGGCCTGTTTGATGCAGATTTTAGCACTTCTAAAATTACAGAAGGACGATTTGATCATAACATTAATTCAGACAATGTCCGCTTGTGAAAGCCGTATTATGCTTATTGATTTCCACGATCAGTTATTTTTAAAATTTTAATCTATTTAAACAATTTAAATGTTCAGCAATAAAAAAAGTTCCTTGTGAAGTATAATTTTCCCTTTTATTGCTTTGGATGTAATGGAACCAGGCAAACTGTAAAATTTATTCAGCCAACGCCTGATACACGCTATTAGAACTTTTCCAGTTTTGTTTCCAGGCTCCTGTTATACCCCCCGATATTACTATTTGCTTAACCGCAAATTAAAAGTCCCCCGCAATTGCAGGGGACTTTTGTGATAGGGGCAGTTTTAAACCTTTGCCACCTCAAATGCATTTTGGAGATCATTCTTGATGTCATCAATATGTTCTATGCCCAATGAAATACGCAATAGTCCGGGCTCTACGCCGGCAGAAATTTGTTCGGCCTCACTCAACTGTTCATGGGTAGTGGTGGCCGGGTGTATGATGAGTGTTTTGGCATCGCCTACGTTGGCTAAATGGCTGATCAGTTTCAACTCATTTACAAATGTATCTGCAATTGCTTTTCCACCTTTTATTTTAAAAGACAACACACCACCAAAGCCACGCTTCAAATATTTTTTGGCCAGGGTATGGTACTTACTGCTTTCCAGTCCCGGATAATTTACATATTCAACCTGTGGGTGTGCCTCCAGCCATTGAGCCAGCGCAAGGGCATTCTGTACCGTACGCTCTACCCGCAGCGACAAAGTCTCCAACCCCTGCAAAAATAAAAATGAATTGAATGGGCTTAAAGAAGGGCCCCATGTGCGCAGGCCTGATACCCGCAGGCGGATGATGTAGGCGATGTTGCCAAAAGGGCTGCCCGCTCCAAAAATCTCCCAGAACTTCATGCCATGGTATCCTTCATCGGGCTCAGTAAACTGCGGGAATTTACCATTGCCCCAATTGTAATTTCCACCGTCAATCACAACACCGCCAATACTGTTGCCATGGCCACCAATCCATTTGGTGGCAGCTTCTACCACCACGTTGGCACCATATTCAAATGGCTTGAATAAAAAGCCGGCGGCACCAAAAGTATTGTCTACAACCAGGGGTATATCATGTTCTTTTGCAACGGCTGCTATGGCTTCAAAATCGGGAATACTAAAACCCGGGTTGCCGATTGTTTCTAAAAAAATGGCTTTTGTTTTGTCGTCAATTTTAGAGGCAATGCTTTCGGCATTATCACCTTCTGCAAAACGTACTTCTATACCAATGCGCTTAAACGAAACCTTAAACTGGTTGTAACTGCCACCATATAAAAAGGAGGAGGCTACAAAATTGTCGCCGGGTAATAGTAAATTATGTAATGCTAGAAACTGGGCACTCATGCCCGACCCTGTGGCAACAGCGCCTACACCACCTTCCAATGCCGCAACCCGTTTTTCAAATACATCGGTTGTTGGATTCATAATGCGGGTGTAAATATTTCCAAACTCCTTTAGTCCAAACAGGTTGGCTGCATGTTCCGAACTTTCGAAAACAAAAGAACTGGTTTGGTAAATGGGTACCTGCGCTGCATGCGTGGTAGCTTCCGGCGAATACCCGGCATGTATCTGCAGGGTTTCGAAATGTAGTGGCGTTGTAGACATGATTATTTTTTCGTTGTTAAAAGTCTACCAAGTTAGTATACTTGGTTTGATAAAAGCAAATGTAAGATGGAAAAAATTTTCGAGCTGGCGAAATGTTGGAGAATAATCACCTTGTGCCGGTGAATGTTGCAGTATTCCCTGAAGTTTTTGGGCTTAAGGACCTCCCGCATTATTTTTGTCATTGCCAGTCCGTCCTGTTGGGTCCTTAGCGACTATGCTACATGATACTATAAAATGATTTGAGCAGGATTTTTGATAGACCATATCTACAGATGTATTGTAAAACTTTATAAAAGCAACAACACCATGAAACAAATAACTTTGGGAACAACCGGTCTCAGCATTGCACCATTGATCTTTGGCTGCAATGTATTCGGGTGGACGATTGATGAAAAGACTTCCTTTGGTTTGCTCGATCAATTTTTTGAAAAAGGATTCAATTGCATAGACACGGCAGATGTATATTCTGCGTGGGCGCCTGGCAATAAAGGCGGAGAGTCTGAAACCATTATAGGTAATTGGCTTAAAAAGACAGGCCGGCGGAAGGATCTAATTCTTATTACAAAAGTTGGTTACAATGTAAAAAGCGGCCTTTCTAAAAAACATATTCTTGATGCAGTAGATGCGTCTTTGCAAAGGCTGCAGACTGACTACATTGATCTTTATCTTTCTCACCAGGATGATGGCGTAACGCCATTGGAGGAAACTTTGCAAACATACGATGAGCTAATAAATGCTGGGAAGATCAGGAATATAGGTGCTTCTAATTTCACCGCTGAAAGATTGGTGGAGTCCTTAAAAATAAGCGAAGAAAAACAACTGCCGGCTTACACAGTTTTGCAGCCCGCGGGTAATTTGTATGACCGTAGTTTTGAAACCGACTATAAAGATGTGGTACAAAAAAATAAACTTAAAGTAATTACCTACTCATCCCTGGCAAGTGGTTTTCTCTCTGGTAAATACAAATCCGAAACAGATTTTACAAAAAGCGTTAGAGGTAAAGGCATGTCAAAATTTATGAATGATAAAGGAAAGAAAGTTCTAAAGGCTTTAAATGAGGTAGCAGGGGAGCACCAGAGGCCACCTGCCGCAGTGGCACTTGCCTGGTTAATGCAGCATGCCATGGTAACTGCGCCTATAGCAAGCGCCACCAGCGAAGAGCAGCTGGATGAATTGCTGCAGGCTGCAGAGATTATTTTATCTGAAGCTGATGTAGATAGATTGACCGTAGACTAGCGGATTTCATCAAGCTGGTTACCACGAATGCACGAAGGAGGCAGTAATTTTCGTTCCCAGCATCGTCTCCCACAGGGGACGTGCGTTTCAGGGTTGCGTATTCTTAAAAACATCATTTTCCTAAAACCTGTTTCTCATACGAACTGAAAATAAGCCAGACTTAACCCAACCTCCTCGGCTTAGCCAGAGGACTACTGTCCAACTCTGCGGGCTATCGTGCCAGCCGAGTGCCGGGAATTTAAAATGTTTGAAAACAGCAAGGATACTTTCCCAGGTTATGAAGCCTTTCCTGTTGCAAACAATCACATTGCCCGTTGACGCCCGTCATCCCAATTACCCTCCGTCACTGGTAGCTTTGAGTAAAAAATAGGATGCGAATACTCCTTTCAATCATCATACTTGCTCACGGCCTTATTCATTGCCTTGGCTTTGCCAAAGCTTTCGATTTCAGTAACATTACCCAGATAAGTAAAGAAATTTCGAGGCAGGCAGGAATGTTTTGGCTGGTAACGGCATTCTTTTTTACAGCTGCTGCCATTTTATTTTGGTTGAAGAAAGATGCATGGTTGTATTTTGGATTAATAGCAGTTATCATTTCACAAATACTCATATTTACTGTTTGGAAAGATGCAAAATTTGGCACTATTGCCAACATTATAATTCTTGCTGTACTTGTATCAAATTGGGGGAGTACCCATTTTGAAAAAAGCTACCAAAACGATGTAAAAGAAAATCTACAGCGTACCAATGCTTTGAAAATGGAATTAATTACGGAAACGGATTTGCTGTTGCTGCCCGGTCCTGTGCAACGTTACCTGAAATATGCCGGCGTACTAAACAAGCCCAGGCTAAAAAATATGCGAATCGTATTTAATGGGCAAATGAGAGAAAAGGGAAAAGACTTCTTTCCCTTTACCTGCGAACAATATAATTTCTTTGACGACCCCACCCGGCTGTTTTTTATGAAAGCAAAAATGAAAGGCTTCACCGTGCCGGGTTATCATAAATACAGCAATGCAACTGCCTTAATGGATATCAGGCTTTTTGGATTTTTTTCTGTTGTAAAAAAAGCAGGAAAAGATATGGACCAGGCAGAAACAGTAACACTCTTTAATGATATGTGTTTGATGGCTCCAGCTACATTAATTGACAAACGAATTACATGGCAAACCATTGACAGCAATTCGGTAAAAGCCACTTTTGCAAATCATTCGATTACCATCTCAGCCATTTTATATTTTAATGAAAAAGGGCAACTGGTTAATTTTATTTCCAACGACAGGGATGTCAACCATGCTCCATTTTCTACGCCGGTTGACAACTATAAAAATATTGATGGAATTAACATTATGACCTATGGGGAAGCTACCTGGCATTATCCTGACGGAAAATTTGTTTACGGAAAATTTAATTTGAAAGAAGTTGAATACAATGTTTCGGTAGTGAATTAACTTGATCTACTAGTGGAGTATAAAAAACTTTTTAAAAAAATAATAATGCAGTTATTGTTGCCAGCAACGTCTCTTTCTCCCGGCCAGTGAGCAGAGCAAAGACGTTGCATCGCATCGCCTCTTTTTGTTATACCCAAAGATTCACTAAAGCTGTTTCTCCCACAATCTGAAAAAATTAGGAAGAGTTAACGCAACGTCCCCGGCCTTGCCACATGGTTATTGCTGAGACGTTGCTGGGAAAAAGTTGAGAACTATTAAAAGTGCAACCAATTCCAGCTAAATTTTCCCCTGCTATATTCCACGGATGGAGTCGGGAATTTAAAAATATTTAAAATCTGCAAGGCTACTTTGATGCCTTTTTTATTTGTTTTTATTTTGCTGAGGTCTATATCTGGTGCAAGGTACCATTGGCGGCGACGTTCAATATCGGGCCGGTAAAAAGTAAGGTTGCCTTCTTTATCGGTGCCAATGTTTTCGTAGCCACCAAACAACCCTTCTGTGCCGGTGCCTACAGACAGTTGCAGCCAGGCAGGAAGATTACTTTTAGGAAAAAATGCTTTGGGTGCTACGCTCAGCCAGTAGGTCTGGCCATTATAGTCTTTCAAAATTCTTTCGGCGCTGCTTTTCCCAAAGAGTTCATTGCTTCGGGCATTCAGAGTGGGGTCGTTGTAACGCTTACGGTGAAACGACCATTTCATTTGTATGCGTTGCTCATCCCAGGCAAGTTCCTGTGCCACCAGCATCCCGCTGCCGGCTATATTGGCCGCAAAGTCGCCCCAGCTCCAGCCCCATTCGGCACTAAAACCATCAAGCACTTCAATGACAGTTTGGTAGGCTGCTCCACTCATACCACCGAGCCAGATCCTTTTTTTGCGGCTGATGCCACTCCAGCGCCAGAACTCCATGCTGGCCTTACTCTCTGCATAGGCACTGTACATATGCCCCAGTTTATCCATTTGTTTCCACTCTTTGATATCGTTGAAGCTGTGAAACTTGCTCTGCGGATAATCTTTGTACCATGCCTGGTAAAGGCCTGCCATGCCCACGCTGTAGCCAATAATGTTGGTGGCGGCTACAATGCGTATGCGGCGGTTTATTACTGTTGAATCGAGGAGGAAGGAAGAGTGACTTGTATCACTTGCAGTAGTGGGGGGCGAGGGTAATCTGCCTTGAAGCATCTCGGCTACCGACTGTGTTGGTAATTTTAAAAGGCTATCCTTATGAACCTGCGGTGTAGATTGAGCAAACGAACCAACAGTTACCATGACTGCTAAAAAAACGCTGAGTAAAGACCTTTTTGTACAAGAGCCCTGAAGTAATCGGGATGTGCCATGCGACGCCACTGAAGATGATAAATGATATACTGCCCGGTTCATTAAAACAAAATTAGCTGTAAGTTGTGTTATTCAAGTACGAATAATATATTTTTGGGGATGTTAAACTTATAAATTATGGACGCTGCAATTCAAGAGAAAATAAACAAATGGCTGGAAGGAAATTATGATGAGGCAACTAAAGACGCCATCCGAAATTTAGAAAAAAACCAACCGGATGAGCTGGCAGATGCTTTTTACCGCAACCTGGAATTTGGTACGGGCGGCCTGCGTGGCATCATGGGTGTGGGTACCAACCGTATGAATAAATATACCGTGGGTATGGCTACCCAGGGTTATGCCAATTATTTAAACAAATGTTTCGATAATAAAGTGAGCGTGGCCATTGCCTACGATTGCAGGAACAATAGCCCGGAATTTGCAAGTATTGCAGCCAACGTTTTTGCAGCCAATGGTATAAAAGTGTATTTGTTTGAAAGCTTGCGGCCCACGCCGGAACTCAGCTTTGCCATCAGGCATTTTAAATGCCAGGGTGGCGTAGTGTGCACGGCCAGCCACAACCCCAAAGAGTACAATGGCTACAAAGCCTACTGGGATGATGGTGCGCAAATGGTGCCACCACACGATAAAAATGTAATTGTAGAGGTAGATAAAATTGCTACGGTAGAAGATGTGAAATGGACTGGCGGTGAAGAAAATATCGTGATGATAGGAAAAGAGGTGGATGCTATGTACCTGGATATGGTGAAGAGCCTGAGTGTGTACCCGGAAGTGTGTGAGGCGCAAAAGGATTTGAAAATTGTGTATACACCTATTCATGGTACCGGCATCAAGTTGGTACCACAGGCGCTGGAAAAATTTGGCTTCACCAATGTGCACATAGTAGAAGCGCAAAGTGTACCTGACGGAAATTTCCCTACCGTAATTTACCCCAATCCGGAAGAAAGAGAAACGATGAGCCTTGGCCTGCAACAAGCAAAGGAATTGGATGCAGATATTTTACTGGGCACCGATCCGGATGCAGATCGTGTAGGCGTTGGCGTTAAAAATGACAAAGGCGAATGGATTTTGCTGAACGGCAACCAGACCGCTTTGCTGGCTTTTAACTACATGATAGAAGCACGCAAGGCAAAGGGCATTGCGCAGCCAAACGATATGGTAGCAAAAACGATTGTAACCACTTACATGATAGATGCCATTGCCAAAGCCAATGGCGTAGCTTGTTACAATGTGCTCACTGGTTTTAAATGGATAGCGGCGCTCATCAAAGAAAAAGAAGGAAAAGAAAAATACATCATAGGCGGTGAAGAAAGTTTTGGTTTGATGATAGGAGACGAGATCAGGGATAAAGATGCCGTGAGTGCCGTAGCCATCATTTGCGAAATGGCAGCTTATGAAAAAAACAAAGGCCGCAGCTTGTTTGAAAAACTCCTCGACCTGTATGTAGAATATGGTTTTTACAAAGAGAGCCTTACCAGCATTACCAAAAAAGGAATGAATGGTGCGGCAGAAATTGCTGCCATGATGGAAGCTTATCGCAAAAATCCACCTCAAACTATTGATGGTGTAAAAGTAGACCAGCTGTTGGATTACGAACTGCAGCAAGGTACCAACCTTGCCGATGGCAGTACTTTTAAAATAGATTTGCCTAAGAGTAATGTATTGCAATTTGTGTTGGGCGATGGCACACAAATATCTGCCCGCCCCAGTGGTACAGAGCCTAAAATAAAATTTTATTTTAGTGTGAACACCCCCCTTGCTACTGCCGCCGATTTTGATGCCACCGAGAAATTGCTGGATGAAAAAATTGCGAGGATAGAGAAGGAGATGGATTTGTAGGAAGTGAAAGGAGAAACCTGCCTGCCGGCAGGCAGGGGTGAAAGGTGAAAAGTGAAAGCGCCCTGGTACACAAATGGGGCAGGATGAAAAGGATAGCTGTAAGGTTCCCCAAAACCTATAAGGTTTGTGAGTTGGGTGTGTGCAGGAAAACCTTATAGTGTTTTGATTGATGTATTTAAACATTGAAAGCTGACAGCCTGCCAGGGCCGGAGGGAAGGGGCGAAAAGTGAAAAGGGAAAAGTGAAAAGTGAAAAGTGAAAGCTGACAGCCTGCCAGGGCCGAAGGGACGGGGTCAAAAGTAAACAGTGGGAGCCTGCCCGGATCGACAGGACAGGGTGAAACACCTGATTGCAATTAAGAATATACCTAATACGAAAAATGTCAGGAGAATGCTCCTGACATTTTTTTATCTTGCAGCCATAACTAACTTACTTCACTGCCAGGCATGAGAAAATACGAAGACACATATCGTCACAAAGGATTGCGTAAACAATTAATGGATATCTTAAGAGAGAAAGGCATCAACAACGAAAATGTACTGGCGGCCATGAACAATATTCCACGCCATTTTTTTTTAGACACCGCCCTGGACAATATTGCTTACGAAGACCGGGCTTTCCCCATTGGTGACGGCCAAACAATTTCACAGCCTTACACCGTAGCTTACCAAACACAATTGCTGCAGGTGAGGCCGGCAGATAAAGTACTGGAGATAGGCACGGGTAGCATTTACCAGGCTACCGTGTTGGCAGAAATAGGTGCTAAAGTGTACACCATTGAGCGCCAGAAAAACCTTTTTGAAAAATCGAAATTGTACATTTTCAAATCTAAATATTCCAACATTAAATTTTTTTACGGAGATGGATTTGAAGGTCTGCCTACCTATGCGCCTTTTGATAAAGTGATCATCACAGCGGCGGCTCCTTTTATTCCACCAAAATTAATACAACAACTCAAACCCGGCGGACTGATGGTAGTGCCGGTAGATGAAGGAGATTGTCAGCGCATGCTGAGGCTTACAAAAAATGCCGATGGTAGTTTTAGCGAAGAAACATTTGAGAATTTTAGTTTTGTGCCGATGCTGACGGGGAAGAATGGGTAGGGGAAGGAAGCAGGGTGAACGATGGAAAGATATTTGATGTGTGATTGATGATGTATGATTTTTGATTTGAGGAAAGTCAATGGGCAATGGTCATTGGTCAGTGGTGAAAAGTGAAAGGTGAAAGCCTGTTTTGAAGGAACCGGGTGAAAGTTTAAAGTTGGGGGGATGAAGATTTAAGGGGTTGAATTGCTTCGGTTGAATTGCCACGCCCTTCAGGGCGTGGATAAAAAAGTAAACTAACCCCCCGGGCTTTAGCGCAAACACCAGCAAAACATCAAAAATATTATTCTCCTTTTTTATAAGAATCGAAAAGCGGGGCGTAATAAAATTGTCAAGGCTTCACGAAAGGTCTTGCCAGCAAAGCATCCCGGTTTACGCAGTTACCACGAATTTGTTTTGAATTAAAATAGAAATCGGATGAACGAACAATTAGTTTCAGGTCCAAAAGTAAAACTGGTGGAATGCCCGAGAGATGCTATGCAGGGCTGGCCATATTTTATAGCTACCCATAAAAAGATTGCTTACATAAATGAGTTGCTCAAAGTAGGTTTTGATACAATTGATTTTGGAAGTTTTGTTTCTCCCAAAGCAATTCCCCAAATGGCCGACACGCACGAGGTAATTAAAAATTTAGATACTTCTGGCAGCCAGACAAAACTCCTGGCTATTGTTGCCAATGAACGTGGGGCGCAAGATGCAGTGTTGTATGATGCGATTACTTACCTCGGTTTTCCTTTTTCTGTTTCCGAAACTTTTCAAAAGCGAAATACCAACGCCAGCATCCAGGAATCACTAAGCAGGGTAGAAGAAATTCAAAACCTTTGCATCAAAAATAAAAAGGAACTGGTGGTTTATATTTCCATGGGATTTGGAAACCCCTACGGCGATCCTTATGACGAAGCAATAGTTTACCAATGGGTGAACGAACTGGTAGCCATGGATATTAAAATTATTTCCCTTGCAGATACAGTGGGCCTGGCCACGCCGCAACAAGTGAGCAGCGTTACAAAATATTTGGTGGATTCGCTGCCGCAAACAGAGATCGGCGTTCACCTCCATTCTACCGCTGCCAATTGGAAGGCAAAGACAGATGCAGCTTTGCAGGCAGGTTGCCTGCGCTTCGACGGTGCTTTGAAAGGTATTGGCGGTTGCCCCATGGCCGGCGACGACCTGGTAGGGAATATGGATACTGAATTGATGCTGCCTTATTTTGAGGAGCTCAATTTGTTGAGAGAAATTGATAAAGAGGCATTGAAAAAATGCAGTCAAATGGCAGGGGAGATATTTATTTAATAAGAATTTGTATTTAGTTCGCAATTGCTTTACAGCTCCTTAGGGGCTAAAGCTTTGTAGAAAAATATTGTTACTGCTATATTTGCTCCTTAGGAGCAAAAGTAAGTTGGAGATTAAGATGCGAAATAAATACAACATCCTGTTATTTAATTAAAACAATGACTAGCTGGTTGCCGAAAAGAAGGAAAATCAATTACAAAAAAACACAGGAGTTTTTTTAGACATTATTAATTATTGTTCTTTTTTAAAACTTAATTCCTGTTTTAAACCATCAGCGTTATGGATTTTCATTTAGAATTTACTCCCCGGCCATTTGATTCAAAAATCAAACACAGCGATCATTTGTTTTTAGCGGGCTCTTGTTTCACAGAGCAGATCGGCCAAAAACTGGCTGCACACAAATTCAGGATCATTGATAACCCAAATGGAATTTTATTCAACCCGGTAAGTATTGCAAAATCGGTAACTTCTTACATTGAAAACAAACGCTACACAGAAGCCGATCTTTTTTACCACGATGAATTATGGGGAAGCTGGGACCATCATACCAGGTTTAGCAGTACGAGCGCAGAAGTTTGTTTGCAAAAAATAAATGAATCGCAGGAGGCTGCCAATCAGTTCTTACAAAAAGCAGATTGGTTGTTGCTCACGCTGGGCTCAGCTTTTGTGTATGAACTGGAAAACAAGCAGGTAGTGGCCAACTGTCACAAAGTGCCAACCGATAAATTCCGGAAAAGGCTTTTGTCTGTGGAGGAAGTGGTCACTACGCTGGATACCCTTGTGTATCGCTTGAAACAATTTAACCCGGCACTGCAGGTTATTTTTACCGTAAGTCCCGTGCGCCATTTGCGGGATGGATTTGTAGAGAATAACCGCAGCAAAGCCACCCTTATCAACGCCGTACATCTTTTAACAGATAAGTTTGACAAGTTGTTTTACTTCCCTGCATACGAGCTGGTTATTGATGATTTACGAGATTACCGTTTTTATGCAGAAGATATGGTGCATCCCAACTATGCAGCCACCAATTATGTATGGGAAAAATTTGTAGGGGCTTGTGTAGAGGAATCTTCCCGGGATTTGATGTCTGAGATCTACAAGATCAATGCAGCGGTCAATCACAAAGCCTTCAGCCCTGATTCAGAAGCGCACAAAGCTTTTAAAAATAAATACCTGCAATTGTGTGTGGGTATGCAGCATAAATATCCTTACGCAGATCTTTCCAATGAACTAATCTTCTTCAGTTGAAAAAGTATTTTGCATTAACCATAATTTTTTCGCTTTTTTTATTTTCACCGAGGGCGCAACATGCCAGTAAAAGAAATAAAGTAAATACAGGGGTACCTCTCCCACAAAAGTCAATCAGTTTCAACCCATTTTCTTTGTTTGAGCCCCAAGCCGCATTGGGCCTTGGCTTCGATCATATAGTTACCCAGCGCTGGGGTTATTTTACCGAACTAAATTATGTATTCAAAACCCCGTTTTACAAGGCGCCGGCTCCCATAACAGGAGGCTTCCGCTGGATTGTTCAAAGCCGCTACTATTTAAAGGCAGATGGCGACTGGCAGTATTTCATTGCACCAGAATTTAGAATGAAAGGTTATGGCTTTACCGGGAGTGGTAATTTTGAAAACCTGCAAATAGGGGATACTCTTGCAAATTTTTCTTACAAAGCCAATGCGCTATCGGTTGGCGGTGCGGTGCTGGGAGGCACTTCTTTTAACCTCAGTAAAAACGGGCAGTGGCGGGGCGAAATTACTGCAGGTATCGGAGCACGGCATAAGTTTGTGCGCTATAAAAATTTGCCGCAGGGATACAAGCCTGTGGTCTATGAAAAAGCTTGTGGCTTTTGCCCGCCACAAATTCACGAAGCCGTAGGGATGCCCTATTTTCCAATGGCACTAAGAATAAAATACCGCCTTCCCTAGTATATCTGATCACATCGCACTTCCTCGCTAATCATAAATTCTTTAATAGTCCATCACATGTTTCTTGTCAATTAATTTTTAAAAGACTTAATTTTTTATAATATTAAAAGTAAATTTGAGTAAAAGAAAATTATATGGCGGATCCGTTATTAGATATTGAGTTTAGCAAATACTGGACTCGATTAACGATTTCTCAGAAGCAATCACTTTTGAGTGTTATTAAATCATTTGCCACAGAAGACGAAACTTTAGATCTTGAAGAATACAATAAGGATTTGGCGGATGCGGAAGCAGAATATAAATCTGGAAATTATATTACACAAGAACAAATGCTTAACCTTATCCGTAAATGGTAGAAGGGCAGTATACGGTAGTATGAACTAAAACTTCGCAACAGCAACTACAGCGAATATTTAAATTCATTAGCAAAGATTCTGAACAAAATGCTTTTGTGGTTATAGAAGAATTAGTACTGTCAATAGATATAACCCAACATAATCCTGAATTTTACAGGCCAGACAAATATAAAAAAGCAAAATGATGGAACGTATAGAGCCTACGAGAAACATCACTACAGGATTTCATATCGATTTGATAACGGTGTAGTTAGGGTTTTAAGAGTTCGGCATACGAGTAGGAAGACAAGAAATTATTAAATATCTACACATACACACAAAAAAAAATTACTTTCTTTAATCCAATCTGGATGTACGAGTTGCCTATAAGTACCTTTATTATTAATGTATCCTGTCGCCCCTCACTTCTTCGCTTTCCATCAATTCCTTTTCATAAGCCAGCCATTCGGCCCAGCGGGCTCTTACAATTCTTTTATCAAGATAATGTTCTGCCAGGGTGATGAACAACGTATAATGCCCCGCTTCGCTTTCCATAAACTTTCTGTAAAACTGGCGCATGTAATCATCGGCTAATCCTTCGCTCAGGCGCTTGAAACGCTCACAACTGCGGGCTTCTATCAACGCCATGATGAGCATCTGGTCAAGGAAACGGTCTGTGGGGCTGCCATCTTTTTTTTGAAATTGCAATAATTTATTTACATACACATCTTTGCGCTGGCGGCCAAGGCTTAGGTTGCGTTTGCTGAGTTCTGCCAACACCATTCTAAAATGTCCCCATTCTTCCGTAACAATGGGGCTTAGTTCTTTTACCAGCAATTCCTTTTCAGAATTTTTAGTGATGAGGCTGATGCAGGTGCTGGCGGCCTTCTGCTCACAATAAGCATGGTCGGTTAAAATTTCCTGCAGTTGTATTTCTGCCAGGTTTACCCAACGTGGATCTGTGGGTAGTTGCAGGCCCAGGATATTTTTTACGTCGGTTGTGAGTTCTTTCTCCATATTTGCAAAATTAATAGTTTAATCAAGTCGGTTAATTTGTATTATTTTACAAACAACAAACAACTGGTATGAGAATAATTCCTTTTTCGATTTGTGCGGTGCTTACCGTAGCCCTCATCTTTATTTTTAATACGAAATCTTTATTGCCGGCACCCTTGGGCAAACTCCTTTCGCCACAGCACGGCATCTGGCAAAACGCCGAAGCGGCTAACGAACACTTTTCTGCAGACCTCAGTTTTGATAACCTCAAGGGAAAAACAGATGTGTACTTAGACGATCGCCTGGTGCCACACGTTTTTGCAGAAGTAGAAACAGATGCCTATTTCATCCAGGGATATTTGCATGCGAAATTCAGACTCTGGCAAATGGATCTGCAAACTTTATCAGCCGCAGGCAGAGCCAGTGAAGCGGTGGGAGATATTGCGCTTACCCATGACCGTGAATTTCGCCGGTTAGGAATGGTATATGCAGCCGAAAACTCCCTAAGAGTGATGGAAGCAGACCCGCAAACCAAAGCTATTTGCGACGCTTACACAGCCGGCGTAAATGCCTGGATAAATTCCCTCACCGAAAGCAGCCTTCCCATAGAATATAAGTTGATAGGCTTTCAGCCTGGTTTGTGGAGTAATTTAAGAACTGCCTTGTTTTTAAAATATATGTCTTACGACCTGGCAGCCCACGAAACGGATTTTGAAATGACCAATGCCCGGCAGTTTTTCAACATAGCAGATTTTAATTTATTGTATCCGGCCATACAGGATTCATTAGATCCGATTATACCCAGGGGCACTGAATTTCCTACGCCGGCTATGCAGCTAGCCAAGCCCGCTTCTGCAGATTCTCTTTACTTTAAAAATTCTGTCAATGTAGAAGAAGCGCAAAAACCTGACAGGGAAAATGGCAGCAACAACTGGGCTGTCAGCGGCTCCAAAACAGCCTCGGGTGCGCCCATCCTCTCCAACGATCCACACCTCGGTTTAAACCTTCCATCGCTGTGGTATGAAATGCAAATATCTACGCCGGCATTTAATGCCTACGGTGCCAGCTTTCCTGGTTTGCCCAATGTGATCATTGGTTTCAACGACAGCGCTGCATTTGGTTTTACCAATGGTGGTAGAGATGTAAGAGATTATTATGAAATACAATTTAAAGACGATACCCGCCAGGAATATTGGTTTGATGGCCAATGGAAAAAAACAGAGTTTAGGTTTGAAGAAATAAAAATTGTGGGAAAAAGTAGTTTCCTTGATACCGTGGCCTACACTGTGTTTGGCCCGGTGATGTATGATAAAAGTTTTGCGGGCAAAAGAACCGGCAACCAAAAAAATTATGCGGTGCGTTGGAAAGCACACGACCCCAGCAACGAACTGCTGATCTTTAATAAACTCAACCATGCAAAAAATTATGCAGACTACCAGGAAGCGGTGGTAAACCTGCACACACCCGGCCAAAACTGTGTGTTTGCTTCCAAGAGCGGCGACATTGCCATTCGCACACAAGGTGAGTGGCCGGCAAAATGGAAGGGGCAGGGAGATTTTGTAATGCCGGGTACAGACAGCAGTTATATGTGGAGGGGAATGATACCAGACAGCGAAACTCCTTTTCAATACAACCCCGAAAGAGGCTTTGTGAGCAGCGCAAACCAGCGCCCCGTAGATTCTACCTACGCTTATTATCTTGGCAGGGAGTATCCTTCGCCAAGAGGATGGATCATCAACCGGAAACTGGCTGCTATGCAACAGGTAACGCCGCAAGATATGATGGCTATGCAAACAGACAATTACAATGTGTTTGCAGAAATGGCCCGCCCGATCTTTCTCAAAAATATAAATGTCGCTGCTTTGTCTGCTGAAGAAAAAAAATATTTTTCCTTGTTGCAAAACTGGGATTTGCGCAACGATGTTAACTCCACCGGCGCCACCGTTTTTGTGTTGACCTGGGATAAATTTAAACCCGTTGTTTTTGACGATGAATTTGCCAACGCACCGCAACCGATACAAAAACCTTTTGAAAGCACCTTACTGGAAGCAGTGTTGAGAGATTCTGCTTATAAGTTCCTGGACGATGTATCTACTCCGGAGAAAGAAACGCTGGCAGATATGGCTACCAAAGCTTTTAAAAATGCGGTGATAGATTTAAAAAATGCGGAAGGGGAAGGCAAACTGGAGTGGGCAAAATACAAGGGCACAACAGTATCTCATCTTGCTAAAATTCCTGCCTTCAGCCGGGCGAACCTGCCTATTGGCGGAGGCAGCAATATTATCAACGCTGCCCGTGACAACCATGGTCCGAGTTGGCGCATGGTGGTGAGCCTTACGCAACAAACAGAAGCCTTTGGCATTTACCCCGGCGGTCAAAGTGGAAACCCCGGCAGCAAGTATTACGATAATTTTGTGAGCGACTGGGCCGAAGGAAAATACTATACTTTGTGGATGATGACGAAAGCTGAAACTGCAGACCCGAGGGTGAAATGGAAGATGAGTTTTAAGGGAAAGGGGTGAGGCAATAGGCGATAGGCAATGGGCAAAAGTCAAAAGTCAAAAGGCAAAAGCCTGCCCCTATAGAATGTAGGGGGCAATTTGCAATAGGCAATGCCTGCCCCGACAGAATGTAGGGGGCAATGAGTAATAAGCAATGGCAATTATCAAAGGTCAATCGTCAATGCCTGCCCCAACAGAATGTAGGGGGTCAATTGTCAATGCGAAATGGTGAATGGAGGCCTTTAAATATTTATAGCTTATACTTGGGTCGTAACTCAATGTGCTCCGTAGGAGCATTGGCTTTGTAGCAACAGTCAATGGAATTTTCATGTTGCTCCTTAGGAGCAATACCTTATCCAGAAAATAAAAACAGCTTTAAATTCAAATAACGTTAAACCTCTAAACCACTAAACCTCAAAACGTCTAAATCCCTAAACCACTAAATCACTAAACCCCTAAACTTCTAAACCCCTAAACCATTAAACCCCTAAACCTTCTTCAACCATGAAATTCTTTACCTCCTTACTTTTAATAGCCTTGTTAAGTTTTGCTGCCTGTTTGTATCTGCCGTGGTGGAGTATTGCGATTGTGTCTTTCGGGGTAGTAGCGCTCATTCCTCAAAGCCCGGGCAGGGCCTTCCTGTGTGGCTTCGTGGCCATTGCATTGTTATGGGGTGTCCTGAGTTTTTTGAAGAGCAGCCAGAACGGACATTTGCTGGCGCACAAGGTTTCCTTAATCATTCTTAAAACAGATAGCCCGGCATTTCTAATATTAGCTACCGCTTTGTTAGGAGCTTTGGTGGCTGGTCTTGCTGCATTAACTGCGTCATTCATAAGAAAGAGGAAATAAAAATACAGGCACCAACTGGTCTGTGCTCCTGCCGACAGCCCATCCCGATTATTTCGCATATGCGTAAAGCAAGTCTCATACCGGGAAAGGCAATGCATTTCGCACCCAGACCACAAAGAAATACAAAGTGTACAAAGATTTCGGTTGACACTTGATAGTTGTTTCTTTGCTTCCCTTGTTTCGTTGTGTGAAACCTTCTTTACATAAACACAACATTTTTCCCTTAAACAATAAACTAATTTTATTGCAAGACCAGATGCTTCGTTTTGCAGCATCACAGAGGAAGGGCATGCCCGTACAGATTTTTTGTTGGAATGCAGGTTCTGTATGATTCCTCCCCCCGCAAACTAAAAATGTTCGTTCTTTTATTACCGTTGGTAACTATCCGTCTCAAAAAAATGCCTATTTATATTTTTACTAACAGTTATGCTCTTAATTTCGTCGGCAACCCAACTGTTTTATGAAGTTTATAATATTTACCCTTTTATGCCTTAACTGTGTACAGGTATTTTCTCAAAAAATTTATGGAACAGTTTTTACCGAAACCGGCGATCTCTTACCTTTCTCATCCATTGTTGTAAAAGGAAGCTCTAAAGGTGCCAGTGCCAATGATAAAGCACGGTTTTCTTTTTCGCTGCCCAATGGCACTTATACCATCGTTTGCCAGCACATCGGTTACAATTCAGAAGAAAAAAAGATAACAGTTTCCGGCGAAACAGAATTAAGTTTTGTACTAAAGGCGCAGCAATTGGTGATGACCGAAGTTGTGGTTAAAAGTGGCGGGGAAGATCCGGCCTACGAGATCATTCGCCAGGCCATTAAGAAACGTAATTTTTACAACAAGCAGGTAAATGCTTTTGAAGTTGACCTTTACACAAAGGATCTGATAAAACTTCGCAATCTTCCTAAAAAAATATTTGGGCAAAAAATTCCGGATGGAGACAGGAAAGAAATGGGCCTCGATTCTGCCGGCAAAGGCATCATCTATCTTTCAGAATCTATTGCAAAAATATTTACGCAATTGCCCGATAAATCGAAGATGGAAGTGAGTAGCAGTAGGGTGAGTGGCAGTGGTGGTTTTGGTTTTACCTTTCCTGCATTCATCAGCTTGTACACCAACAATGTAAAAGTTTTTACGGACCGCATCAATCCACGTGGCTTTATATCGCCCATTGCCGATGGTGCCATTGGGTTTTATAAATTTAAATTCCTCGGTACTTTTTGGGAAGATGGAAAAGCCATCAATAGTATACGAGTAACTCCCCGCCGCAGTTACGAACCTTTGTTTACCGGCGTCATCAACATCACCGATGATGACTGGCGTATTTTTAGTTTCGATCTGCAGCTCACTAAAACCGCTCAATTGGAATTGCTAGACAGCCTCAGGATAACACAGCTACACGTACCCGTTAGTAAAGATGTATGGCGGGTTAAAAACCAGCTCCTTTATTTCAACTTTAAGATGTTTGGCATAGATGCCGTGGGTAATTTCCTAAATGTATACAGCAACTACAATATTGAACCTACTTTTAAAAAAGACTTCTTCGACAATATTGTTATCCGCTACGATACGGCGGTGAATAAGCGGTCCCGGGAATTTTGGGATACTACCCGCCCCGTGCCATTGGAAGCAGAAGAAAGTTTGAATTATAAAGTGAAAGATAGTATTTACGATGCTCAAAAGGATTCTGCTTATAGTCCCCGTATAATAGATTCGTTGAACAAAAACCGGGCGCCGTTAAAGCCCTATAAAGTTTTATGGTCGGGTCTTAGTCGTACAAAATACCGAAAAGACGGTAATATTAATTGGGGCGTTTCTTCCCTGGTTCCCAATATGGAGTACAACCCGGCGGAAGGGGTGGTGGTAAATGTAAATGGCTACGTAAATACTTATTTAAAAAAATGGAAGACCAATTTTTCCTTGCAGCCAAATCTGCGTTATGGCTTTAGCAACACGCATTTAAACGCCTGGGCCAATGTGCAATTCAGAACAAGAGATGCAGATGCCAACAACAAAATAAAAAGATACAGCTGGGATTTTGCCGGGGGCAAAAGGGTATCGCAGTTCAACAAAGACAGTAGGCAGCTAACACTTGCAAATACGATCAGCACGCTTTTTTACGGTAACAACTTTATGAAGACCTATGAAAATTATTTTGGCAGTGTAACTTATCAAAAGCGTTATGAAAGCGGTTTAAGTCTTACGTTAAATACTTTGTATGAAGACCGGATTCCGCTGAATAATACAAGCAATTTCACTATTTATAAAAAGGATAGTATTCGAATTACGCCCAATTATCCGGACGAAAAAATCACGTCACAGTTTGAGCCTCACCAGGCGGCGGTTGTAACCGGTATCATAAGCTTCAAGCCAGGACAACGTTACATCCAACTGCCCTATAGCAAAATAGCCATAGGTTCAAAGTACCCGACGTTTACTTTCACTTACATAAAGGGCATAGCCGGCCTTGCGGGTAGCGATGTAGATTTTGATAAATGGAGATTTTCTGTTAAGGATGATAAGAACCTGCGACTTGCCGGTTTGTTCAAATACAACCTGGGAGCCGGTGGATTCTTCAACAATAAAAAAGTATACATACAGGACTACCAACATTTTAATGGCAATCGTTCGCTGGTTGCCAGCGAATACCTCAACAGTTTTCAGTTAGCGTCTTTTTATGCAAACAGCACCATTGCTTCTACATTTGTGTATGGGCACATAGAGCATCATTTTAACGGGCTGCTCACCAATAAAATTCCGCTCTTTAAAAGATTGAACTGGAACCTTGTGGCGGGCAGCAATGCATTTTTTGTGAATAAAAATAACAACCACCTGGAGCTTTTTGCCGGCATAGAAAATATTTTAAAAGTATTTAGGGTTGATTTTGGTGCAGGCTTTGAAAACGGGCAGGCTGGCACAACCGGCATCCGCATTGGCGCCGGCGGTATCCTCGGTGGCAGCATCAACGTAAACCGTGGCAGTAATACGGCTACCGTAAATTTTTAAAACGACTTGATTATCTTTGCGCCAGTAAAATTTGGTTTGCCCTGCAAGCATCCAATCTACAGTGTTCTGGCATAGCCGGGATATTAAAAAGATTTTCCACTTAAAAAAGGAATCAGATTTATGGCCCCATTGTACAACCGCCTGAGCCAGGAGGAGCTAAAGAAGCGCCTGGCAGCAGAAACCATTCACCGGCACACCATTTCATTTTACCAATATTTTTTTATTGAAGATCCTGTTGCCTTCCGGGACCAATTGTATGCGGGCTTAACAGAGCTCAACGTATTTGGCCGCATCTACATAGCACAGGAAGGTATTAATGCGCAAGTAAGCGTGCCAGAGGAAAGCATGAATGCTTTTCAGCATTTCCTACATGGTATTGATGCCTTTAAAAATATACGATTGAATATTGCTGTAGACACCGCTGAGAGTAAGGATGGTAAAACAGGAAGAGGAAAATCTTTTTGGGTGTTGAAAATAAAAGTACGTCCCAAAATTGTGGCAGACGGTATAGATGATCCCTCTTTTAATATGGCCAATAAAGGCAGTTACGTAAATGCGCAAGAGTTTAATTTCCTCACCAACGATGCAGATACGATTGTAGTAGATATGCGCAATCATTACGAATATGAAGTAGGGCATTTTGAAAACGCCATTGAAATACCAAGTGATACTTTCAGAGATCAATTGCCCATGGCGGCTGAAATGTTGCAGGATAAAAAAGATAAAAATATTATCATGTATTGCACCGGTGGCATCCGCTGCGAAAAAGCCAGTGCCTACATGTTACACCATGGTTTTAAAAATGTTTTTCACCTGGAAGGAGGCATCATCAACTATGCCAATACCATCCGGCAACATCAGTTACCCAGCAAGTTTCACGGTAAAAATTTTGTGTTCGACGACAGGCTCGGGGAGCGCATTACAGAAGAGATCATTGCACAATGCCACCAGTGTGGCCAGCCCGCAGATACCCATACCAATTGCCTGAACGACGGCTGCCACTTGCTTTTTATTCAATGCGAAAGCTGCGCCGTAAAGTTTGATGGGTGCTGCAGTGAAGCCTGCAAGGAAGTATATCAT
>JBBSJJ010000045.1:0-31485 GCA_038257335.1 Chitinophagales bacterium | reverse complement strand
TTGGCCAAAGGCCGACTTAAAGAGAACAAGAAGGCTGGTGACCAAAAATATTTGACTTAGCAAAAACAACATCTTTGTTTTATATTCATGTTGCCAACAAACACAAAATGGATAAACTATCGTCTCAGAAAATCGAAAAAAGTGAAGCTCAATTACGGAGTTTTATATTTCAGGCTCCGGTAGCTATTTCGGTTATTATTGGCCCCGGTTTTATCATTGAAATCGTAAATAAAAAACAATTAGAACTTTGGCAAAAAGAGGAAGCAGAGATTTTACACAAACCATTATTCACTGTATTTCCCGAAGTAAAATCACAAGAATTTGAAAGACTACTAACCGAAGTTTACGTTACAGGTGTTCCCTTCACTGGCAAAGAAATAGCTGCGCAGCTATTTCGCAATGGAAACTTCGAGACTGCATACTTCGATTTTAATTACCAGCCCATGCTTAATGAACGTGGCGAGGTAGAGGGTATTATTGTAACGTCATACGAAGTAACACAATCTGTGGTTGCCCGTGAAATAATTGAAGCAAACGATAAGCGCTTAGGACAAGAGCGCAAGTCGCTTCACGATTTCTTTACTCAAGCGCCTGCCGTGCTTGCCATTCTCAAAGGACCCGAACATGTTTTTGAATTTGCCAACCCCGCTTACCTGGAGCTTACCGGAAACCGTGATATAATAAATAAAACACTACTTGAAGCACTGCCCGAAATAGCAGGACAGGGCTTTATTGAACTGCTTGATAATGTATATAAAACGGGCCAAACATTTACGGGGAAAGAAACCCCGGTTGTGTTAGCTAAAGGAAATGGAAAAACGGATCCCGTTTTTATGAATTTCACTTACCAGGCTTTTGCAAATGACGAAGGGGACACAGAGGGCATTTTAGTTTTTGCCTACGATGTAAGCGAACAGGTAAATGCACGCAAACGAATTGAAGAAAGTGAAACTGCTATGCGTAAAATGACGTCGTACCTAAAGCTTTCCACCGATTCGGCCAATGTGGGCACCTGGTCGTTAAACATGCAAACACATAAAGTAGAATGGAGTGCGCTGCATAATAAAATGTGGGGGTATGATGAGCATCGTACAGAGATTGATTATGAAGACTGGCATAAACTTATTTTACCAGTGGATAAAGAAAAGGCTTTTGAAAAAGTAGCCGAAGCAAGAGTTAATCATACACCATATCAGGCAGATTATTATATTAAAAGGGCCAATGATGGCGCACTCCGCTGCATACGATCTATTGGAAAATATCATTACAATGCTGAAGGCGTTGCCGAAACACTCACAGGAATTAGTATAGATATAACTGACCAAAAAAAAGCAGATTTACAATTAAAAGCAAGCGAAGAAAAATACAGTGAATTATTTAAAAGAATGGACCAGGGCTTCTCCATCATTGAAATAATGTTTGATAGTGCTAACAAGCCTTTAAATTATCTTTTTATTGAAGCCAATCCCATGTTTGAAAAGCATTCAGGTATAGCAAATCCTGTTGGCAAAACTATAAGAGAACTCGTTCCATGTATAGAAGAACGCTGGATTCAGATTTATGGCAAAGTTGCTTTAACGGGAGAAGCAAATCATTTTATTGATCACAGCGAAGAATTAAACCGCTGGTTTGAAGTGTACGCTTTCAGGTTGGAAGATCAGGGAAGTAATAAAGTAGCCGTTCTTTTTTCAGATATTACTGAACAGAGAAAGATAGAAGAAAGCATTAAAGAAAGCGAGGAGCAGTTTCGCACATTTGCCAACAGCATTCAAAATCTTGCATGGATAGCCAATGGTGAAGGATGGATTTATTGGTATAACCAGCGTTGGTATGATTATACAGGACTCACATTTGAAGAAATGCAAGGTTGGGGAAGGAAAAAAGTACATCATCCCGACCATGTTGAAAATATAGTAGCGCTTTCAAAAGATTTATGGAAAAAAGATGAAGCTTTTGAACTCACCTTTCCGCTTCGCAGGCACGATGGGGAATATCGTTGGTTTCTAACCCATGCCTATCCTGTAAAAGATGCCAACGGAAATATTGATCGCTGGGTAGGAACCAATACAGATATTCATGAGCAAAAAACAAAAGATGAACAAAAAGATGAATTTATTAGCATTGCAAGCCATGAAATGAAAACGCCTTTAACTACCGCTAAAGGTTATATTGACTTACTGCTGCTTTCGGTAAGTGAAGAAAATCAAGCTGCCCTATTCGCAACCAAGGCCAGGCAAGCAGTAGAAAGGCTGAACGACCTTGTTTCAGAGTTATTGGACGCCAGTAAAATACAAAATGGGCAATTGAATTATAATATGTCCACGTTCGATTTTACTAAGTTATTGGATGAAACCATCCAGGATATTCAATATAGTGCAAAAGACCACCTCATACAAAAAACCGGGAGCTGTTCAAAACAAATTACGGGAGACAGAAACAGGTTGCAACAGGTGCTAATTAATTTAATAACCAATGCCATCAAATATTCTCCAGGGGCTAACAAGGTCTTGATAAAAATTGAGGAACAGGAAAATAAGCTCCAGGTTTCGGTGCAGGATTTTGGTGTTGGTATGTTAGCTCAGCATTTACATAAAATTTTTGAAAGGTATTACCGGATCGAAGAACATGCAGGCCAATTCCAGGGGTTGGGCATTGGGCTCCATATATCGAGCAATATCATAGAAAGGCACCAAGGCAAGATGTGGGTAGAAAGCGAGCCTGGCAAGGGAAGCATTTTTCATTTTACGTTACCCCTATAAATCATTGAAAAGAGGTGCTATAAAACCAACGTGTAATCAATACAAAAAGAAATTCTTTTTTTACGATTATAATTATGAAATTTTCCTTTTATGTAAAGCCATTTTATCAAGGTAAGATTTCGTTGTAGAAATTTAATTGCACTATGGTACTAAAAGAATTTAAACCAGGCTATCATTTAAATGAGTTTGTAAGAACTTACAGATTGGTACAGTTTGAATTTAAAGCCAACGTTACACTTCCATGTAAAGCATATCCACCAAGGGCAGAACACTGCCTCAGCTTTTATCCCAAAGATGTAGAGTATGTAGAATATGCCGGCAGCGGCCAGAAAGTTGGCAATCTCAGGGCAGTTTTATTTGGACAGCAAACAGAGGTTTCCAACCGCTTCGTAGGAAATAATTTCCTGTTGTTTCAAATAGTTTTTAAACCAGGCGGTTTATTTAGACTGACGGGCATTCCATCTCATGAATTTAATAACTCTTACCTTGATGCAGAACTCATATTTTCAAAAGACTTAAAGGACATAAATGAAAGGCTATATGAATGCAAGGATCACAATCAAATGGCCGCAATCGTTGAAGCCTTTTTGCTGAAAGAATTTAACCGGAAAAATATAGGCTTCCATAGAATAGATCAAATAAATGCAGGATTATTTACTACCACGTCATTACCTAAGGTTGATAATCTGGCCAAGGCTTCCTGCCTGTCAACAAGGCAATTTGAAAGGTTGTTTAAAGAAAGAATGGGAATATCTCCAAAGTATTATTTAAAGGTTTTGCGGTTTGAAAATATATTCAGGATGAAGAATACTCTGCCACACCTGGATTGGCTATCACTTGCTATTCACAACGGTTATTACGACTACCAGCACCTGGTGAAAGACTACAAAGATTTGACTGGAAAAACTCCTACGGAATTTCATCAAATAGATCTGTCGGCTCCCGAAAGAAAATTTGGCGTGGCAGACACTTTTTAAAGTTGTCGCATTTTTACCACTGTACACCAACAAATGATAGTCATTTTTGCATAACTAAAATTGTAATATTATGCAAAGAAGAAAATTTTTAGCAGCTACAGCCGCTACCATTCCTACACTCGTATTTGGGCAAAACTTCCACATTAAAGAGGACAGAACAAAGAAGGGATTTGTTGTTAAGGCAAACCAGGGCAGGTTTAATGAAACAACAAAATTAAATGGCAACAGCCCCAATGATATTAAGGTATCAGGCAAAGACACCGCTGCCAACTTTTCCCTCTTTGAATACACAGGAAATGAAAAGGGAGGGCCGCCGCTTCATATGCATTTGAAACAAGACGAAATATTCTTCATAATAGAGGGCGAGTACTTATTTAAAGTGGGCGATGAAACACATCAATTAAAAACAGGCGACAGCATCTTTCTTCCCAGGAAAGTGCCCCATACTTTCGCCCAGACTTCTGCCAAAGGAAGGATGTTGTTTATGTTTCAGCCATCGGGAAAAATGGAAAACTTTTTCAGAGCACTGGCATCTTTGAAAGATGCACCAACCCCAGAACAAGGGGCTAAAATATTTACAGACCACGAAATGAAAGTTGTTGGCCCACCCCTTTCCTATTGAAATAGCCACAAACAACGGCATAAGCAGCACTGCATATTGGAGATAGGGTGTTCAAATGGATACACTGCTTTATGCAGCGATTACGAGACCATTGAGCGAATAAACATCATGGTCAAGCCGAAGGCTGATCAATGGCGCAGGAACGTGAAGCATATTTATATGATGCAAGTGGAGGCATTGGAACCCGGCTCTCATTCCGAAGTAAACTGAACTACCTTTTGCCGCTTCCTGTTTACTGTTAATTCAAACACATCGGGCCGGGAATAATGGCCAGAGGGGTCAAAGTTTTGGCGTTCTTTTCTTACTTCGTTCAAATCGATGCTGGCTGTTACAACAATTTCTTTATCTACAATGGGTTCAATCACCCAACTGCCATCAGGCGCAGCAATACAGGAACCGCCATTACTTAAAAAATCACCGGCATGTTGCCTTATGAAATCATGGTGAGGCACGGTAGCGGGAATATCGTTTTTGCGCATTAGCCCACAGGCTGATAAAACATACATTCGGTTTTCTAATGCAATATGCCTGGTTAAATCTTGTGTATTGCGAAGATTGCCCGGCCAAACCGCAACATGCAGATTTTCGCCCTGGGCATACAGCGCAGTACGGGCAAGGGGCAGCCAGTTTTCCCAGCAATTTAAACCGCCCACCGTAAAATTGTTCAAGGCATGCACTTGCAAACCATTGCCATCTCCAATAGCCCATGCCAGGCGTTCTTCGTAAGTAGGCATTAATTTACGGTGAACAGATTGTATCGTACCAAGGGTATCAATATAAACCAGGCTACAGTAAATGCTGTGGCCGGCCCTGTCTGAAGCTCTCTCGGCACAACCAATGTAAATGGCTATTTGTAATTTTTTTGCAAGGGCGCAAATTGATTTTAAATCACCCTGTTCAATGTTCACCGCTTCTTTTAAATAATGCGCAAAGATTTCTTTTTGCGTGGCATCGTTAAACCTGGCGCCGCCTGTAAGCTCCAGCCAGAAGGGATAGCCGGGCAACAATGTTTCGCCAAAGCAAACCAATTGCGCTTTTTGTGCAGCAGCTTCTTTGATGGCCGCTTCAATTTTTTTAATGGTAAGTTTTTTATTTAGCCAAACCGGCGCTACCTGGGCAATGGCAATATTCAATTTGTCTGTCATTACGAATGAATTATATTGTATAAATATTTTTGTAAATGTGCAGTGGCAGCCAGCGCCATCAAAGAAAAAGCCTGCATAAGCCCACTCTTTTAATAGCCTGGATGCTAAAGCTACAGGAAAAATATCAGCTGCTTAAAGTAACCATCATAACTTACAGCCTCCTGTAGGCTATACCTATAAAAAATAAAGAATGAAATACCTTTTTACCGCCATCGCTTTTGTTTTGGCATCGTTGTCCCTCAACGCCCAAACAACAGAAGCTGCGTTTTTAAACGCCAATATATCTAAACTTAAAAATGCGCTAGCCTATACGTTGCAGGTGGCAAGGTCTATGCCTTCGGAAAAATATGATTACAAACCCAGCCCGGAGGAAATGATGTTTGGTAAACAATTGCTGCATGTTTCAGAAAATTTGTGCTGGTTAACTTCAGCCTACCTTACCAACCATAAAAATCCTTTAACAGCAGCTGACGGTAAACCAACATCGAAGGAAGACATGATTGCTGTGGTTACAAAAGCCTACAACTTTGCCATTGATGCCCTGCAACACTTTCCGGCCAATACATTGGTTGATACGGTTCAATTTTTTGCCGGCCCCATGAACAAGTTACAAATCATTAACCTTGTGCAGGATCATCAAACACACCATAGGGCACAGATGCTGGTTTACTTAAGGTTGAACGGCATAAAACCACCAGACTATGTTGGATGGTAGCCTACCAGGCTACAATGTAATTTCTGCTACCTGTAACTTGTAAACGCACCGGCTGGCTTATAAAAGATTGTGGTGAAATAATTGGATCCTTTACACAAAACTGGTTTGCCTTTTGCTCTGCCGGACATTGCTATGATAGTTTTTAGAAAGTATCTTTAACTGCAAATTAATGTACCACTAGTTTCATTGTTTCAATTTGTTTGCCATTGGCTATGATTCTTATAAAGTAAAAGCCTTTGCTCAATATTCCGGCTGCAATTTTATTGATCCTGTCATCGAGTACTTTTTCATAAATTTTTACGCCACTGGCATTAAAAAGCTGCATCAATGCAATGTCTACGTTTTGCTGTGCAATGTAGATTTCACTATTTTGCCCGGCAGGATTTGGGTAAATAACATAGCCTGATCCTTTAAAATAAAATACATTTTCTACCAGCGAATACAGCACCGCTCCCCCGGCGAGCTCTAATTTTATCCGGTAAATATTCAACCCTTTTACCAGGTTATTATCAACGAATTTTACAAGCAGGTTTGTATTGGTTACCAATTGTTGCAATGATTTAAAATTGGCTCCATCAAATTTTTCCAGTACAATCCTTTCAATATTATAGCGGGTGCCTAAGGCAAGCGTCAGCTCCGAACTGTTACCAACGAGTGTTGCCAAAAACGATTTAATATAGCAGTCAACGCCCTGTAAGGCATAGTTGAAGGTATAACTCCTGATGCCTTCTTTTCCTGCTACCAGTGGAGCAACTGCGTAATAACGAGATGTGTTTGTATTCTTCTGCAATACTGAAAACGTATCTGCGGTTTGCAATATCGGTTCCATATATCGGCTGCCTAACTTGTACAAACGGTAGCTATTCACAAACGGAAGTTTGTTCCAATAAATGAGGAAGGAATCCGGGCAATTAAATCCTACACCGGTTTGGGGCCGGGTACTTATTAAAAATGTATCGCTGGCTACTTGCCGGGAGCCTGAAGTTATTCTTAAAAGAGCACTACTTGTAAGCATTGGAGTTTGCCAGTTGTAGTATCCTTTTGCCAGGTCCGCAGCAGCATCTATCAGTTGCCAGGTAGCTCCATCATCAATACTATAATCTAGTTTTCCGGTTGCGGACGAATAGGAGGAGTGCCACCTAATGGTATTTACAGCTGAAGAAAAAACAGGATCCTTGCGTGTAGGGAAATGCCACTCAAAAACTTCAGCAGAATCAAACTGGTAGGCGATATGAAACACTTGGGAGGTGGAAGTGATGTTGGTTCCTTTTATAGAAACCTGGTAATTGCCGGCAGCAGGATTATCTAATGTTACCTGCTCTACATTATTGATGCTGTCTTTTTTCCGGGTGGCTAATTGTTTTAAAGAGTCTATGTGTGGGAATGAATTGAGCACCCATGGTTTCCAGGTTTGGTTGGTAGTTGAATTGATCAATTCAAGATCAAGATCGTTTACCAGGGCTTTTGCTGCGTTAACTGTTGCAGGTAGATCATTCCACACCAGGGTTATTTTTACTTTGTTTATCCCTGCGGGAATTGAAAGGAAAAATTGCTGCGTGCCATTATTATTAACCGCACCACTCCAGTATCGGCCAGCCTGGATAGTCCTTACGGCATTCAATGCATTGAGGTTACCAAATCCATTTGAAAAATCTACTTCTTTATTTCCTGTATCGTCGGCACTGTTCAGTAGTACTGCCTTTAGTAAAGCATTGGCGGGCATGCTGCCTTGTAGCGTTCTATATTGCTGCTGCAGCAAAAGTGACACGCCAGAAACCAATGCAGCCGAGCCAGAACTTCCGTCGATGCCGAAGGCAACAATATCTGGCTTTATCCTGCCATCAAAGGCAGGGCCTTTAGAACTTTGAAGGGAAACCTTGCCAAAAGAATCTGTTGCACCTACAGTAATGATATTTTTGGCCATTTTAAAACTGCCGGTAAGATTGGCAAAGCCAGGAATACCGGCGTAGGTACCCATGGAACTGGTAAACATGCCGCTGTTGCCGGAAGAAAAAATATTTAATAATGTGGGATTACTAATGAGGCTGGCATCGTATGCAACTGCATCCCCGCCATAAAAGTTTTCTATGCCAACACCATAGGAATGATTTTGTACGGTGATGTTATATTGCTGCAACACATTGGTTGGATCCGGCAAAAGGTTGGCAAAATCTGATGACGTAATTTTTGATGCCCATGCAGCGCCTTTACCTGTGTACCACGAATTACCGGCGCCGGCTATCATTGTTGCCATGTTGGTAGCATGGGAACTTACAACACGAGAGGCCAATGGCATAGCAATGTAACGACCTGCAAAATCAATATCACTGGTATCGAATAGGTTTTCTTTTACGGAAACGGTTAAACCATCTCCGTTCCATTGCGGATAGATTGCGTGAACAGTGCTAATTTTATTGGTGCCGAGGTCAAGATTATTCACCTGGCTCTCCTCCTTTGCTATCCGCATTCCATCCTCTGCAAAAAGTACGATGGGCAACGATAACACCGAGTCAACAAGTTCAGTACTGGTAGCGCTGATAGTATAAAATGAAAACGTTCCGTAAGCAGCGATTTTGGTGGGATTAAATTTTTGCAGTTGCAGTGACACAGTGGGGTCACTTCCGCTTACCATTACCCTAAACAAGTGTTTTTCAGATGAAGGGGCTGAATTCATTTTTGTAAAAAAACCTGGCGGAACCTTATCCCCGATTTTTTTTAACTGTGCTGTTGAAACAGTGGATATAAAAAACAGCAAGCCTACCATTAAAAGAGTTACAGAATATATAAAGTATATGCCGGTTTTAAACATCATGAACCCAAAGGTATTTATTTGGATTTTAAAATTATTTTTCACAAACAAAGAGTGGGTTGAAATGAGCGAACCATTACCGGGGGCGTTGCGGGATACGAAAAGCTGCCAGGGTGGCCTGTACAGGGCAGTGCTCTCACTCGAACCCTATTACTGCTGGCATGTGTGCACATATACAAAGCAGTGCATGTGTAATCTACTGGGAAATTTTTCTACGAAAATAAATGCTTGTTACACTGTTAAAGTAGATTATCTTTCAAAAAACCATTTCATCATTTAACAAAATCTAAATTCCTATCATGACAAAATTATCAAAATTATTAGCTTTCGTAATTATTGGAAGCACCGTTTTTACCAGTTGTAAAAAAGAGGCTGGTTCAGTAATAGTGGAAGAAATCTCTGCGTCAACCCTGGCTAGTATTTCCGCACATGGATTTGGAACATCCAACGTTCAAAAAATTGATGAAGGATATTTGGTGGAAGGAGACATTCTTCTTACTGCAGATTTTCTTGCAGAAAGACCCGCCGGAAGTTTGTTGCGCATTGCAAACAATGAGCAATACAGAACTACCAACCTGGTAAGTCAAAACCGTAATATCTCGCTTGCACTTGACTCAAAATTGAGCTCCAAGGCAGGATATGCTGAAGCTCTTGCAGAAGTTGCAAGAAGGTACAATGCAGAAAATCTAACACTCACTTTTTCTGTTGTAAGTTCCGGCGCCAATATTACTTTTTCAAACGCTAATGGCTCTTACCTTGCCTCAGCAGGTTTCCCTTCAGGTGGTAATCCCTTTAATTCAGTACAGGTTAATTCGAGAGCTATTGGCACAGGTACCAGCACAACATTTATCAATTACTTAGCTACCATTTTAGCGCACGAAGCTGGCCATTGCATAGGAATGCGCCATACAGATTACACTGACAGAAGCTATAGCTGTGGCGGTTCTGTTTCAAATGAGGGTGCATCTACAGTTGGGGCAATCCTTATCCCTGGCACACCATCCGGCCCTGATGCAGGCAGCTGGATGCTGGCTTGTATCGGTAGCGGTGGAAACCGTCCTTTCAATGCAAATGATAAAACTGCACTGAGTTATATTTATTAATATGATCTCCTTTATAAGAAAATCCCGCCTGTTGTAAGGCGGGATTTTTTTATGCATTTTTTTTCTGACTTAGTTTCTCCATCACTCGAAATACTTTTTTTAAATGGGAACCAACTGTAACTTTTAAGATTTGCTCCACTCTCCTACCAGGCCTGGTTAAATTACTGGTGTAAAAAAATCTGACAGGATGCTCATTTTTACCAGTGCAATTCAACTATGGCCTGGGTGTTCTTTTAAGTTCATAAAAATCCGTTCTCCTGTCTTTCAAATTCCTCACGCTTCCGTAGGCATGCAATTCATCCAGTAATTTCAAATCTACATCTGCTATCAACACCATTTCCGTATTGGCGGTTGCCTCACTTTTAATGGCATTAGACGGAAAGGCAAAATCACTTGGTGTAAAAACAGCAGATTGCGAATATTGAATATCGAGGTTCTCAATCTTGGGCAGGTTACCTACGCTGCCGGTGATGGCAACAAAACATTCGTTTTCTATTGCTCTTGCCTGGGCGCAAAGCCGCACCCTCAGGTAGGCATTTTGTGTATCGGTAAGGTAGGGCACAAATAAAATCTGCATGCCTTCATCGGCTAATAGCCTCGTCAGTTCGGGAAACTCCACATCATAACAAATTAATACACCAATTTTTCCTGAATCGGTATCAAATGTCTGCAGGATATTGCCGCCTTTTAAACCCCAGAACTTTTCTTCATCGGGGGTTACGTGCAGCTTTTCATACATCTCTACTTTGCCGTTTCTATGGCACACATAGCCAACATTCTTCAACACATTATTCTCGTACAACGGCATGCTGCCTGCAATGATGTTTACATTGTACCCTACAGCAAACTCACTAAATTTATTTCTGATCTGGTGCGTGTACTGGGCTACTGCCCTCATGGCCTCCGACTCACTCATGGTATTAAATTCTGCCAGCAGTGGCCCGTTAAAATACTCCGGGAACACCACGAAATCGGCCTTGTAATTTGAAATGGAATCAATAAAATATTCTGCTTGCTGAAATAGCTCTTCCAGGGAATTGTACAAGCGCATTTTCCACTGTACCAAACCCAGGCGCACATTTTTTCTAATCCGGCTGGTGCGGGCATAATTGGGAATATAGTAAACATTATCCCATTGCAATAAGGTGGCAAACTCCTGGCTGTCATTATCTTCAGGCATGTAATTTTTCAACACTTTCTTTACATGAAAATCATTGCTTAGCTGAAACGATAAAACAGGATCGTAAATTTCTTTCAGCTTTACTTTTTGAATGTATTCTTTGCATTGTAGTTCCCCTGCATAAGTGTGATAGTGCGGTATTCTGCCACCAAACACTACGGCTTGTAAGTTTAGTTTTTCACATAGCTCCTTGCGGGCATCGTACAAGCGGCGCCCGAGGCGCAAACCCCTGTACTCTGGCCTTATAAAAACTTCAATGCCATAGAGTACATCTCCTTTTTCGTTGTGTGATGAAAAAGTATAATTACCCGTAATTTGTTGGTAAGTATGGTTGTCGCCATAATCATCATACTTTACAATGATAGATAAAGCACAGCCCACTACTTTTTCATCTGCCAATATTACAAATTGGCCTGCGGGAAATTTAGCAATTAGTTTTTCAATTACAGCCTCACTCCAGTAACTCCCGGTCCAGTTTGTATACGCCGCTTTCATTGCTTCTAAGAGTTCCTTATAATGACTAATGTTTAAATTTAGTATCTCGATATTTTTGATCATAACATGTTTTTAATTTGGCAGTATGGTTAAAGGTGCATAATGATTTGCCTCAGCTGCCAGGAACTCTTTGCGTTGTTTTTCAGAGTCTGGTGTTAAGGCCGGCTTTACCGATAGCACCGGTATTTTTGCATGATTTACTATTTGTTGCGTATAGCTGCCACTAAAAAACTTATACCAGTTTTTATCTAAAGTAGCGTTGATGATCATGATATCATCCGCTCTGTTATGGGCTACTTCAAGTACTTTCTCTGCTATATTATTGCATTGATGTGTTTCGTAAGAAATGTATTCGTTGTTGTGAAGAATCACTTCTCTCACTGCCCTTAGCTTGTTGGCTAAAGTAGATGTTTCATACTCATCATGCTGGTAGGCTACGCCCAGCAAATGCACAGCAGCATCGTTTCTTTGTATAATTGGTTTGATGTAATCGTATTTTTCCAGCACGCCTTCTACATTCCGGATGGGGTATAAAACAGAATCGAAAGTTGTTTTTAAAAACGTGGGCGGAATAGTCAACACCGGGCAACTGCACTGTTTAATAGTGGCCATGGCATTGGAGCCAAGAAAAAACTCACTCCAGCCGCTGGTACCATGTGTGCCCATCACTACAAGATCTTTCTGGTTGTTCAATACATAATTGCTGATACAGTGAGCTACTGTGCCAATTTCTGCATGGGTAGTTACCGGCACTCCTGAACTCTTTTGGATAGCAGCCTTGTGCTTCTGTAGGTTAGCCCTGGCATCATCTAGCAGCGTTTGCTCAATACCTGCAAAAGTACCATGCATGCCAGCAGGGTCTATATACAATGGCGGCTGTATGATATGAATCAGTTGTAAGCCTGCATGGTGGCGCTGGGCCATGGCCACAGCAACCCGAAGGGCATTGTTGGCAGTTTCTGAAAAGTCGGTGGGTACCAGTATGTTTTTAATTTCGTAGTGCATAGCAGTATTTTTAATGATCAACTTATTTTTTACATGTCGGCATTTTTGCGAATGTTTTAAAGTTACTGATTTACGAATAAAGCTGGCAGGCTTTAACAGGTCATTGGAGTGCTGTGGTTGCCGAAAGAGCACGAAGTGAGCCATGGGCGTGGCTCCAGGAACATCGACAAAAAAGAATTTTTTAGAAATAGTGCCCGCCTTTTTTTGCTTCGGGTGGCATTAGGTAGCGAATTTGTTCGGCACAACAAATAGCTTTTCTTTTCTTTCCGGTTCCTGGTGTGCGAAAACTTAGGTTGATAAAAATATCACACTGCTATTTTAATCAACCTCTAATCTTTCTTATTGTTCTTTTGCCTGTTCGCAAAATTAACCAATTCCAAAATAATTAAAATGGTCGGCCTGTTTACGAGCACCCTATTTTTTAAAACCCCAAAAACGAATGCGTTACGGATACCGTCGGTTTTACCAGCCTGTTCCTGAGAATTGATAGATTTTTGATTGTTGAAGTATGATAAAATAGCAAGAGCTAATCACATTCTAATTTTAGCAAATAAAACATACGAACTTGAAATTGTATTAATTTCAGCAAATAATCACTTCTCCATTTACACCAATCTTTAAAACGTATAATTTTTGCAGATGAAAAATATTTTCTATGTTGGATTGCTATTTATGTTCTCTTGTTCTACTACTAAAAAAACAACCAGTGTACCCGTGTGGGAGCCGTATGATGAAACCGAAGTACTGGCAAAAAATGCCAACAACGAAAACAGGAGATTGCGTTATAAATTAATACAGTCTAAAATACTGGATAAAAATTCCATCTGGAAAAGCGTTGCACCCCAACTGAACAATTTTACAGAGGTAGATTATCAGCGGATAAAATCACTGGTTCTAAACCAGGATATCCCCACCCTGCAAGCGCACATACAATCCGGTGCTTTAAGCTATGAAAAACTTACACAGTGGTATCTGTACCGTATTGTGTTATTTGAGAATGATAAACAAACGGCGCTGAATAATATAATCGCTATCAATCCCAATGCAGTAAAGGAAGCCCGTAGAAAAGACAAAAATAAATCCAGCACCGATCATCCACTTTATGGCATGCCGGTTTTAATAAAAGACAACATCAATATGCAGGGCATGATCACTACGGCAGGTGCCAATGCTTTTGCTAACAATACCACAACAGATGCTTTTATTACAGATCGTATCAAAGCAAAGGGCGGCATCATCCTCGGTAAAACTAATTTGAGTGAGTGGGCCAACTACCTTTGCCTGGATTGTCCCAATGGCTACAGTGCAATGGGCGGGCAAACATTAAATCCTTATGGGCTGCGCATTTTCGATACCGGTGGTTCCAGCTCGGGCAGCGGCTCGGCTATGGCTGCAAATTATGCTGCTGCAGCTGTGGGCACCGAAACATCTGGCTCCATCCTTTCGCCTGCAAGCGCTCATTCGCTTGCAGGGTTAAAACCAACAACAGGCTTGCTTAGCCGAAGCGGCATTGTACCCATCTCCGGCACTTTTGATACACCGGGGCCCATGACGAGAAATGTTACGGATAATGCGATTTTGCTTTCGGCCATGCTGGGTGTAGATGGTGCAGACGAAGCCAGTAAAGCCAATCCGCAAAATGCATTTAACTGGGAACAAATAAAAACAGGCAGCTTAAAAGGAATTCGTTTCGGCGTGTTCAAAAGCTTGTTAACGGATACCCTTTTAAAAAAACAAGTAGCCACTATGGTAAGCCTGGGCGCTGTGATGATCGAATTAGAAACGGTCTCATTTCCCAATGATGGATTTGGTACGATATTAAATGCCGATATGAAATCAGATTTGCCGGCCTATATAAAAAATAATGGCAATAAAAAACTTACCTATCAAACAATAGAGGATATTATGATCTTCAACCGCCAGGACAGTTTGAGGAGTATACCTTATGGGCAAGGACGCTTTACAGGTATTTTAAAAGACAGCACCAGTAATGCTGAACTGAATAAATTAAAAGCCACCGTGCGCAACAACGCCGTGCAGTTTTTTGAAAAACAAATGCAGCAACACCAGTTAGATATTATTTTGTCTATTAACAACCGACATGCAGGGCACGCTGCTGCTGCAAATTATCCATGTCTTACCGTATCTATGGGCTACCGCAGTACGGGTGAACCGGCAGGAATAACATTCATAGCACGGCCGTGGCAGGAAGCCTTGCTACTAAAAGTTGGATATGCTTTTGAGCAGGCTTCACTGGAAAGAAAAATACCAGAGACGTATCAATAAAAAACAATGCTTGCGAGTTGCTTGGTTTAGCGGGCAGCCTTGGACTTACCTGGCGAAGTGATTATTTCCGTATAAACCTATGGCGGGATTGGTTCATAGGTCACAAGCCAAATGAATAACTTCTTTATTCTTTTATAATAACGCCTCCTTTAATGACCATTTTAATTTTGCGGATATTTTTTATTTCGACAGAGGGATCTCCTTCTACGACAATCATATCAGCCAGCAGCCCGGATTTGATGCTACCGATCTTATCTGCATAACCAAATACACTTGCATTTATACTGGTAGCAGAACGCAGCACTTCAATGGGTTTCATACCGTAATCTACCATCATTTCCATTTCCCTTGCATTGTCGCCGTGGGCATACACACCCGCATCGCCGCCCATGCAAATAGTAACACCAGCATCCAGCGCCATGTTAAATGTTTTACGTTTGTTGATGATACGTTCGGGTTCTGCATCTATTCCTTTTTTCCAGCCACGATATTGAGACACTGCATCGCCTGCTGCTAAGGTGGGGCACAGGGCAACGCCTTTTTCTTTCATCAGCCTGAATATTTCCGGGGTGCCCTTGTCGCCGTGTTCAATGGTGCTTACACCCGCCATGATAGCCCTGCGCATACCTTCGGGAGTGGCGGCATGTGCTACTGTTTTTCTACCGCTGCTGCTGGCAATATCTACCATCAGTTTTATTTCTGCCTCGCTAAATGTGGGAGCGGCTTCCTCGTTTATGCCATAGCGGTAGTCGGCATATAATTTTATAAGATCAGCTCCTTTGCCAATTTGAGTGCGTACTGCCCTGGCAATACTTTCCATACCGGTCACCTCTTCGGCGCCCTTAATAGATTCAACATCGGCATTACTTGTATTGGGGCCATAGGATCCTAGTGCTACAATGGCCCTGGTGGCAATAATCATTCGTGGCCCTGGTATCACCCCTTTTTCAATGGCTGTTTTTAGCCCGGCATCATCATACATGGCGCCCTCTGTGCCCAGGTCTCTCACCGTGGTAAAACCAGCCATCAGCGTGGCTTTAGCATGATTCACTGCACGAGCTGTTCTTTCGGCACGGCTTTCTTTCAACACCTGGTCATCCCAGGCTGTTTCATTGTATGGGTGCAGGAGCAGGTGTGAATGCCCTTCAATCAACCCTGGTAACAGGGTTGCATTGTTTAGCTCAATTATTTTGGTGCCCGCAGGCAGTTTAAATTGCATAGGACCTGCCGCTGCAATGGTATCATTCTTTAACAATACCACCCAGCCCGTATGCATATTTACTCCGTCGAAAACCCGATCTGGTTTTAGCAGTGTGTATTGATCGCTTTGGGCAAAAATTCTGCAAGCAGCAAAACATACAACCAATAATGTAAAAATCTTCCTCTTCATGCAAGGAAGTTAATTGAAAAAAATAAAGATGGGCCTTTAAATATACCCCTGCCCGGTAGTGAGGAAACCAGGGGAAGAATGTAACAATGAAATCGAAACACCTGTATTGATGATCTGTGCTGGTTGTCATTTTCCAATTAATTGTTGTAGTCTTTTTGTTCTTCTGTGATGACGCAAAAAAACAATTCCAAAATACTTCCGCACAAGGGTTGGTATACATGGCTCTAATACTCAGCATTGCGGCCTTAAAATTGCATACCTTTCAACCAGCAGTCACGGTTTTTAATCTTTAAAACATAAACCCATTTGCAGGACATCTTATATTATGCCGGTATTTTTTTCTTCGGCCTGCTCGTGCTTATAGCCGTGGGCGCTACAATTATGCCGCTGTTCACTTTCAAGCAATGGTACGTTCGCATTTTCGATTATCCCCGCTTGCAAACTTTTGCTATGGCCGTAATTGCCCTGGCCTGGTACCTCTTACTGTATTATGCGCCGGGGCGCAATGCCAATATCTTCATTGTATTATTTATACTTATAATTGTAGTGCAGGCTTATAAAGTGTGGCCCTATACCCGGTTTGCCAGCAAACAAGTAGCTAATGCTGGTGACGTGTATAATGACAGCGGCCTGGTCAGTTTTTATATTAGTAATGTACTGCAGGATAATAAAAAATACCATCTTAGCATACAAAATATCAGAAGGCACGACCCGGACCTGGTTATTACTACGGAGACCGATCCCCATTGGCAGGAGCAACTATCGGTATTGCATGAGCACTATCCTTACCGCATAGCCGTACCTCAAAAAAACCGGTATGGCCTCCATGTGTTTTCTAAACTGCCGTTAAGAAAAGAAGTTGTTCGTTATTTAATAGAGGATGATATTCCCTCCATTCGCACAGAGATGCAATTGAGAGAAGGCACCTGGATCACACTGTTTGTAGTACACCCCAGGCCGCCGGCACCCAACGAAGGCGGCGATACAGAAGATAGGGATGAAGAGATTATACACGTGGCAAAAGAAGCGGCTAAAACGCCAGGCGGCATTATTGTGGCCGGCGACTTTAATGATGTGGCATGGTCGGCCACTACCCGACGGTTCCAGGAGGTAAGCGGCTTATTGGACCCACGGCTTGGCCGGGGCTTTTACAATACCTTCCATGCCAAGTACCCCATCTTCCGTTGGCCGCTGGATCATGTTTTTCACAGCCCTCATTTTAAACTTAAGATTTTGCAGCGGGCTGCCGCCGTAAACAGCGATCATTTCCCCATGTATGTACAACTGGTTTTTGAGGGTTCCGAAATAAAGCCCGCTTCCGAAACGACAGTATAATTTTTACTACTCCTCATATGTTAGCCTTGTAAGAAATGCTTATCAACAGCGGATTAAAATATTTTGTTCTTTAAACTACTCCATTACTTTGTCAGCAAGAAATATAGAAGATGCAATACGTTCCGAGGCTTCTTCACAAAAATCGAGGCCGGAATAATCTGGGTTGAGCCCACCAATATAGGGCACGGCCATGATGTAAATCCTGGCATTTGCGGCGCCATATTTATCGAGTACCTGGAAGCTGTCGTTGATGTTTATACCCGGCACATATAGGTAGTAATTGTCTTGCTCGTCGTGCCGCACCTTTTCGTTGCCCTGTTGCAGTTCGGCCGCCCCGGCAGCAGCAGATTTAAAACGCAGGTAAGCCGGCGAAACTGTGTCTCCGTCAACCAGGCCTTTAAAGAGAAAATCTTTGTACATAAAAGCAGGCTGGCCTACAGAATCTATAAACATCTTATAATGCTGTACCTGCTCCCTACCGTTTTGGTCGCAGTAAGAATAGACGGCTCCACCATCTTGCCCTGCTGTAACCTGGCTTTTTTTGTCTACTGGCACCAGGCTTAAAATTCCCGCATCGTACAAGGCAATCATTTCCCTGCAGGAGCTTTGCGGCACAAATGCAATTACCAATGACACCAATGGCATCAGGGTTTTCTTAAGGCGCAACATATCTTCTGCAGAGAGATGCTTGGCCGGGTAATTCATGGCATAGCTTAATACAGCCAACATCTCCTTCCAATAAACAGATTCTTGCCGAAGGATAGATTTTTCAGCTTCTTTATATTCTGCTTTAAAGAGTGTGAAAGCATCCATGTCTTTCCTGAACTGCATTACATATTCTACAAATTGCTCCATGTTCATGCCTTTTATTGTTTCGTAGTAGGCAGGATCTTCTTTGCGAATAGGTTCTTTAAAATTGTATTCAAAAATATAATCGAGTGGTACATAACCGCCATTGGCATCCATACTTTCTTTTACTTCGGCTTCGGTTAACAAAGAACCTTTAGACAAATTTGAATCTTCCAGGTGAAACCGGATGGCAGGTAACAGACCGCCCAACGAATGCATCTGCATCGAAAAGCCTCTGCTGTCTTCGTTTACGTGGTAAGTATATGATTTGTTTTCGTTTTCTGTAAAGTGACCATTGCTGCGGGCCAGGGTTTTAACGGCATCAATAGCACTCAGAGACGACCCTTTGATGGCAACAGGATAATTTACTTTCTGCGCCAACTTTTGTGGAGGATAGGGCGAATCGAACCAGTTGGCTACTTTGCCTTCCTTTTTTTTAGGCCACTTGTGACCGGTACAAATTACAACCGTATCAAAATTATATTTTTTGTTTTGCTCCGTAAAAATGGTGACCTCTCCCGAGCAGGAATCATCTTTTAGGTCCACCACCGCTGCATGATAATGCACCGTAGTTTTGATACCTGCTGCTTTTCCCTGTGCTAGCAAAAGCTCAAATTGAGCGGTAAGGTATTCTCCAAACAACAGTCGGGGCAAAACTTTATATTCATTGAAATTGGCTTCAGTAATGTTGTAGGTTCTCAACAGGTCTACCGGGGCTGCAGGTAACCACTCGGCTATGCTGCTAACAAGTTCCGGAATTTCGTTATCAGACACATTGGTAATGTGCTCCTGGCTCGCACCCTCCACACTATAGGGCATACCTGCCCCTAATTTACCATTGCGTTCAAATATGCTAATTTCTAAGTAGGGGTAGCCGGCGTCTACCAATTGCTTGTACATAAACAAGGCAGCAGGCCCACCGCCAATGATACCAATTTTTCTTGATCTGATTGCTGATTTCATATATCACGCTGCTTTAACCAATACACATTTTTAGAGTATCCAGATTTTCAATAGATCAGAATGATTTTTCATTCCATTCTATAATACGCTGTGTAGTTTCCCTTGCAAAGACAAAACCAAATTAATTTTGCTCTCTCTGCCAGCATGCAGGCTGGTGCAAAACACAGTTGTAAAGTGTAAATAAATGCTACAAATTTCATGAGGGCCTGTAAACACGATTTTCAATTTCATGCTTTTTTTCAGCGAAGGTGGCATGAAAAACCTGGTAATTTTTTGGGCATTCATTTTCAAAATTCCCCTGTTCACTTTACCCGATTCATTCGGGCATCAGGATACGAAAACACAGCTTGTGATCCCGTAATCTGGATTTCAACATTAAATTTACCCAGGATGCTAACAGCTGATGAGTCGCAGATTGTTTAAAGTTTCTTTGGATTATGCAACCCAGCGGATGTTACATATGCTAAAAATTTGTAGTTATATAGCCAATTATACTTGTCTGATATGCTACAATAGATGATTTGCGCAACAGATAACTTCGCTTCATCCTTTTGTTTAAGCCTAGTTCCATGTTAGTAAAAAATATCTTTAACAAAGTTTCTGATTGCCATTTTTTAAGATCCTGCACTTTTTACACCATTCTCCTGCTTCTTACATGGGGATTTTCTTTCAAAAGCTTTTCTCAACAAATTTATATTGGGCCGGGTGCTTATCTCGTAATGAGGGGCCAACCCTTCCTGCAAGTAAACAATGCATCTTTTAAGAATGACGGAAATTTCGTTCCCGATTTAGGAACCGTCAAATTTACTGGTGCTGCTGATACCAGTATTGCTTTTATTTCTGGTACAGAAATAAGCAGCATCGACAATATTTTGATCAATAAATCTGCTTATGGGCTGGCTTTAAAATCACAGGTTACTTAACATTAAAATCCGATTCAGCCAAAACGGCCACGCTAGCTGCTCTACCGGTGGACGGTTCTGGTAATGCCACAGCATATATTGCCGGTGCTGTAAGCATTGAAAGATATATAAAAGCACGCAGGGCCTGGCGCTTGCTTAGTGCACCAATAAAAAATAGTGCTGCTGTAACTACTATCAATAAGGCCTGGCAAGAAGGGGTCAGTTCCGGTAATCCTAATGCCGGGTATGGCATACAGATCATTGGAGGAACAACAGCCAATGGATATGATGCCGGACCAACCTCCAATGCTTCGGTAAAAATATATGATAGTGCAACCAATAATTTTATAGCCTTACCGGCTACACCCGGCACCAATGCTGCCATCACTAATCGCCATGGATATTTTGCATTTGTGTGGGGAAACAGAAGTACCGACCTATTTAATAGCGCTACTCCTGCTACGCCCACCACTTTAAGAATGAAAGGCGAGATAAAAACAGGAGACCAGGTTATTCCTGTAAATGCATTTAACTATACCGTTTTAGGAAACCCCTACCCTTCAGCAATCGACTTTGGATTGCTGACCAGAACTAATGTGAGAAATACCTTTTATGCATGGGATCCCATGCTGTCTGGCTCCTACGGCGTAGGAGGTTATGTTACCGTAAGCTTTAATGGCAGTACGTACGATGTTACTGCCAATGCAAGCAATATCAGCCAGTGTATTCCAAGTGGGTCTGCAGTAATGATACAATCTGCCGATTCGGCTTCTGCAGGATCTATTGCTATAAAAGAATCAGCCAAAACTTTTTGCAACGGCCAGGGGCCCCTTGCACGCAATGGTTTAAAAGAGCAGGTGAGTATACTTTTATACGAGTCAAATGCAGGCGGTTCCAGGGCATTAATGGATGCGGTATTAACAACCTATGAAGAGCATTATAGCAATGAAAAGGACGAATATGACGTAGCAAAAATGGGCGCAAGATACTTAGGACTTCAAAGAGGCAATCATGTGTTTGCTATTGAAAGAAGAAAAACAATCACTGCCAATGATACCGTTTTCTTAAAGCTTAGTTCTCTTAGCATTAGAAATTATCAGCTTAGTGTAATACTGGCCAACATGGACCATGTTGGCTTGCAGGCTATTTTAAAAGACAGTTATTCCGCCAGCCTAAACAACAAATTATTGAACATGAATGATAGCAACACCATTGAGTTCCAGGTAACCAGTGATCCTGCATCCTATGCCGCCAACCGCTTCAGTATTGTGTTTACAGCATTGGCCACCCTGCCGGTAACTTTCACCAGTGTGCAGGCATGGAAGGTCTCCGACGGAATCGCTATTAAATGGGTTGTAGAAAATGAAGGGAACATCAAAGAATATGTGCTGGAAAAATCGATAAACGGAATTGCTTTTTATCCTATTAGCAAATTACCTGCAAAAGCAATCAATGGAGGTGGGGCCGTGTACGACTACCTGGATAAAGAAGTGGTAAAAGGTAATAATTTTTACCGGGTACGTGCCGCTTCTATCAATGCCGCTACTGCCAACAGCCGTATTGTAAAAGTACCTGTAGCTGCGTCTTCCAATGATTTGGTAGTATTCCCCAATCCCATAGAAGGCAATATTATCAATCTTCAATTAAATAACCAGGAGGAAGGATTTTATGAATTAAGTTTAATGAATGCCAGTGGGCAAAAAGTTTATACCAATAAAACACGGATAAGCAACAGCACAAATATTTCACTCTCACTTCCTAAAGCATTGCCTGCAGGTATTTACCAGCTGGAAATAAACAGCCCGCAACATACTAAGCTTGTACATAAAATAATTATACAATAACCATAACTCTACTAAAGAAAAACCTGTTTGTATGAAAAAGATTCTTATCGTAATGCTGCTCACCACTATTGGTAGGTTTCAAAATGCCCAGGCTCAAAACATTGGTATCAATGCAAACGGGGCCTTGCCTGATAGCAAAGCCATGCTCGATGTGTCGTCTACCAACTCGGGTCTGTTAATACCAAGAATGACTACAGCCCAGCGGGACTCAATTCTATTACCGCCCAATGCTTTGCAGATATTTAACACCACTACAAAAGCGTTAAATATTTACAACAATAGCAGGTGGGAAACCATCACTCCCAGGGCATCTACTAACAATATAGTAAATGTGTATTCATTGAGTGATTTGCCTGCCCCGGTAGGTAGCGGTATAACGCTCGATGCAACAAAAATGTATATTTTTTCAGGCATCGTAGATATATCACCCAATTATCTTGTTTTAAACGGTGCAGGATTGAGGGGAATTGATCCTGAAAAAGATGGTATCATGTCATCTGTAAGTGGTGGCATTCTACGCAGCACCGCAGTAAACGTTTTTATGGAAAGCCTGGCAGTAATACCAATAAGTGCATCTACAAAAGCGTACGATTTTGCAGATGCGACAGGTACTAAGTTTTGCAATATTTTTTCCGGATGCTCGGTGGTGGAAATAGGCATACCAAGCCTGGGTGTGGGGCAAATAAGCGGGTTTAAAGCCATTACAATTGTAAAAAATTATTGGAAATCTACAGACGGTATTAAAGTAACAGGAACTGTAGGAAAGTTTGCCTCTACCTTAAATTTTATAACAGGCATAACTACCGGATCGGCTATAGAATTTTTAGCAGGTGCTACTATCGACGATATTGACCTGGCTAACAATTATTTTATCTATACCGGGCAAACCGGTGTAAAGGTAAATGGTGGCGCTGTAATAGATCGTGGAAGAATGACCAGCAATATGTTCCGTGGGGTAAGTACTTTATTAAACGGATTTGATTCTTATACCCCTGGCTGGCAAATGGTATCTAATACCGGCATTCCCAACTCCAGGGCTTTCGCTTTTCAACATCTGACGGGTAACGTTACTGCTACTTCTTTACCTGTAGCCAATACGTTTTATAAAATAGCCGGTACTACAACTACGATAGATTCAAAAAAATTCTCCTCTACATCCAACAGACTAACCTACATTGGCAAAACTGATATAGTAGGTAAAGTCAATATTATTATTGGGGCAAAATCCCCCACCACTAATGGTGACTTTTCAATAGCGATTGCTAAAAATGGGGTAACCATTGCTGCACCTTTAGGCACTATGTCTGGACTAGCCAATAACCAGAGTTTCCAGATAAGTTTTATTACAGAACTCGATCTGTCTAAAAATGATTATGTGGAAGTTTTTATCAGAACTAATAATACAAATACCAATACTATTGTAATTGAACAAATGCAGTTTAGAGTTACGGATTAAAATCCTATTTTTTAATTAACAAGGTCAGGAATAGTAAAGTCGTTTAGACATTTAATTGTTCTAAAACAACCATTTATTTTATGCGCATCGTTTTATTAATTACAGGTATTGCATTGCTGTTTCTGGAACACTTTATTTTACCTTTTTCACCGCAGGTACAATTCATATTGTTTATTGCCGGCATTGTTTTGCTGGGTATTCCCCACGGTGCTGCAGATATGCTGGTAGCAACTGAGAATGCGTCAGGTAAAAAAACCTTCTCGGCAAAAAGGTTTCACCTAAATTATATAGCAAGGCTGGCGGTGTTTGCTTTGCTTTTCTGGCTATTTCCGGTAGCCACCAATATTTTGTTTATAGGCATTGCTGCCTTCCACTTTGGCGAAACTGATTTAATTCGGTTTAGCACCAGCAGTATGTCAGGGAAATTCTTTGTTACATCTTATGGCATCCTTCTACTCTTCGCTATTATACTTCCTCATTTTGAAACTTTGAAACCTTTGTGTGCGCTGTTTAAATCAGGCAAACAAAACGAGCTGTTTATTTCGTTAATTTATGATTACCGTTACAACATATTATTAATCAGCGGCATTATTTTTTTTATAATATCAATATGGTACATGCTTACCAATGCTGTAAAGTTTGATGAACTCTGTAAGTTTTTCGCCGAATACACAACACTACTTTTCATACTCTATCATCTTCCTATGATACTGGGTTTTACTTTTTACTTTGTGCTTTGGCATTCTGTGTTTTCATTAAAAAACATATTCCGCTATCTCAGTAAAGACGGTTTAATTTCCCCTAAAACTATTGCCAAACAGATCAGTTTTTACAGCATCATTTCTTTTGTTGGGTTTATAATATTCGGCGGTACAGGTTTTCTTTTTTTAGGCAACAATGAGCTCATTGCATATGTTTTTCTTTTCCTGGCAGTACTTACCGCACCCCATATGCAGGTAATGCACAACATGTATAGAAATATAAAATTGCTAACGGCGGACAAACACCCCAACTGATCATTGAATCGTTTAAATAATTTAAATTTCTACCGGTATCAAGTAACCCTTATCCGCTGACGTGGTATCCAGTGCAGCTGCGGCATTAGGTGTGTTGGTGACATAACGATAAAACTGAGCAGTAGTACTAAAGTTTCATAGCCGGAATGTGCTGATCTTTATGGAATGTAAAATGGGCTGCCAAAAAATCTTTTACGAACTCCTGTGAGGCTGGGCGTGGTGCAATATCTCGGTAAATCATAGTTTAGTTATTGGGGTAATTTTCCTGCGCTTATCAGAAAAGGGATTTGCGATGTGAGGTTGCACTCCATGATTCACCAACCCAAATTTATTGACAATATTTATGAATCTAAATTCCTCATAAAATTAAAAATCAATACTGACTTAAGATCGATCCGGTTAGATTCACTTGTGAGTAATGTTTATTTCTACTCTTCTATTTTGCCGGTTGTCAGCTTTGGTGGTACCTTCTACAGCAGGATCGTTCGCTGCAACTGCATTCGTGATAATCTGACTTTCTGCAGCGCCGAAACTTTTCAGCAATGCCGCAACAGATTGCGCCCTGCGCCTGGAAAGCACCTCATTTACTTTTAAAGGTCCGGTGGGGTCAGTGTGCCCGGTAACATTTGCCAGGAGTCCCGTATCTTTTTTTAAAATACCGGCTATATATTTTAGGCTACTATTGTAAATCGGCAGCACCGAAAATTTATTTACGTCAAAGAAAACTATTTCTGCGGGTAATGTGCTGTAGTCGAAGCCTGGTGCCGTTTTCTTTTGAACAGGGACCAGCCCCGGGCTGATGTTCTTTGAAACGGTATCGGTAACATGATCCGTTTTGGAGGCCAAATAAATAGTATCCCTCACCACAATGGTATCAGTATATCGACGAGCTACACTGGTTTGTGGAGCTGGAAGATATACTACTCTGTCGTTCGTTCCGCTGTTTCGGCCAATATTTATTGGTATTACTTCAGTCCTGTTGCGACTTTCATTTCGCCCCGGCCTATTCAGGCGGTCGTTTAGCCTGGAGATATCTTTTGATAATTCCGATGCCTGATTTTCGTACTGGCGATAAAGTATAGCTTGCTGCTGTTGCAAATTTTCAATTTCCCGTTTGCGCTGCTCCTCCAGGTTCTTATCCGCAATTGTTTGAGCAGGCCTGCTAAACATCCGTTCTTGCCGGGAACTAGTATTTCTTTGCTTTTTAATTTTTGAGGCAGTTTCTTTTGAGCTCCCAACTGGTAGTCGGCTTACACTGTCGCTTAATATGTTGAGTAGGGAGTCAGATGCTGCTGCTCCAGGCAGGCCGTGCTGTCCTGCCTGGCTAGCCTTATTTGTACTGTCTATTTGTTTTTGTAATTGCTGCATAGATCGGATGAGCGTATCTATCTGCATTCTTTTAATTTGCATGGTATCCTTTACAATCCTATTTAGATGGGCTACACTATCGGCCACAGCCTGCTCCTGCATCAGCCATTGTTGCCGCATCATTTGGTTCATTCTAACGCTGTCAATAGCCTGTCTTTGCAAATTTTCACTTCCTGCATTTTCATTATCCCTACCATAATAATTATTGATGATAATGATGTTTCCTTTTGCCTCGCCATTTTCATAAATATTACCGTTTTTGTAATTCATGATAACTCTCCCGGAAGCAGCCACAGAATCACTTTCCATCATTACTTTTTCCATCACATCAGTTTTACTCTTCTGCCTTTTTACATGAAGAATATCATTTTGTGATGCTGTATTCCTGCTTTTGTCCACTGCAAAAACTTGCTCAATAATGCGGCTGCTTTTATTTGGTTTGCCATAAGTAACCCCCACTTTTAATCCCAGGTGCACATCAGCAGATCGCAAGTTTTCGTTGAACAACATACTACCCAGGTTGCTGCTTCCTACGAATAATGGACCTGCCCTTAATGTTAATCCCAGGCTATGTTTACGATAATCAGAAAAATCATTGCGTTGGGCTACTGTGTAAGGAATGTAAATGCCGAAACGCCTGCGCTCATACCTGGGGGTTATGGTAAAATAACCGTATTGATCAAAACGCTTGCCGGCACTGTTGCCAATCTCTACAGGGTTATAGCTCATAAAGTGGAGGAACAGACCTTTTACGAAACGTATATCGGCCTGCACACTAAAGGCTGTAGGCAAGTAAACACTATAACTTCGTGGATTATTTGCCAACGGTGTAACCCTTGCTGCAAGGGCCGTATCGAATTCGCTTAAGGTTTTATAATTCGCATTGTTCAATTGCCAGTTTTGTATGTTGGCAGAAAAATTATTTACATTAGCTGGCTTGTCAAATGTAAACATACCCACATCGAGCAACGATACACCCAGTTTGAAAATATATTTATTTAAGTCCCGCCGTTGCACATCGTAAGAGCGCTCATCATTCTTCGCAAGGTATTTTACCTTATCCAGGTTGCCCCTGTACTCATACACCAGCCCGGCATCAAAACCAAAAGCGTTTGCATCTGGCCTGAAATTTTTATCCAGCACTATATCATAATCCGCATTTTTATTATGATTGTATTTGAATGAAGATGTTTGAAAATTAAAACTGCTGTCTGCATTAACCTGTAGCAACAAATTATTGCTTCCAATGTTGAGCGAAGCAACACCACCAAGATATTTTCCGGTGAAGGCGGCTTTTATAAAATGTTTATCTGAATTATATAACACCCGACCATAAGTGAAACCAACCTCAGCCCAGTTAAGCGCATTGATGTCTACACCAGATGCATCAATACTTGTATTGTTGAGCGGTGGATGATAAAAATTATTGTAAGCTATCTTAGCCAGGCCTGCACTAATGCCTCTCCCCTGCACCATTGACCGTAATTGCATATTTAAAGCGATGGCAGATTTTTTACCGGTGGTAGCCATAAAGCTTAACGGAACCTGCACCCGGTTATTGATATTGAAAAAAACCTTTTCTCCTGCGTCCAGCGTGCGTTCAGATAAATAGCGTGACTTAAATTGAGCATAGTTATCAAAATTATTTTTGTTGAATTTAAGAATGGCATCCCTGTGTACCAAAAAATAATTGTTACTATAATTGATACCCGTGGAGAACAAGTTAATATCAAATTTGTGACGACTGTCTGCGATGCTTGCTGGTTGCAGCATTACACCGGTAATACCTGCATAATTACCAGTACTTAAACCCAAAAAGTCCTGGCAAAAAGTAGCCGAATAAAACATGCCAGAAAAAAGTATCCATAATGTAAATTTTTTAATCATAATGTGGGGGTTGAAATGAAAGAGGATGCAGATAGTGCAAAAGTATATTGTATGGTACAACAACTTTGCCAGTTAATGCGCAGGATGATTAGCTCATGAATGCGCTTTCGTTAACCAGATACTAACGAGGGGTTAGAGTTTTTTGAAAAGAGAAATACCAGGTATTGTATGATAATAGCCTCCGCCACAGTTAGCAAGACCCATAAGGTTTAATTTTTTCTTACTTATGCTTACGTTTGACGAACCACTAAGCAGAGGAAAGCAAGCAACTAAAATAAATTTTACCAGAAAGAATTTTAAGTTTAATAATGAATAATTACCGTTCCCTGTCCCCCGTTTTTTAATTGCCCACCCCAGGTTCCCCCACTTCCACCACCACCGCCGGGCATGCTTCCATGTCCTCCAAAAAAACCATAAATAACATTGCTGGTAACACCGTCTCTCAAAAGGTATACGCCTTTCCCCCCGGTATGGGTAGAATTGCCGCCATCACCACCCTTACCCCCGGTTTGATTTTCCCGGTAAGTGGTAGAATTTACCTGGTATCCCTCAAACCTATTTTGTGCGCCAGCTTCGCCCACGGCGCCATAGAAACCCGAAGCTACATTTCCTAAAAATGAACCACCGGCAGCCACACTAAAAGTAGCGGCGCTATTATCGCCCGCACCTCCAAATGCGATTGCAGAAAATGATACATAAGAGGCCGAAGAAGCCGTACCGCTGTTACCCGGAGCGGCACCACCAGCACCCACTGTATAAGATACGCTGCCAGCAGCAGCCACTGTAAAAACACCGGTAACATAACCTCCCCCGGCCCCGCTTCCATTACCGGTACCTCCGCCGCCGCCACCCCATAATTGCACCCTAATTTTGGTAATGCCTGCAGGCACGGTCCATGTACCCGCACCAAGTGTTGTAAACGTAACTGCATTTTTATAGTCACACATATCGCCCCAGGCCAATACGCCGCTGCCGTTTTTCATCAGCACCTGGTTGGCAGATCCATCAATACCATTTGCTTTAATGGTTCCGGTTACATTGATGTTGCCGTTCACATCCAGTTTTTCTGTGGGAGAGCTATTGCCCACTCCTACATTTTGAGAAAATACATTGCCCTTCATGAGCAATGTGGAAATGATTAAGAATGTAATTTCTTTCATTGATTTTTTATTTTTTATTTATAATAGATAGGTTTACATTTTGTGCTTTCAGCAAATCAATTTCTTTTGCCTGAAGGTTTATTAATTCCAAGGCCTTTTCCAAACCGTTACTTAAGGCTGTAGTTCTTTTTTCCAATGCCTGTATGGCAATTAAATTTACGCCGAGAAAATCCTGCTGGTTGATTAAAGTGTCACAACCAATTTCTCCCAAATCATCTTTGCCAAATGCTTTATAAAAATCCTGCGCCATAGGGCCGTAATGACGTAAAGTTTTTGCATCCTGTGCTTTGTAGTTCCAGGTAAATTGTGGCAAAGCGGCAATTGATTTTAAAACATGCTCACCATTTACGGGGATAAAATTTTCTTTTAACCGCACATCACTTATTGCTGCCCATGAATTACCATCAGGAAGCAAGACCACACCTATGGTAGCAGCACTATTGGTAAGTAACCTATAGCCCCCGGCAAAGCGTGCCCGGAAACCGTTTGCAACAAAAGAGGGCATTATGGTGGTAGTTGAATTATCGCCGATAACAAAAGCACCGGTATATCCGGAAGTGGAAACATAATTGCCTATTGCAGTAGAATTGTTTCCGCTTGCAGTAACATTAAATCCAAAAGCCCTGGAATGTATGGCATATGCATTGGCAAATGAGCCCATGGCCGTTGAGTAATAACCAGAAGCTACAGAACCAAATCCTGTGGCAAATGCAGCGTCATTACCAGCCAAGGTATTATAGCCTAATGCAAAGGAGGCTGTTCCGCTTGACGAACTTCCTGTCCCCATTGCCACTGAATATGGCCCTGAAGCAGTAGTTTGATTACCTCCAGCGAAAGATCGGTCTCCGCTGGCAATAGTTAGGAACCCTGAAGCGAAACTTATACCCCCGGAAGCAATAGTTGAATAACCTGAAGCAAAAGAATAAATACCAAGATTATCTTTATCCCACTCTGATCCTGCAACATACCCCGCTCTAAAGGCTGCTTTGGCAGGGTACCACATTGTTCTTCTGCCGGTGCCAGAAACAGGTGGTTCGCCAGGACTTACGGGTACAATTCCTGTTGCAGAAAATAATACACTACTATCAGCCACATGCAGGCTGGCTGTAGGTAATGTTGTACCAATTCCTACATTTTGAGAAAATGAAATATTGTTTATCAAAAAAATATTTAGCATTAAGAAAAGGAATTTTTTCATGACTATAATTTTTTATCGTTGATAATTTTCAACAACATTTCATTTTGCTTTTTTAATGCATCCATTTGTTGTTGCTGCTCTTGTAATTGTTTTTCCATTTGTAGTTTTAATTCAGTAGTTCTTTTCTCCAATGCCTGTATGGCAATTAAATTCACACCCAAAAAATCCTGTTGGTTTATTAAAGTATCGCAACCTATTTCTCCTAAATCATCCTGGCCAAATGCCTTAAAAAAATCCTGGGCCATCGGCCCGTAGTGCCTTAATGTTTTGGCATCCTGGCCTATATAATTCCAGGTAGTTAGCGGCATTGCAGCAATTTTTGTAAGGAACAATTCTCCGTCAACGGGCAGCAATTTTTCTTTCAGCCTTGCATCACTTAATGTGGCCCATGAATTGGAATTTGCATTTAAAAAGCTGCCAATGTTGGCTGCGGAGTTGGTAAACAGCCTGTACCCTCCGGCAAACCTCGACCGGAAACCATTGGCCACAAAACTGTTCATTACGGTATTGGTAGAAAGATCTCCGATGGTTAAACAACCAGAAAAACCACTAGTGGAAACATAAGAACCAATAACGGTTGAATAGTCACCGGAGGCAGTTGAACCAAAGCCTATTGCAGTACTATAAAGGCCACTTGCCGTGGTATTCCATCCCATTGCAGTGCTTGATGACCCACTTGCCGTGGTAAGTTCACCCATAGCGGTACTGTAAACCCCACTTGCCGTAGTATTGTTTCCCATTGCGGTGCTTGCTACCCCAGTTGCATTAGTAAATTCTCCCATAGCGGTGCTTGAATAGCTACTTGCTGTTGTGAGTTCTCCCATAGCGGTGCTTGATGGTCCACTTGCATTGGTATTGAAGCCCATGGCCGTACTGTAAATGCCTTTTGCTTTGCTGCTATAGCCCGCAGCAAAGGAAAAATCTCCTATACTATCCTTATTCCAATGCTTGCCGGCGGTATAGCCAACCCTAAAAGCGGCTTTATCTGTGTACCACATCATCCGCCTGCCTACTCCTTCAA
>JBBSJJ010000044.1:0-32046 GCA_038257335.1 Chitinophagales bacterium | reverse complement strand
TGGGCAAAAATTGCCGGGCCAGCAGCTGGAACAATCACCAATGCAAATACTGCCATCACCACTGCAACAGGATTGGTGCAGGGCGTATATCGCTTTCAACTAACAGTAACCGACAACGCAGGAGCCATAGCAAGGGACACGGTAAATGTAACGGTGCATGCAGCTGCCAACCAACCGCCCACTGCCAATGCAGGTAATGACATCACCATATATTTGCCACAGGACAGCGTAAGTCTTAATGGAGTTGGAACGGACGCTGACGGCATTATATCTGCATACTCGTGGAGAGTAATAAGTCCTTCCGGCCAATTTTCGTTTAGCCAACCCAGTGAGCAGCAAACACAAATTAAAAATTTGCAACAGGGTTTTTATAAAATTGAATTTTCTGTTATTGATAATAACGGAGCTAAGGGATTCGACACGATTTTACTCACAGTAGGGAGTAGCCGGCAAAGGATAGCAGTTGAAAATGTAAATGTGTATCCTAATCCTGTAAGTAATTTCCTGGGTGTAGCAATAGAGAGCCCGGAACTTAATCAAGTTATTACTTTAACCATATACGATATCCGGGGAGCAAAGCTGTATCAAAAAATAGTAAAGCTAAGTGGGAATTTAAAACTTGAAACAATTGATATGTCAGGTCTAAAAGTGGGGACTTACATCTTGCAGGTAAATTATAGCAACACAAAACAAATCGTAAGGAAAGTAGTAAAAATTTAGTGCAGAGTTACTGTTTAAAGGATCTGTAGAATGCGTGAGTAGCTAAGCCAAGCATCATTTTATCTCCTGCTGTATCTCCATAGCAATAAATATTATCAAACTCTGCCAGGTTAAATAATTCTTTTATCCGGCGGACTTTTTCATTTCCATTACAATTTTCCCCTTCCAGCTTTCCGGTAATTTTATGATCCTTTATTTTTAAACGGGTACAAATAAATTGTAGATTATTTTCTATGCACCATGGGGCAACCCAGTTTTCGGCAGACGCAGAAACGATTACAACAGGTACATCATTTTCAAGATGGGTTTTAATTGTAACTGACGCTTGGTTTTTTATTATTGAAGGAAGTTTTTTTTTACTAAAATGGATGCAGTAGTTGTTGAAAGTATCTAAATCTGTATCCCCAAAAAAATAAGTAAGCATTTTTTCCTTTGCTTTTTGTTTAGATACAACACCTAATTTCATAGCTACAAGCCAGGGCGAAATGATAAACATTCCCATGAAGTAGGGTACCCATCCGCTTTTGAACCTTGCCAGTTCCAGCATTGTGTCCTGAGTGGTGATGGTACCATCAAAGTCAAAAAATGCGATACTTTTTTGCAATTTGATTTATTTAAAAATAGCGAAATCTTTTACATAAAGGATAAGGTAGAAACTAATGACCCATAATAGAATCGTAACCTGAATAAACCTGTCTTTATATAAAATTTTTGTAGGCGATTGAGAATCCTCCATTACATAAATAAGTTGTAAATAGCGGAAGATGCCTGCCAATACAAACAGGCAGGTGTAATATAAACGATATGTTTGCAGCCGTGCTATAATTTCGGGAGAAGTAGTATACATAAAATAAGCTACAATAATTACTGCACATATTAACGAAAGTGCAGTATTAATGAAATCCAGATTGTAGCCTTTCACCGCTTTACGCATATCGTTTCCAGAAGCAAGCTTAAGCAATACATCATCTCTTCTTTTTGCAATTGCCATAAACAGTGCTAATAAAAATATCATGATTGTCAACCATTCGCTCAGGCCAACTTTTGCTATTACTGCGCCAGCTTTTACACGCAATACAAACCCAATGGAAATAATTATGATATCAAGGATTGGGATATTTTTTAGTCCGAAAGAGTAGCCGAGGTTTAAGAGGAAATAGATAGCCAGTACAAACAAAAATTTATCCCGTATAAACCACGCAGCAGTAAAGCCTGCCATCAAAAAAATAATTGCTATAAAAATACCGGTACTTTTTTTTACGCTGCCGGAGGCCAACGGCCTGTGCTTCTTTACCGGGTGTTTTTTATCATCTTCAATATCCCGGTAATCGTTAATGATATAGATGCTGCTAGCCACAAGGCTAAAACAAATGAACCCTCCCAATAGCTCGAGAAGAACACTTGTATCAAAAAGTAACCCTGCGAAAAATACAGGTATGAATAAAAAAAGATTTTTTGCCCAATCTTTTGGTCTGATGAGTTGAATGTAAGATTTCATAATAATGATGTATATAAATTATGTTTTTTCTGCTGCTGCTTGTACTTCTTTTTCTATAAACCATAGCAACATTGGTAACATGATTATTACAAAAGGAACCATAAAAAGTCTTGTTTGATAAGCTACTACAGAAACATAGTGTGCAGCAAACCAAACGGGAACCATAAACAAGAACCATTTTTTTAGCAGGTGAGGAAAACTTTTAAATTTATACAATATCAGTAATGGAATAACTGCAAATGTTCCTATCAGTTCCATAAAAGATTTTACACCCACCGCACTCAATAAATTAAGTTTTAACATTGGCAGGCCTGCCGCTACCTTCCATACCTGTTGGGGCCTGTAGCCAAAATAATTTCTAAGGCCAATAAAGATTGCAAAAAATATTATATAAAGAGCAGTCGTGAATATCCAGGTTTTTGCCGGGGGAAATACAATAGCTTTTACATTGATTTTAGTGAACCTGAATTTTGTAAAATCTGTTTGTGATATAAAATACAAGGCAGGAATCAATATGCCTGTTTCACGGTTAAATGCTGCAAGTAATGTTATAAAAATAAGGATATTGGGTTTTTTACGGTATACGATTACATTAGCCGTAACCAGGTAAAATATAATATCCATGTAGGTATTAAAGGAAAGATCTGCTACTGTAACAGCATTTCCCAATGCAAGCGCAAGAAAGTTTAATCCGAAAAAAATAAGCCATTTGCTCTTTACAAAAAAGTGCCAGAGTTTCCAGGCCAGGTAATAAATAAGAAGATGTTCAAAAAATCTGAAAAGAATGAAGATGATCATGTACTTCATTGCTCCAGGCGTTTGCATTAGCTTTACAAACTGGTCTGTTTCATCTGTAGCGCCGGTAGTATTCTGAATTGAAAAATGAATCTTTTCTTCTATGGGATAAATCTTGTCAATACTGCCATTGTATAACCACAAAATGGCTTCAATACTGTACGGGCACAGTATTCTGTATTGCCAGGGATTATAATATTCCGATCTGTTCTCTATTACAGCTTTGTGTCTTTCGTAAGTGAGCAATCCATTACTGTAATAAAAGTTCCTGTAAATAGGATACACAGAAAGTATTGCAAAACAAAAACACAAAAACAGTGTTCCAACCCGGTTATTTTTTTGCAACGATTGTATAATGGGGGTATACATACATGGTCCGTTTTTCTTGTTCAATGATGTTGAGGCCGTTTTGTTTTAATAGGGACTTTGCATTTTCGAAACTGATTTCATTGCCTATTTCCCGGGCAAATATCAGGTCGTGCAATTTATTAAAATAAACAAGGGGGCTTCCGCCGTTCATATCTTTTAAAACCAGTCTTGCTCCAGGCTTTAAAGTATTTGCCAGGTCCCGAATAAAGCTTTCGTGGTATTTTTTGGGAACATGATGTAAAACATCTATGAGAAATACAATATCCAATTCTGAAACCTTTGCAGGAAAATGAGTGCCGTCGAATTCTTCAAAATGATACTGTTCATTTGGCAGGGCGCTAAAAAGACTGTGTGCATTATTAATTAGTTTTCTACTGATTTCAATCCCATATAAGTAAGATGGCTGGGCAAATTCTGTAAGCAATAGGAGGAACTGGCCCGAACCGCATCCTATATCTCCTGCTTTATCTCCGGGTTGAACCATCTTAATGAGACTGATGAAAGGACAAATCAGGGAACGGTATTTAATCTTTAAACTATCTATAAAGCCGGCTCCTTTAAATTTTGTCTTTAAAAACCGGATGATCGCCTCGTTATTAATTGCTGTTTGCATTAATGATTGGTATATAAATGGGTTTGGGTCAAATGTTTTAAAATAAATACATAGCTATTCTCGAACATATTTTACTATGCCTATTAAATTCATGTAAAACTACTACTGCCATTCTTTTGCAGCAATATAAATTTTAAATTTTTCAAAATGCTTTTGATGTCTTCTTTGCAGTAAAAGCAAATTTGCCCTTCAAACGTAAAAATGGTTTTTCAAAAAAGCGGTAACTGAATAGACTAACCGCTATGGTTATCAGCAATCCTATAATAGTTTCAAGGAATATGACTTGCCATATATTGGTATTTAATCCTGCCAGTTTAGTTAAACCCAGGGTTATTGAAATAATGATAAGGTGCAGGCAGTAAAGTCCATAGGTAATCACACCCAGGCGGGTAGGCAGTTTTAAATTTTCCATCTTATAAAATGAACGACGGGCATAACATTGTTCTAATATAATCAGGAGTATAATTGAAGAAATAATAAGTCTTTCTATTACCCTCAAAATATAGGATGACAACAAAAATTCATCTCTAAATAAAAAGACAAATGCAAATGCGGCATAAATCATAATGATAACCCATCGGGGAAGTTGCTGTATGTTGCTTTTAAACGAAGCAGTTTCCAAGATAAGCCAGGCACCCAGTCCTCCAAGGGCCATGTCGCCGATGCAGGATAAAGTGTGCATTTCATGTAAAATGGGCACATCGTTTAATGCTCTAAAAACTATGCTGCCTGATAAAATAAGTAAAAGAGGAAGCCAAAATTTCTTTACCGCAAAAAAACTTAGTATAACCGGCCAGGCGAGATAAAACTGTTCTTCAATAGCTACACTCCATAAAACACCCAGTCCTTTTGCATCGGGCAAACCCTTTTGGATGTAATCAAAATTGCTGATAAAGCCAAGGTAATACCAGGGGTTGGCAGTTTCTGAAGGAACCCCGCCGGCGAGCATTTTAGTATATGGAAAAATGACAAAGCCGTAAAAAACACAGGCGAAATAAAGCGGCCATATTCTAAGAATACGCCTTACCCAGAAGTTGATGATGTGAATATTGTTATTTGCTTGTTTTTCTTTGATCAGTAAATAAGTTATAAGAAAGCCACTAAGAACAAAGAAAAAATTGACGCCGAGAAAACCATTGCCGAATAAAGTCTCTTTAATAAAATGAAAAACAGCATTGCTTTTTATGGAAGCATCGTCTGTCTCAAAACTGTGAAACAGGAAGACAGATAGGAAGCAAAAAAAACGCAATCCATCCAGGTTTTCGAAATATAATTTGTTTGCAGTTGCTTTGTTGCTAACCATAAAATAAATATAAACTGTTTATAATTAAAGTATTTTGTTTTCGTAACAGTTTATTTAGAATTTATTGCGAAGTAAAATAAATTCCCTCATTCTAAACTAATTCACAGTTATTTTTCCATTACCATTTTGCTTTTTGTACAGTTCCAACAATTGCTTGCTTGTTTTGATGCCGATTATTTTGGGCAAACCGGACAAAATTGGGGCTTGGCATTTGAATTTTATTTTTAGTTACTTTCTGTTCAGGGTAAAAAAGGAAAATATCTCCAAAGTTTGCATGGTGAACTGTCAATATTTATAGGAGCACCCAAAAAATTGTTAACGATTTGGTACATCTGGTTTCATATTTGATAATCTAGATTTTAATCTCCTACGAAAAAGCCACAGGCTATTCAACTATTTTATAATTATAAACACAACCACATGAAACATTTTTTAATGTACAACTATGCTATGGCACGCCGTTCAGCCTATTTTCTTCCCCTATTTTTGTTCGGCATATTACTAACCACTTCCACCATTATCAAAGCTCAGTCTGGCAGATCTCTGGATTTCGATGGCATAAATGACTTTGTTAGTGTTCCGCTTCAAATTACAGGCGATTATACAAAAGAAGCCTGGATAAATGCATCGTCCACTGCAGGTTTTCCTAATATATTGTCTGGTACGGGCACGGCATTATTTATAAACAATGGCCGGTTAGCCGCTGGGCACTCCAATGGCGGTTTCACTCAGCTGATAGATCCCGCAACTATTATGACAAATACCTGGTATCATGTAGCTGTAAGCTACAACGCAGCTGCAGGTACTATGAAATTGTACAAAAATGGAGTGCTGGTTGCTAGCGCAGCTGCGGTACCTAATTATACCGAACCCTCTCTTAATTTATCTCTTTTTGCTGGTGGCAATTATTTTACTGGTATCATTGATGAAGTGAGAATCTGGAATACAGAAAGAACAATAGCCCAATTGGTAAACAATAAAGACTGTGAATTAACTGGAGACGAACCAGGCCTTTTGGTATATTATAAATTTAACCAGGGAATTGCCGGAGGCAATAACACCAGCGAAACTACTTTGTTAGATCTTGCAGACAAATGTGTAACCTCTAATGGTATTTTAAATAATTTTGCACTTACCGGTAACTCCTCAAATTGGGTAGCATCCTCCCCAACTCTAACGGGCACATGCAGCAACAGTTTTGCAAATATTACTTTATTAGGAAACCAGGCTTGTATTTCAGATGGCGACAATACACCATCTCCCTTAGACAATACTAATTTCGGGGATTTAGGCGTGAGACCCATTGTAAAAGAATTTTTCATTAAAAATACTGGCACTGCAGTCTTAAACATTGGGACTATAACAATCACCGGAGTTGATGCCAGCAATTTTACTTTCACAACCATGCCGGCTGCTGTGCTCAATGCTGGCGATTCTACTTCATTCAAAATTAGCTTTGCTCCAGGCGGTGCCATCGGAATCAAAAACGCTACCGTCACCATTAACAATGACGACGAAGATGAAGCCGTTTTCAATTTCGACATCACTGGTAATTATGGAGGCCAGGGAATGGCACTTTCGTTTGACGGTTTCAACGATAGGGTGGATATTCCTCTTGCCTTTAGTGGTAGTTACACAAAGGAAGCCTGGATTAATACACAAACCTTGACTTCATTTCCCAATATTATATCAGGCAACAGTACAAATGGTACTGCCCTATTTTTAGCAAATGGACGCCTTGCAGCGGGCCATGCTCCTGCCTTTAATCAGGTGCAGGATGCGGCAACACTTGTAGCAGGAACCTGGTATCATATTGCGGTAACCTTTGATGCGGGTACCCAGGAAATGAAACTATATAAAGATGCTGTGTTGGTAGCTACTGCTCTTAATGTGCCATTATACAATGAAACATTTCAACAACTAGGTACTTACAATGGGGCTAATTTCTTCAATGGCACATTAGATGAAGTGCGCATTTGGAGCGTTGTTAGAACCGCAGCGGAATTACTTGCTACCAAAAATTGCGAACTAAGTGGATCAGAGCCTTCACTCCTGGTTTATTACAATTTCAATACTGGGGTAGCAGGGGCTAATAACACAGGAGATACAACCCTCAATGACTTGCACGGAACCTGCCCAATCAATGGAAGACTGGTAAACTTTGCTTTAAGTGGAACAGTTTCTAACTGGGTAGCACCTGGCGGAAATGTTTCAGGCTCTTGCACAATGCAAGTTTCTAACATCTCTACAGCAGGAAATTCAATTTGTATTGAAATAGGTGATCTTACACCATCTTTTGCAGATTCTACTGACTTTGGTCAGATAGCAACCGGTACTAGTTTAGATAGGACTTATGTAATAACCAATAATGGGGGAGCTAATCTAAACATCAGCTCAATCACCATTGCAGGTGCAGACGCAGGGTCTTTCAGCGTTATATCGTCGGGAGACGCAGTTGTGTTGCCAGGTTTTAGTACCTCATTTACTGTGAGATTTAATCCGTTAGCGCCAGGACAGAAAAATGCTACAGTCACTATCGAAAACAACGATACCGATGAATCATCTTACATCTTTGCAATAACTGGTGAGGCCTTTGGTGCACTGCCGGTAACACTTACTTATTTCAGGGCGGCCAATGCTGGTAAAACAGGTTTGTTAACTTGGGAGACTGCACAGGAAAATAAAAGTGTTGGGTTTGAAATACAACGTTCTGAAGCAGGCGGTGCAAATTGGGAAACCATCGGTTTTGTAAGATCGTCTAATTTAGCCACAGGTAGTCGTTATAGCTTTACAGATTTAGCTCCTTTAAAAGGCAACAATGCCTATCGTTTAAAGCAGGTAGATGTAGATGGTAGTCTCAATTTTAGTAAAATTGAAATACTCAATTTCAAGGGAGATATAATCAGCATATACGTGTATCCCAACCCTGTACAAGACATCATGAAAATAGTGCACAACGATAGCAAATTGTTGAATACTTACGCAACCATCCGCTCTGCCTCAGGAGCAAGTGTGAAAAAAGTGCTGTTAAACAATTTTCAACAAACCTTAGATATAAGTAATCTTACAAAGGGTATTTATTTTCTCAATTTTAGCAATGGTCAAGTATTGCGGGTTGTAAAAAATTAATAAACTCATTTGCCTAACCAGGATCCTTCCACATCGGAAGGATCTTTTTTTTTGCCCATGATCGTTTTGCCCATAAAATATTTATACATGCTAACAGTTAAAGAAATATTGAAAAGAAAAAGGAATGAAGTTTTTGTTGCCACTTCCTCACAACGGTGTAGGATACCATCAAGATGATGAATGAGAAAAACATTCGAGCCTTGCCTGTTTTGGCTGGCGATTGATTAAGCGGTATTTTTTTGCAAAAAGATTATGCCCGCAAGATTGTACTCCTAAATCGTAAGTCACAGGAAACACTGGTTAAGATATTATGACCGCAACTGTCATCACTGTAAGCCTGCAGACTCCATAGATGACTGCATGGAGAATATGACTCTAAAAGAATTCGCCATTTACCCGTTATGCAAGAGAATAAAATGATAGGCATCATTTCTATAGGGCATGTGGTTACAGCAATGATAGAATCTCAAAGAGAAACCATCAATTTCATCTCCAAAATTACACAGATCAGTAAGCCCTTATGCATACTATGTTTTTTACATAAATAATCACTGTTGTCCGACTAAAACTCCACCCTATCGTTCAAATGCTTACTGGCTGAGGGTTCTGGCCCCTCTCCCTTGGAGGGGGGTTGGGGTGAGGTCATGTAGGGCTGATAAGGGTTTCAGACATTTAACCGGACAATAATGATAAATAATATATTTCAAAAACTGTTAATTGGTATTTTTTTCAATTACGTTAACAGTATCAACCCCGCAATAGGCGTACATTTGCCATGGATTTGAACATCCATAACACCTCCTAAAAATTAGCCTATCCCACAACATTTACACTTCTAGTTCGTTTTTAATTCATTAATCTAAATATTTTGAAGTATGAAAATATTCAGGGTTTACAGGCTTTATTTTGCAGCAGTGGTTTTCATGTTTTTACTGGTACACACGCCATTTGGTATCACAGTTTCTAACGGGATGAGTAAAAAATTAGTTTTTAAGCAAGTAGCGCTTACTGCTACTCCAGAAAGCGAAGCCTTTGCCTCCTTACAACTGATCTATGATAGTCTTAATTTGTCTGCAATGGGTTTGAGTGAGCAGGCATTTGACTATGCCATCAAAGGTTATAGCTATCTTAAAAGTAAGGGTAAGCTGCAAAACCAGCGGGTTCTTTCTATTATTGATTTTACCAGGTCTTCTTCTCAAAAAAGGTTATATATTCTTGATATGAGCAACTACAAGGTTTTATTCAACACCTATGTAGCTCATGGCCAAAACACCGGCCAGGAATATGCAAACAATTTTTCTAATAGATCGGAAAGTTACCAAAGTAGCCTTGGTTTTTACATTACTACAGGCACTTACATGGGTAAAAATGGTTTTTCTATGCAGTTGGATGGTTTGGAGAATGGCTTCAATGACCAGGCAGACGAAAGAGCAATAGTAATGCATGGTGCACCGTATGTTAGTGAAGCATTTATAAAGCATAGAGGTTACATTGGCAGAAGCCATGGATGCCCTGCGGTACCTCAGCAGTTAAACAAGCCCATAATAGAAAAAATAAAGAACGGTTCATGCCTGTTTATTTACAGCGATAACAAAACCTATCTTAGTCGTTCCAGGATATTAAATGCCTGACTTTAACTTTATCCCACTTCTTACAAAAAGACCGTTCCTCCCTTCGATTTATCACGGGGAGGATTTTTTTTTGTAAAACGCTCCGGCAATTTGTTGTATGACTTTTATAACTTCACTTAAATTTTTTAAATGAACCTAAGAGAAACATTGGGAGGCACGGGAGTTGCCGTCGTAACGCCATTTACGGCAGATCTTGCTATAGATTATACAGCATTGGCTAAGTTGTTGGATTTTTTGATAAGCAATGACATTCAGTACATTGTTACCATGGGCACAACCGGTGAAACTCCGGTACTCACCAGAGAAGAAAAGAAATCAATTATTGAATTTACGTTCAAACATATTAATGGGCGTGTACCCGTAGTAGTGGGTGTGGGTGGCAACTGCACCCAGGAAGTAATCAATGATCTGCAGTATTTTCCGCTGGATGGGGCTGCTGCAGTATTAACGGCTAGCCCTTACTACAACAAGCCCTCGCAGGAAGGTCTGTATGAGCACTACAAAGCATTGGCGGCGGCTTCACCCAAGTCAATTATTTTGTACAACGTTCCCGGCCGTACCGGCAAAAACATGACGGCCGAAACAACCCTTCGTCTTGCGGCCTTGCACAATATAGCTGGTATTAAGGAAGCTAGTGGAGACATGGCTCAATGCATGGAAATACTGCGGGACAGGCCCTCAGATTTTTTGGTGGTAAGTGGTGATGATGCCCTGGCCTTGCCTCAAATGGCATGTGGTATGGATGGTGTAATCAGCGTGGCAGCTAACTGTTTTCCAAAGCAATTCTCTGGCATGGTAAAGGCTTGCTTGCAAAATAATTACGGCAATGCAAAAAAGTTAAACGATGGTCTAATTGCAGGGTACGAGTTGTTGTTTGCAGAGAACAATCCTGCGGGAGCTAAAGCATTCTTATACGAACTGGGCCTTATACACAATGCTGTTAGATTACCGGTAGTGCCATTGAGTGCAGCACTGCATCATCAAGTGAAATCATATTTAAAATCTTCCAATTGAAATTATTTTCAACCAGGAAATTTCGTTATACTATTTTTTTACTCCTTACATCTTTTTGTACGGCATTTATCATATTACCAGTTACCGCACAGTATAAGTTAAAGCTGGTAATAACTAACAATGTAAAACAGCATAGCAGCGATGCTGTGTATGTTGCAGGCAATTTCAACAACTGGAATCCGGGTGACCAAAATTACAGGTTAGAGAAAAAAGATGGTAAGCTTGTTTTAGAATTAAAAAATGTAGCAGCTTCTGTATTAGAGTTTAAATTTACAAGAGGCACCTGGGCTAATGTTGCAACGTCTAATACAGGTGGCGATCTTCAAAATCATCTCATTGTACTTACATCAGACACTACTGTATTTTTTGATGTGAGAGCATGGAAGGATGATTTTAAACCGGAGGAAAAAAAGCATACAGCGTCTGCGAATGTAAAGGTTGTTGATACTGCGTTTTACATGCCTCAACTGGGGCGAAGCAGAAGAATTTCTATTTACTTACCTGCCGGTTACGAAAAATCAACCAGGCGCTACCCGGTGCTTTACTTACAAGATGGGCAAGCTATGTTTGATGAATCTACCTCCGGATTTGGTGAGTGGGGCGTAGATGAAAGCCTCGATTCTTTGATAAGCCAAGGTAAAAAGGCTTGCATTGTAGTAGCCATAGACAACGGGCCAAAGAGATTGACGGAGTACAATCCATTCTATTTTGAAAGATTTGGTGCCGGCGAAGGCGAAGCATATGTCGACTTCCTGGTAGCAACCCTAAAGCCCTTTATCGACCTTGGCTATAGAACACTGCCTGGTAAAGAAAATACGATCATTGCAGGCAGCTCTATGGGCGGCCTTATTTCTTACTACGCTTTTTTAAAATTTCCGATGGTATTTGGTAAGGCAGGTATTTTTTCTCCAGCTTTTTGGACGGCAGACAGCATTTATCAAATGACAGATTCCGTGGGAAGTAAAACTTCGGGGATGGTTTTCTTTTATATGGGAGCGTTGGAAGGCGATACTTACCTGGCAGACATGCTGAAGGTAGCAGATAAATTGGGAGCCGTTTCCAAAGCGTATTTATACACGGCCATAGATCCCCAGGGAAGGCACAATGAACAGGCCTGGCGCAAATGGTTTGCAGAATTTTACCAGTGGATCGTAAACGACGGCAACAATTATATTGTGAAACCCTCCGATTAAATTTTGTAACAAGTACCTTGGAGCGCTAGCTCGGTATTGGGAAAAACAGCTACGGTTTCCGTAAGAAATTCATCCAGATTTTCATACTTAGAAGAGAAATGCCCGATCAGCAATTTTTTTACACCCGCCATTGCTGCAATGGCCCCTGCTTGTATAGTGGTAGAATGAAAGCGCTCCAATGCCCGCTGCTGCAAGTCTTTCAAATAAGTAGTTTCATGGTATAGAAGGTCCACGTTTTTTACTTTTGCGGCAATGCTTTCGTCGTACAAAGTGTCGGCACAATAGGCATAAGATCTTGCAGGCGTAGCTGCGGTGGTTAACTCTTCGTTGGAAATGATAGTGCCTTTTTTATTGGTGTAATCTGCACCATTTTGTAAAGCCTCATAATAAGAAGAAGGTATTTCAAAGGAGCGTACCCTAGCTGCGTCAATGCTTCGCAAGTTTTTCTTCTCCCTAAAAATAAATCCCCAACAGGCTATGCGATGATTTACCTTGAAACATTCCACAGATATTTTTTTTCCATCATGTATTTTGCATTCCTCACCCAGAGGAAAAAAATGAATTTTAAAAGGCAGGGTGTTATGGGCAGCCTTTAACTGTAGCATAACAATGTCTTCCATAATAGAAGGTGCATGAATGCAGAGGTCTGCTGTTCTGCCCATCAGTCCCATGCTGCTGATCAAACCTATCAAACCAAAATAATGATCACCGTGCATGTGCGAAATAAAAATATGGTTGATCCTGGATCTTTTGATCTTATACATGGTAAGCTGAAGTTGCGTGCCTTCGCCACAATCAATTAAGTAGGTCTCTTCCGGGGTTTGCAGAACCTGCGCTGTGGGATTTCTTCCAAAGGCAGGTATTGCAGAGTTGTTGCCGAGTATTGTTAATGCAAGCACCAGTGTAAAGTTTAAGGGTTACCAGTTTGGACCGTTTATTAGATAGATGTGCTGCTTTGGTTGGGCTCATCCTCTTCAAAGTCATTCATCAGTTCCCTTTCAATTTCTTCCATTTGCACAATATCCCATGCCTCACTTTCTGTAGGCGTTACGTTCATAAATTCCAGCAACTCCATCTCATCCAACATTTTTTCTACCGGCGTTTGTAATTCACACACAACAAAAGAATGATGCTGTTCATAAAAAGCCTGTTGCATTCCCGCAATAATTTGAGCAGCCTCCGGTGATAATATTTCTACTGCTCCCATTTTGAGAACTAAATGGGGAATAGCCTTCTTCAGGCATACTTGCAGCAAATGCTGAAGTTCATCTGTCATATTAGCAGCTATTTCCTTCTCAAACGTTGTTATAACGTTGAATTTTTCTTTGGTATCTATTTTGACATTCATTTAAAGTAATTAAGGGTGTAGGGCGTAAAATAAAACATTTTAGTTTTCCGTATTCATCAAGAAAGGGCTTTAATAATAAGACTTTAAATTTTTCTATAAAGCTATCATTAGCAGCAAATATCTAACTTTTCAACATATCAACATTTGCATTTCTTTACAAACTATTACCAGTAAATAAACGTTATTATTGTATAAATTAAAACTTACAGAATGGACAACAATTTTTCCACACAGGTAAAGGAAATTATTTCATATAGCAGGGAAGAGGCATTAAGGCTGGGAAATGATTTTATAGGCACTGAGCATCTTGTGCTCGGCCTTATCCGGGACGGGGAAAATACCGCTATTAAAGTGTTGAAGTCTCTGAGCGTAGATCTTTATGAATTACGAAAAGAAATAGAAATGGCGGTAAAAGACAAAACCGGAAAAAACATTGCAAATATCAATTCATTGCCGCTTACGAAGCAGGCAGAAAAAGTGATCCGTATTACCGTGCTGGAGGCAAAGGCGCTGAAAAGTACCACCGTGGAAAGCGAACACTTGATGCTTTCAATTTTGAAGAACAAAGAAAATATTGCTACTCAGATTTTGAACCAATTTGATGTGGATTATGACGTGTTCAAAAATGAATCGGGCTTTGTAACAAGTACGCCACCCCCGAGTGCAGAGTTTAACGAAGATGATGACTTTGACGAAGAAAGAAAACAATATGGTCAGCAAAAGCCTGCTAAGCCCGGTGCTGCCAATCAACCCAAAACCAAAACGCCGGTGTTGGATAATTTTGGCAGAGATATCACAAGGATGGCTGAGAACGGTTCTCTTGACCCGATAGTGGGTAGAGAAGTTGAAATAGAACGAGTTTCCCAAATTTTATCTCGTAGAAAAAAGAATAACCCGATTTTGATTGGTGAACCCGGTGTAGGTAAAACTGCTATTGTTGAAGGCCTCGCACTGCGCATCGTTCAAAGAAAGGTGTCTCGTATTTTGTTTGACAAGAGAGTGGTAAGTCTTGATTTGGCAGCGTTGGTTGCAGGCACAAAGTACCGTGGCCAGTTTGAAGAGCGCATGAAAGCAATCATGAATGAACTGGAGAAGAACAGGGATGTAATACTATTTATAGATGAAATACACACCATTGTAGGCGCCGGTGGTGCCAGCGGCTCACTGGATGCATCCAATATTTTTAAACCTGCCCTGGCACGTGGAGAATTACAATGTATTGGTGCTTCCACTTTGGATGAATACCGCATGCACATTGAAAAAGATGGAGCACTGGACAGGCGTTTTCAAAAAGTATTAGTAGAGCAGCCTTCTGTAGATGAGGCCATCGAAATACTTAATAATATCAAAAGCAAGTATGAAGATTACCACAATGTGACCTATAGCCAGGAAGCAGTGGAAGCTTGTGTGAAGCTGAGCGATAGGTACATGACAGATCGACTGCTGCCAGATAAAGCCATTGATGTGATGGATGAAGTTGGTGCCCGCAAGCATATCAAAAACATAAATGTTCCTGAAAATATCATTGACCTTGAAAAGAAAATAGAAGACATCAAGCTTGAAAAAAATAAAGTAGTAAAGAGCCAGAAGTTTGAAGAAGCTGCTTCTTTGAGAGACACCGAAAAACGTCTACAGGAAGATTTGGAAAAAGCCAAAACTGACTGGGAAGAAGAAAGTAAAAACAAACGCTTTCCTATAGAAGAAGAAGATATTGCTGAAGTCGTGCACATGATGACGGGGATACCTGTTAAACGAATGGTGCAGGCAGAGACTGATAAACTTCGCCGCATGGCCGATGACTTAAAAGGAGCCGTGGTAGGTCAGCAAGATGCCATTAGCAAGGTAGTTAAAGCCATTCAGCGTAATAGGGTAGGTTTGAAAGATCCTAAAAAACCCATCGGAACATTTATATTTCTTGGGCCAACAGGTGTTGGTAAAACAGAACTTGCACGATCTCTTGCCAAGCAGATGTTTGACAGCGAAGATTCCCTCATTAGAATAGACATGAGTGAGTACATGGAAAAATTTACGGTGAGTCGGTTGATTGGTGCACCTCCCGGTTATGTGGGTTATGAAGAAGGCGGACAGCTAACAGAAAGGGTTAGACGCAAACCTTACAGCGTAATTTTATTGGATGAGATTGAAAAAGCACACCCCGATATTTACAACATCCTTTTGCAGGTGTTGGATGATGGTCAACTCACCGACGGCCTTGGTCGTAAAGTCGATTTTAAAAATACCATGATCATCATGACTTCTAACATTGGCGCAAGGCAATTGAAAGATTTTGGAGATGGTGTTGGTTTTGCTACCGCCAATAGGGTAGAGAACTCCGATGAGAATAATAAGGCAATCATTGAAAAAGCGTTGAAGCGCACATTCAGTCCCGAATTCTTAAACAGGATTGATGATGTGGTTATCTTTAATTCTCTTACCAAAGAAAATATCTTTGAGATCATTGATATTTTGATGAAAGGTGTTATGGTAAGATTAAGTAACCTGGGTTTTGCAATGGAACTTTCTGGAGAGGCCAAGGATTTTATTGCCGAGAAAGGCTACGATAGCCAGTTTGGGGCAAGGCCATTGCACAGGGCTATTCAAAAATACCTGGAAGATCCCCTGGCAGAGGAAATCCTCAACATGAATGTGAAGTCTGGAGATACCTTAATTGCTGAATTAGATAAAGAGGCGGGTAAAATTCACTTCAAGTTAAAGGATGAGCCAAAGAAGAAAGAAAAGAAATCTGAAGCTTAAAAGCATAGTTCACTTATAAATAAAGAGGGCCCTGAAAATTTTCAGGGCCCTCTTTATTTATACCTTTTTAATACTGTTTATTGAAGCAGAATTATTTTTTGAGATATGTTGAATTCCTCACTTTGTACCCTTACAAGGTAGCTGCCTCTTGCAAAGCCACTTAATGCAGGGAGTTTCAACAGGTTCTCACCGGTATTTATTGCGAGTCTCGTTTTGCTTACCAGGTTTCCGAGGTTATTAAAAATTAAGACATCTGCTGTTTCTTTTCTGGCCGAAAGGTAGCTAAACCAAAGGTCCCCGTTTGACGGATTTGGATACAAAAGGCCAGTGATGTTTGCTGCCTTGGCTTTTCTTAACAAGAATACATTGCTATACCTGGTTGAACCAGTTTTCCCGTTAATCTTAACACGGTAAAATATTACGTCGGAGGAAATTAGCTCAGCAGCATGCTGAAATTCGAAACTGGCATAGCCTGTAGCATCACCCGCAGGCACAGTTGCTAAGGGAAAGAAATTGTTGTTATTGGTGCTATACTCCAATTCATAGTTATTAACTTCCTGGTTGTTACTGGCGCTCCAGTTTAGCTTGTGTTTACCTGCAGCTATTTCAGCCTTTAGGTTTGCTATGCTTGCATTGAGCACGGCGCAAGTATTAGCAAACAATATAGTGATAGAATCGACAGAGGAAGGGCCACAGTTCGTATTCGATTTCTGCTGAACATAGTACGTACCTGGTGCATCGATGCTAATTACTGGTCCTACATTAGATCCCACGATGTTTCCATTGTTTGTACTCCATGTGTAAACGAAGTTTGGATTGGGATTTACAACATTTAACTCCGTTACTGGCATCGTACCACAGTAGTAGGTAAGATAACTGTAAGCCTCCACTGGAGGATAGTCGAAGAATTTAAACGGGGCTACAAAGTCTTTTAACTCGGCGGTAAAAGAAGTGGAAGACCTGGTTTTAACAATCACCCTAATAAATGCAGGATCGCATGCATCCTGGTTGTAGTTAACGGGTTCTATACCCAGTTTTGTGAGGTTCACAGAAAATTCCAAAAATTGCCCGGGAACATAATTATCTACCACAGCATCATTATCCCTAACTACTTTAAAGGGCCCTGCCCAGGTGGCGGGGGCGGTCGTTTGCAAACCAGTGTAAAAATTTCCTGCTGTCTTAGGGCGAATATTGGCATAGCCATACGTGGCTCCGTTACCATCGCCGTCAAATTGACCTCCCCAACTAAAGGTTGCAGGAGTGATGCTAAGCATATTGCGATGTACCCATATCCGTGCTTCTACGAGTGATATTGAACTGCTGCTAAATTCTGAAGTAAAAATAATATCGCCGGGAGCGCTTATTTTTCCGGCAGCATCAAACTGCCAGGCAGTGTGGCCGGCATGGGGTCCATAGCCAGAGAATGTACCTGATGCTTTATCGTAAGAAATATCCGTTTGATATAACTCAAAATCGAAAAATCTGTTACCAGTTGTATTTTCTATGGATACGCCCGCAAACAGCCAAAGTGAATCTGAAACGTTCGGGCCTGCTCTGCGCACATGAATCATTGCTTCCAGGATGTCGTTCTTATCGGGGATTGATTGCGCCACAGGGGTTGTCCACAACGCTGGACTCATTCCATTTTTATTACTTCCGGCGGCAAATACCGTCGAGTCAATGCCGTGGTAATCCCGGTAATACACGGCATCCAAAACAATTCTATTGTTCAACACGGTGAAGGCAGGGTAGGCCATTCTTCTTGCGAAAGATAATTTTCTCGAAGCCGGGTTAGAAAAATAGCCAGCTACTATGGCTGCTGCACCGGTTGTGTCAATAACTCCCCGGCCTGACCCCGCATAGCCGTTGTTAAACCAATCATCTACAGCGGGTGTTGTAGTATTGTTATAGTAGTTGGCACTCAGGTCTGCTTCCACGCCGAAATTAGCCCTTACTGTTGCAACTACAATTTGTGCAGAAACTGCCTGACAACTCCCAATTATGATGATGATGACTTGTAAAATTTTTTTCATAGGTTGGACAGTTATGATGAAATATATAATATCATTTACTGTTACACTACTCTATGGTGGTGCTATGGATACCAGATGTAATGGTCGATCTGCCATCGCCTAATACCGCAATTACTCTGTAACTTATAAATCCAGGCATAACAGATTGGTGGGTAAACTTCACGATGTTTGAGCGGTTATTTATAGCCGTTCCTACGGTGCTCCAATTAGAATATTCGTCGTTAGGATCTTCGTAAGTGCATTGTATTTCGTAACGATCTATGCTTGCGCTGGATGTCATACTCCACTGTAATGCATACCCTGAATTCCCCTGTTTGTGACCACGGAGGAATGAAAAGCCAGTGTTCGTGTTACTTTCTTGTGAAATGCTGAGATAAGATTTGAGAGCTGTAGGATATCCAGATACGTGGAAACTAACTGCTAGTGCTAAAAAAACTAAGAGATTTTTCATAATGTTAATTTTTAGGTTACATAAATAGGCTAAATCAGCCTTTGTTCAAAAAAGTGATTTGTTTTTATACAGCCTTGCGAACGTGTAAGAGTTAAAGGTTAGGGTTTAACTGCGTACACGAAACAACAGCAGCTAACATCGTTGAAAGCCTGGAGGATTGATGGTTTGGTTCTTTAATAACACCGATTGTATCATTTTATTGTGTTCTTAACATTTTAATTTAGGAAGACAACTGATAAATTTGATACATGTGGCTGCTGCTGGCGCAATACTGGGACGGATAAAAAATTATGGAGCAAAAAAATAACTCCTGGTAAAACAATGGCCAGGTAATTATTGAGGACGATGCTCTACAGAATAACCAGCTGTAAGAGGAATGATCCGAAACAATTCAGCAAAAAACTTTCTGCTTGATGCTGGCCATATTGCGTGTTATTTATGTTTTATTTTACTTTGCCGCACTATCCTTTAATTCCTTTAAAATATCTTCCTTTTTACGACGGGAAACATTGATGTGTGAGCCGTCAGTAAGCAATAGAAATCCTTCCCGATCTAATTGCTTCACATAATGTTTATTGATAAGGTGTGATTTGTGCGGCCTTATAAAATCATGCTCTTGCAAAATATCCTCGTACTCCTTTAAAGTGTGTGAAACCAGGATTGGTTTTCTGTTAGTGAAATAAAAACGAGTGTAGTTGCTTTCTCCTTCAAGGCGAATAATTTCTTTAGGATCAAAGAAAAAAACTCCTTCCATGGTTGAAAGTGCCAGTTTAAATTTTGCCGGGTCCTTCTGTTGCAGGTTGCTTAGTAAATTATTTACAAGCTGATTTTGCTGTTGGGGAAACTCTTTTTTGATGATGTGCCGGTTGATAGCGTTTTGAAGATCGATAATGTCTACCGGTTTTAGCAGGTAATCAAGCGCACTAAAACGAATGGCCTTGATAGCATATTTGTCATATGCCGTGGTGAAGATTACATCAAATTCCCATGAGCCCAGGCGGTTTAAAAGGTCAAAGCCGTTCATGTGCGGCATTTCTATATCAAGCATCAGCAGGGTGGGATTGAAGGTTCGAATGCACTCTTCCGCCTCCTGGGGATTGTTGCAGCATAAAATTTTCTTTGCAACAGGAACATGTTTTTCTATCAGCAGTGTTAGAATGTTACTGGCCGATGGTTCATCATCTACAATAAGAATGCGTATCATATAGATTATTTGTTACGTAAAAATACTATTTCAATAATGGAATTACAATATGAATGCGGGTGCCCGTTGCTTCACCTGCTTCGTTTTTTAAATCTTCTATCAACAATTCGGTATTAATTGCACCGGTATCTTTTAACAGTTGTATACGCTGCATTGCCAGCATAGTACCCTTCGACTCAAAATATTGCGACCCAATTTTTTGCCTTTTTATGAAAGCTGCCTTTTCCCTTCCTATTCCATTGTCTTCAATGATGCAGTGGAGTTCCTGGTTGCTTGCGTAGAAATGTATCAGCAAAACTTTTTCGCCATCTTTTTGCAGAAGGCCATGCCATACTGCATTCTCAATAAACGGTTGTAATAGCAGAGAAGGAAAGAGAGTGCTGTCTGCATCAATGGCCTCAGCTATCACAATGCTATAACTGAAGGAATGTTTAAACCTCAAAGATTCGAGTTCAAGGTAAAGCCTGTTCATTTCTATCTCATTGCTAAGCGGAATAAAATTTTTATCCGAATTGTTGAGAACCAGTCTAAGCAATTTAGAAAATTTAGACAGGTACTCATAGGAAGTATCATAGTCATTTAAGACAATACTTTCTTGTATGGCATTCAAACTATTGAAAATAAAATGCGGATTCATTTGCGCCCTTATCGCTTTTGCTTCCAGCTCTGCCATCTTTTGTTTAATTGTTGCCCGGTGTTTAATCACCATAATCCTACTGCGAAAAAGTAGCAATGTCAGGCTCAGAATAAGTGCTGCCAGTATTAACCTGAACCACCATGTTTGCCAAATGGGTGGAGTGATGCTAAAATTATATTGAACAAGTTTTTCGGTCCACACATTATTGTTGTTGGCCGCTTTTAACTGAAAAATATACTTGCCTGGTTGAAGAAAATTAAAGGCTGCTACCCGGCTGCTGGTAAAGGTCCAACTACTATCCAGCCCAATCAAACGATACGCATAGCGAATTTTGGATGGGTCAGTAAGGCTAACGGCAGTAAAATAAAACTGGAAGCTATTTTTATCGTGGGTAAATTTAGCATAGGAAGTATTTGCAAAATTTCTTTTGGAATCACTGCCTTGAACCTGGTCTAAAATTATCACAGGGGCGAGGCTGTTTTTGCGTATGCTATCAGGGTCGAAAGAAAATATACCCATAGAGGTAAGTCCCCAGATAGTACCATTTTTTTGTTGCGCTAACTTTAGACTTTGGTAATAGGCTGAGATCAGGCCATCACTTTCACTGAAGCTAATGAGTTGTTCATCTTTTCCAGGATTCGTAAGGGTAGACACACTCATATAGTCACCCCACCACACATTATTATTTTTATCTACCAATACACTCAACGCAATATCCGACCCCATGCCAGTACTAATATTGTATTGTTTCTGTAGTACCAGGCTGCCGTTTTCATTGCGGCATAGCAGCAAACCCTTGCCTATGGTAGCTACCCAAACGTTACTATTTCGATCGCTCGCAATTTTAGTGATGTATAAATTCTTAATGGGCATGCCACTAATTTCATCTGCTATTAGCAAACCATTTTTCAAACTAAAAAGTCCCTGGCTGCCATAAAACCAATAGTTGCCGGCAGCATTGTCAAAACATCCCAGTAGCTCCGGATAGCGGGTAAATATTTTTTGAAAAGGATAATGTGCAACCATAGGCTGCTGGGAGTTGGGATCTACAAGCGTAACCCCTTGCTCGGTGCAGGCAAATAATTTTCCATCGGGGCGAGCATACAGCGCTTCGCAATTATTGTCTTTTAAAAAGCCGCCCGCCAGGTATCGTTTAGGGGCTCCTTGTTTAAAGCTGCTGATTCCCTGGTAGCCGCTGCCAGCCCACAGCTTAGCGCTTGTATCTTCGTAAAGGCACATCACTTCTGCCAGCGGAAAAAGTGGTGGGATGGTAGGATGCGGCGCAACCTGGTTTTCTTTTTTGATAAATATTTTACCCCTGTTGCTTCCAAAAAGGAGCTCACCATTTTTCCTTTCCAAAAAAGAAAAAACTTCCTGGTTCACCTCATCCTGTATCTGAAATTGCCTGAAACTTGTTTTCTTAAATTTTTGTAATCCTTCCCAGGAGGCAATCCAGATATTTTCTTCTTCATCTACTATGGCAGACACAACATTGTTGGCTTTGGTACCAAAACTTACCTTGGGATTGATGGAGTCTTTGATGAATCCCACACCATTGGTAGTAAGTGCATAAGCTGACTGCTGGCTGCTAAAAACCTGGAGCGTGATATAATTTCGGGAAGCTGTCTGTGTTAGTTTACCATTAATTTTCTGCAGGGAAAGACCGTTAAGGCAATTCCAAAAAATACTATCCGGAGAAGTAGCAGCTACGGAGCGCACGTATTGAACCGGATCTGGATTCTTCCAAAAAACTTCATAGCTATTCCTATTTGCATGAACTTTAAAAACAGCATCGAAAGAAGCAATATATATATTCTGTTCATCGTCACTAGCAAGGCCAAACACACGTTTGGCAAAAGCTCCATAGGGAATTAAGTGGATGCTGATGATTTCGTTACCACTCAGTTTAGCGATAGTTGCAGCAGAAAGTTTATACAAAGCATTGATGTCTCCTATCCATACATTTCCTGTGGCGTCTGTGTGCAAAGCCTCTACGGCCATGGCCGGGCCTTTGCCGGGCGTTATTTTTTGTAGTTTATTATTTTTTAAATAAAACAGCCCTTTATCCCCCCCAAGCCAAATGCCATGCTCCTTATCTTCTGCAATGCAGAGTATACGGCCAATGGGCTCGTTAGATGAACTGTATTGAAAATTAGTAAAGGTATAGCCATCATAAACGGATGCGCCAAACTCAGTGCCTATCCAAAGCTTCCTGTCTTTTGCCTGCTTTAATGCAAAAATTTTAGAAGATATCAGTCCATCTCTTGTGCCAAATATTTGAAGTTTGTAGGCATTAGATTGTGCCTGGCTTGCCGCATCCGTCAGTAAAAAAAGGAGCAGCCATATGAAGCGGTAACTATGCATGTAATAGTGAAAATATACAAATTTTACGGGAAGTATTTTCCATTCTATCATTGGCCGGCACCGTTTGATAATTAAAGGTTATCATCTTCCTTATGCTAAATGCTTTGCCCCGTTGGCTTCTTACTTGTTTACTAACGAGTTTGCAAAAACTAGCTTTAAAAATTAATAAAGGCATCATGGTTAGTGCTAATCAAGTTCACGACAAAATACAGGAGATCATTCTAGAGCTGAAGGAACGGCAACTTTGGAAAACTCAATCTCCCGGATGGGTAACAGATTTTACCTGCCAGGAAATAATGTGCAGCGAAGACTTTGCCGGGTGGCTTCAGTTTGTGTACTTGCCTAATTTGATGCGCAGAGAGGCAGGACAGGCTGCCGTATCAGAAAAGTACATTGTGCCGCAGGCTGTTAAATATTTTGCAGAAGATATTAAAAAAGGCAGGTTGTTGCAATTACTGGTGGAACTAGATTCACTGGCTTAGGCTCATGCCGGTACAATAACTCCATCAATAAACCGGGCTGGCCGTACTTTTATGTTGGGAAGCAATTCTTCTGCTGGATTTTGCCAGTGTCGGTAGCACTCTGTTTATCGGGAATGAACCTGGTTGATTTTGCTGGCTATTGAACCTTGAATATCTTTTACCTGCCAGGAAGTAGCTCAAGGTGATGATAGAAGTTCTTATAATAGCCGTCCATATTACTTTACAGGAATACTTTGCAAATACGATTTCAAATTTTCTCAACTTCATTTTGTGATCCATCATTTTTAAGCCATTTTTGCAGAGCAATGGCAAAGAAAATAATTATTACTATAGATGGATGGAGTAGCTGTGGCAAAAGCACCTTGGCACGGCAATTAGCCAAAGCCTTAGGGTATGTATACATAGACAGTGGTGCCATGTATAGGGCTGTAACCGTCTATTTTTTGCGTAACCACGTAGATTGGACGGATAGTGAACAAGTAGAAGAAGCATTAAATCACATACGGCTGCATTTTGAATACAACCCCAAAAGTGAGCAGTCTGAAATATTTTTAGGTGAAGAGAATATTGAATACATGATCCGGGATTTGGTGGTGGCAGAGAAGGTGAGTGACGTAGCCGCCATTGCAGCAGTAAGAACCTGTGCCGTGGCACAGCAGCAGGAAATGGGAGAGAGAAAAGGTATCGTGATGGATGGTAGAGACATTGGTACAACCGTTTTTCCTCATGCCGAATTAAAAATATTTATGACGGCTACCATTGAAGTGCGGGTGCAAAGGAGGTTTGCAGAAATGGTACTCAAAAATCCCAACACCACCATAGCTGACGTAAAAAGCAACCTGGAAATGAGAGATCATATAGACTCTCACCGGGAAGTAAGCCCTCTGCGCCAGGCAGAGGATGCTATACTTTTAGACAATACGAATATCAGTATGGAAGAGCAACTGGATTTTGCATTAAAACTGGTGGCAAAGGTTTTGAAATCTCATGCAAACAATGACGCTGCATTAACTAACAAAGTTTCGGACTGATATAAACCTGCTAGTTTTTCAATTACTTTTTCCACTACAGCATCCGGGCAACTGGCACCGCTGGTAATTAATATTCTTGCCGGCCTATGCAAGGGTAAATAATGTTGTGTTTCTTTTTCTACGCCGAGGTGCAGGTCAAAATGTAAAATACTTTCGCTGGAAACAATTTTGGATACATCATTAATAAAATACGTAGGCAGTTTTTCTTCGCACAACTCTACAAGGTGGCTGCTGTTACTGCTGTTGTATCCGCCTACCACTATAGCAAGATCGGCAGGTTGCTGCAGCAATCCTACTACCGCAGATTGGTTGTCGTTGGTGGCATAACAAAGCGTATCTTTTGTGTCTGCAAATCTTTCGTCAACATTATTTTCATCTAACTGGTAATGACTAACCATCACTCTCTTTAAAAAATCGGCTATGGCCTGCGTATCGCTTGCCAACATGGTAGTTTGATTGACGACTCCAATTTTTTGCAAATCTTTTGAAGCATCAAAATTCTCTGAATACCTGCCTGCAAATTCCTGGTAAAATTGTGAAGAGTCTTTTTCTCCGGTAATGAATTGTGCAAGGTTTACCGCTTCCTCCATATCATTTACCACTACAGAAGCAGTGTTGGCGGAGGCATGGGAAAATGTGGCTCTGGTTTCTTCATGCGTAGGTTTGCCATGTACCACAACTGTGTAATTATTACGTGCAATTTGCTCACTGCGGTTCCATACTTTTTCTACAAATGGGCAGGTAGTATTATAAAGATGCGTGGCTATTCCTTTTTGTATCAGGATGTTTTCCATGGCAATGGTAGCGCCGAATGCCGGGATGATCACAATGTCGTCCCCGGTAACTTCATTCAGCGAAACCAACTCATTCCCTTTTGTATCGTGCAAAAACTTCACACCCCTTTGCAGCAAATCTGCGTTCACCTGTGGGTTGTGTATCATTTCGCTTAGCAGGAAAATTCTTTTGCCAGGGTTTTCATCTACGGTTCTAAAAGCAATCTCAATAGCATTCTCAACGCCATAGCAAAAACCAAAATGTCGGGCCAGGTAAATTTGCACGGGCCCTAGGTCAAGTAGGGTAGGGCTAAAGTCTTTCTTCATCTTATCTTCTTGCTTGCGCCGCTGCTTAATGGCCGAAATTAGGGAACTGCGATATGTAAAAGGTATTGTAAATTGCTTCATCGTATGTTATAATCCGCAAAGGTACAGGGTTGTACTTACACCCACAACCGGAGCATCTTTAAAGCATTTAAAATATTTGTACAGTGACAACATTTAAGGCAGGCTCTTTCCTGGCATCTTCTAATATTTACGCCGTTAACCTCAGGCAATATACCAGGGAAGGAACCTTTAACGCTTTTGCAAAGCATTTGCCCCGGTTGAAAGATATGGGCGTAGAAATATTATGGTTTATGCCCATACACCCCATCGGTATTAAAAACAGGAAAGGTACCCTTGGAAGTTATTATTCTATCAAAGATTTTACAGACGTAAACCCGGAGTATGGGGACAGAAGTGATTTTAAAAGTTTGGTAGAGGCCGCCCATGCAGCCGGGATGAAAGTAATCTTAGACTGGGTGGCCAATCATGCAGCCTGGGATAATGTGTGGGCCACATCAAACCCCGACTTTTTTGAAAAAGATGAAGCCGGAAATTTTAAAGCCCCTTACGATTGGGATGATGTCATTCAGATCAATCATAGCAATGAAGCTGAACAACAGGCCATGATTGATGCTATGAAATATTGGGTTACCAATTTTGACATAGATGGTTTCAGGGCCGACCTGGCACACCTAACTCCATTACCGTTTTGGATAAATGCGAGAACACAGTTGGCAGTGGTAAAGCCAGCCCTCACCTGGCTTGCAGAAACAGAAGATATTCCTTACCACCAGGCATTTGATATCAGTTTTACCTGGAAGTGGATGCATGCTGCCGAAGCATTTTGTAAGGGCGAAAAAAGCCTGGACGCCCTGTTAGAAATTCTGCAGTATTATGCTACAGACTTTCCTAAAGAAGCCATGAGAATGTACTTTACAAGCAACCACGATGAAAATAGCTGGTGCGGAACCGAATATGAAAAGTATGGTAAATGGACTGAAGCATTGGCTGTGTTTAGTTGCACCTGGCATGGCATTCCACTTGTTTATAGCGGCCAGGAATTACCCGTTAAAAGGCGCTTACATTTTTTTGACAAGGATACCATAGACTGGACAGAACCTGCAGGGTTACATCAATTTTATAAAACATTGTTGGAGCTTCGCAAAAGGAATCCAGCCCTGGCAGCAGGGCTGGATTCCTTTCCCCAATACATACATGGAGTACCTGCCAACAAAGCGCTGGCATATGTGAGAAGACATGCAGACAGTGCTGTAATGGTGTTTTTAAACATGACGGATGAACCGCTGCAATTTGACTTTGAGGGAGGTGAGGAAGAAGCCGTTTACACCGATGCATTCACCGGCGCCACTCATACCATCAGCCAACAAGCTTCTATAACGCTGCCACCTGCAGGTTACCTGGTATTAGAAAAATAACAAAGTTCAGCATATAAAAAAGTCCCGGTTTTGCCGGGACTTTTTTGTAAAATATTAATGTTGATTAATTGCCATCTGATTCGAGGCTAACCGGGTATTCGTACAAACCTTCATAGCCGGGATAAAACCCACTGATAGTAACGCTTTTTTTATTTGCTACAGCCTGTACCAATTCCTCCAGCGTAGCAATATTCTTATCATTCACTTTCAGAATAATAAAACCATCCTTCATTCTCGTTTGATCGTTCAAAACCCCTTCTTTAATCTTCCTTACAATCACCCCGCCGGTTACGCCAAATTCCTTGGCTTTTTTTGATTCAAGCGTTACGAGATCTGCGCCCAGAACGTCAACTGTTGCATCTACTTTCACCACATCGTAATTGCCTGCCTTGTTTTGAAGGGTCACAACACTGCTCATGTCCTTATCATTGCGCACATAAACCAACGTTACTTTGTCGCCCGGTTTGTAACGGCTTACCTGCTCCTGCATTTCTGCACCACTGGTAACTAAAACTCCATTAATGCTTTTGATAACGTCACCCTTGCGAACACCTGCTGCTGCAGCTCCCCCGCCGGCTGTAGCATCTTGCACATAAATTCCGAACGCATTTTCTGGTATGCCACGACCCTTCTTCTCTTCTTTACTCATATCACTTGCATTGTTGTATTGAATGCCGAGATAAGCTCTTTGTACTGTACCAAATTTGATGATATCATCTACTACTTTTTTTACAATGTTTACTGGTATTGCATAAGAGTAACCAGAATAATAACCGGTAGGAGAAGCAATGGCAGAGTTAATTCCAATCAGCTTGCCATCGGTATTCACGAGAGCTCCACCGCTGTTTCCAGAGTTCACTGCCGCATCTGTCTGAATAAAAGATTCCACTGCATTCCTGGTATCCCCACTTTTGTCCCTGTTCAAGCCCAGGCTTCTTGCTTTTGCGCTTATAATACCTGCTGTAACAGTTGTTTCCAGGTTCAAAGGATACCCAATAGCCATCACCCATTGACCCACCTTCACGTCGTCAGAATTGCCATATACGAGATAGGGCAATGCCGATGCTTCTATTTTGATAACAGCGAGATCATAGGCAGGATCGCTACCCACTACTTTTGCTGTGTATGTTTTTTTATCACTCAGCGTCACCATAATCTCATCCGCCTTTTGCACCACGTGGTTGTTGGTTACAATGTAACCGTTATCGCTGATGATTACCCCCGAACCAGATGCACGCTGTTCTGGTATAACGCCGGAACGGGGTCCAAAAAACTGGTTGAACATATCGTCATCCAGCAAATCGCCGAACGGATTTTTCTGAGAACGTGGCAGGCTATTGGTCACCTGCTTGGCGTTGGTTTTTGTTTTAATGTGCACTACCGTCGGCGTGGCCGCTTGTGCAGATTGTACAAAGTCTGGCCCACTGCCACCTGGCTGACCGCCGTCGAACAGACCAGTGTATTTATAATTGCCCGGCACTGCGCCTGGCTGCTGACCGCCATACGAATTGTCAGACTTAAAGTAGGACCCGAAGCCCAATACAATAGCCATGGTGGTTAATGCACTGATGAGTGCGGTAAAAAATATCTGTTTTAATTTCATGGTAAAAAGTTTATTGCTTTCAGTAATTCAAATCGTGTGCCTTTATTACAAAGTAACGATCGCCTGACAAAATGTGACTCCCGTGTGCCATCTTTAACATTAAATTAGTAAGGTCTTCGTAGATGGGTGAAGCTGCTGTAAAAATTGCATTGTGTCTACTCCATCTGCATATGCAAACAGGCTTGGGTTTTGTGCTTCCCCAAAGCCAGTATGCCCTGCACCAATTATACACTGCAACGCTTCATTTTGTTGCAGCTTTTCCAATACTTTGTTCACATCTTCATAGTATTCAAAAAACAGGTGACTAATGGGGGAAAACAAACCTTCGTTTTCTGTAAGTAAAGTACTGTCGTTGGTCATGTAATAAATATTGTTCAGCAGAATGATAGACAGTTGATAGTCATAATTGTTTTTGTATTTATGATGGTCTGCAAAATAGGAGTATCTATCAAAGGACTTCAGCAAGGGAATAAAGTCATAATCTTTGGGTACAAAAATTTTACTCACATTCCTGCATCCCAACCCAAAATAAAGATGAATGTCATCGCTCAGTTTGTCCAATTCTGTTCCCGTTTCCCGGCCAGAAATGATGGCACAGGAAGTGCGGTTTTTACGGATGATGTGAGGGAACCTTGCGAAGTACTGTTCAAAGTACCGGGAGCTATTGTTGCTGCCTGTTGCAATATAGGCATCGCATCCTTTCAAAATTTCTTCAATGGCTACATAACTATCAAATCTTTCATTCCACTGGGTTAGTTTATTGATGAGGTGCTTGAGCAGCACATGGTCTTTGGCGGATAATTTAATGGTCTGCCTGTGCCCGATCATAAATACAGAAAGAAAATCATGAAAACCCACCAATGGAATATTCCCTGCCATCACGATACCAACATTTTTTTGTTCGGCCGGCGCTTCAGCTACTTTGTATTTGCTGGTCCATTCCTGAAGCAATTCTTCCCTCAAATAAAGAATTGCGATCTTATTACATGCTTCATCAATAAATGCTGTTGTAAACCAACCGTTGTGCTGGTAGGCACGCATTTTTATTTCTTCCCATTCCGGCTCGCTGCTGCTCATATATTCACCCAGCTTTACCATCAAATTAATTCTTGTTTGTAAATTCATCTTACTATTATTAAATTGCAACAAAATTACAACACATGGCTATAAAGATAACAGATGAATGTATAAACTGCGGAGCCTGCGAGCCCGAGTGTCCGAACAACGCAATTTATGAAGGCGGTGTAGAGTGGGCCGTTTCTGACGGAACTACTATAAAGGGTACCTACACCCTTATGGATGGTACAGCTATAGATGTTGATAAAAGAAATGCTCCTGTTGCTTCAGATATTTATTACATAGTTCCTAATAAGTGTACGGAGTGCCAGGGTTTTCACGAAGAACCGCAGTGTGCTGCAGTATGCCCGGTAGACTGCTGTGTGCCTGATGAAGACTACCAGGAAACTGTTGCCGAACTTTTGGAAAAAAAGGAAAGACTTCATATTTAAGAATTTTACGTAGCCGGAAGGCTTAATTAAGCAGGTGATATTTCCTGCTCACTTGGCGAGGGTATTACATAATACTTTCGCCTTTTTGTTGCCCTACCTTGGGGTTTATTTTATTACCTTGCTGCAAACAAATTATAAGTTATGGTAAGGTGTTGTTTCTTTTTAATATTGGCTATGGCTTTTGGTTGTACTTCCAAAAAAACAAACCCCATCAATCTTGTAAACGAAAAAATCGCTGTTCTTAAAACCGACAAGTCCTTTTCTGACATGAGCGAAGAGAAAGGAATGAAAGCAGCATTTATGGAATATATAGATAGCAACGGCATTTTGCTAAAGCCTGCCCATTTACCCATAATAGGAGCCGACGCCATTGATTACTTGCTGCGACAGGAAGATAATTCCTACACCTTGAATTGGCAGCCTCAAAATGCATTTGTAGCTGCTTCTGCAGATTTGGCTTATACCTATGGCGTGTATGCACTTCATACAAAACAAGCAGATACCGTGCTATATGGAACCTATGTGAGCATTTGGAAAAAACAAGGAGACGGCAGGTGGAAATTTGTGCTGGATGCAGGTAATGAAGGAATTGGGATAGATAGCACCCAGTTTTAAGGATTTATTAAAGTTGCATACCGGTAATTTTTGTTTCTTTGGTACAAATTCACGTATAAACTATGAATAAAAACATCGCATTGGTTACAGGAGGTTACTCCGGCGAAGCAGTGATATCGTATAAAAGTGCAGACGCTATTAGTAAAAATCTTGATACAGATAAATGGAATGTGTACCTCATAGACATACAGCCCTCCGGCTGGTTTCATCCCACGGCCAGTGGCGAAAAAATTGCAGTTGACAAAAATGATTTCTCCATCACTTTACAAGGACAAAAAATAAACTTTGAAGCAGTATTGATCTCCCTTCATGGTACACCAGGGGAGGATGGGAAATTACAGGGATACTTTGATTGTCTCCAAATACCCTATACAAGTTGTGACGCAGCCACTTCGGCACTTACTTTTAACAAGCGTTACACTGTGGCAGTGGCGGCGTTTGCTGGCCTGCATGTGGCCAAAAGTATGCACCTTTTTAAGGGCGATGGCACTACTGGTGCAGATATTTGTAACCAGTTAGAATTACCGGTATTTGTAAAACCCAATAATGGCGGCAGCAGCATTGGCATGAGTAAAGTAACAGATGCTGCCGATGTAGAAGCTGCGGTAGAAAAAGCTTTTAAGGAAGATGACCAGGTGTTGGTAGAAGAATTTATAAAAGGCAGGGAATTCACCATCGGCGTTTTTAAACACCATGGAGCTACTGTAGCCTTACCCATCACAGAGATCATTTCTAAAAATGAGTTTTTCGATTTCCAGGCAAAATACGAAGGAGCTAGTGAAGAAATTACACCCGCCGTGGTAAGCGAAGCAATAGCTGAAAAAGTACGGCAGGCAGCCCGTAAAGCCTATGCAGTGTTCAACTGTAAAGGTATTGTGCGCTTAGATTTTATTTATGATGAAGAAAGCGGCTATGCATACATGTTAGAGATCAATACCGTGCCCGGCCAAAGTGAAGCCAGCCTGGTTCCGCAGCAGGTAGTGGCCATGGGCTGGACCTTGAAGGATTTTTACACTGCTTTGGTGGAGGAGAGTTTATAAAATAGTTTACTGCAGCGAGTGCATCATATTTCAAATAAAAATTAAAAATACAGGATGTTTAAGTTTCTAACACATAGACCCTTTTGGCTTAACCTGCTTGTAGCTGTTGCCCTTGGGTTATTCATTATATTCATCGTTTTAAAAGCACTTGGAGGCATTACCAAGCATGGGGAAT
>JBBSJJ010000043.1:0-32220 GCA_038257335.1 Chitinophagales bacterium | reverse complement strand
GGATTGCAATTAAAGATGTGGCTTCATTTGCAGTAGCGTCTTTGGATAATGCTGCTGCCAGGAATAAAAGTATTGAGTTGGGTGGGCCAGCCGCATTGAGTCCACTCGACGTTGTAAATATTTTTGAGAAAACACAGGGGAGAAAGTTCGAGCTTCAATTTGTTCCGGAAGAAATATTAAGAGCACAAAAAGATGCAGCTCCAGATCCGTTGAGCGAAACATTTGCTGGCCTTATCTTAGCAGTTGCAAGTGGCAGCGAGGTTGACATGAAAACCAAAATGGATGGTTTCTCCATACACCTAACTTCTGTAAATGACTATGCAACCAAGGTGAGTGGATAGTTGTATTTATGACTTTCGAGAGCATAAAATGAGCATTCAGTTAACTTTAGATTTTTGCGTGAAATGGTCAACAAGAAGGAAGTGTCGAAAACAATATTTTCAAATTCTTTGATCCGGTTTTTCAGGGAAACTATTTTTTTTCTCGGAAGTAATTGAGTTTTCACCTAAAACTGACGGGCGATTGAATTATTGCTCCCGCAGGTTTCACTTTTCACCTTTCATCCACACAAAACCATGAAAGCAATCATAGAAGACCTACTACCACGCATTATAAATGGCGAAGCAACGGATAATGAAATACAGGCAGCCAGCACCCGCCTGAAACAATTTATTAGAGATCATCCTGATAGCGGAAAAGAATTGGGTGCGCTCATGGGTAAGATCAGCCAGGCTGTTAAGGCCAGGGAGCTTAGTACCGGCCTCAACTGGGTGGCGGTAAGCAATGGCTTTTTGGCCATCGGCCATAAGCCCGGCGGCAAGGTTTCTTTTGAAGCATTGAAAAAAGAAGGAGCTACTGGCATACTCACGCTGTTACAAGACAATGAAGGTGCAGCTTCTATTGGCAGCCAGGCCAGTAAGGCCGGCTTGGAATGGATCTGGTTTCCATTTTCTGCTTCCCGCCCACACGAAGGTGCCGCTATAGAAGAAGTAAAAGCGATGTTTGCAGCGCTGGCCACCCGCCTGCAGCAGGGAGGAAAATTGTACATTCATTGCTCTGCCGGTATTCACAGAACTGGCATGATCAGTTATGCTCTGCTGCGTTTTTTAGGGCAGGAAAAAGTGGAAGCCGGCGCCACGCTGCAACAACTGCGGGAGGTGACCGCTGTGCAGGCAGGAGAAGATCGTCTGGCCTGGGGCGACCAGTTTATGTCTTTTGGAAATGATGCAGGCTTTGCAGGTTAGTGCGCAGTACAATTTATTTTGATAAGCTCAGGTGAGATCTCCGTCATGTTGAGGCAGGAAGGATCTAGTTTTATTGATGGAAGGGAGCGGCGGAGAAAAGCTTTTCCTATCAAATAGAACATAGATTTTATTGTAACCAGGCCAGTACTAAAAATTGCTGTAATCTCTATTTGTAATAACTTACCCAGCGCAAACAACCCGCTTTGCACTGCCTGGCAAATGGTGCAGGCGAAACTGTCTTCTAAAATTTTCATACACTATGCAACCATGGTTATTTATACAGCAGCAATTAAGAAGCAAGGTGCCGGTAGTTCTGCTCTATGTGCTGCAAAGCCAGGGCAGCTCGCCGGGGCGGCAGGGTTTTAAAATGGCCGTGGCCGCAGATGGCAGCCTGCAAGGTTCCGTTGGTGGTGGCATCATGGAACACAAGTTTGTAGAAATGGCAAGGGCGGTGTTAAATGATACGCACAAAGCCGCCGGCATGTACCGGCAGGTGCATGATAAAACTGCTGCGCAACAAAGTGGAATGATTTGCTCGGGCGAACAAACTATATTTTTATACGAAATGCAAGAGAGTGATGCAGCAGCCATCAATGACCTTGTAAATTCTCTGCAACAGCATCAGAATGGTTCTCTAAAAATTAGCCCGGATGGGCTCGTGTATAACGCAGTTCCCCCAGCAGCAAACTTTTCTTTTTCACAAAAAAGCGAAACCGATTTTGAGTTAATTGAAAAAACAGGATTTAAAAACTTGTTGCACATCATCGGCGGAGGCCACTGCGCACTGGCATTGAGCAAGCTCATGAGCGGTATGGATTTTTACATAAAATTGTACGAAGAAAGAGAGGGTCTCAATACGATGGAGCAAAATGTGTTTGCCCACGAAAAAAACTTGTTGAGGTCCTTTGCAGATTTACCTGCATTCGTGTTGGCAGGTGAAAATGTGTATGTGGTGATCATGACTTTTGGCTACCGAACAGATGACCTTGCGCTAAGAAGCCTGTTACAAAAAGATTTTAAATACCTCGGTGTAATGGGCAGCCAGAAAAAAATGGAAAAAATGATGGCAGCTTATCGCCAGGAAAACATCAACGGGGAGTGGTTGCAAAAAATACACACGCCCATCGGGTTGGCTATCCGCAGCCAAACCCCTGAAGAAATTGCCATTAGCATTGCTGCGCAAATGATAGCGGTAAAGAACGGGGCTTAGTATGCTGTCTTGTCAGCTTTATTTTTCCATGCGGCAAACACTTGCAGGGCATTTTCTCTGCCAAGAGATTTGATAGGAATTTTTCTTTGGTTGATGTGCGCAGCCATTTCTTCGTAAATCATAGAATCATCAAAGCCAATGTTGGCGGCATCTTGCCGGTTATTGGCAAAATAAATAACGGCTGGCCTGGCCCAGTAGATGGCGCCCAGGCACATAGGGCAGGGCTCGCAACTCGTATACACTTCACAACCTTCTAATTGAAAACTGCCCAGGTTGGTGCAGGCATCCCTGATGGCCACTACTTCGGCGTGGGCAGTAGGGTCGTTGGTAGAGGTAACCTTGTTGTTTCCCCGGCCGATGATCACATCATCTTTTACAATAACGCAGCCAAAGGGCCCACCTTCACTTCCTGTCAGGGCTTTGTTAGATAAAGCAATCGCCTCTTGCATAAATTTTTCTTCCCTGGTCATGGTAACATTTTTGTTGGCTGTAAATATAGGTGAATAGGCGAGGAAGTCAAAGCCAGGTAAGATTGGTTTACACCTCGCACCCATTTGGATGCCGAAAACTGAACAAAGCTTTTCTTTCGTTGTTAGAAGGCTAACTTTGTTTTTTATAAAAATTACCTATCAATGGGCATACTCAGGCAAATTGCTGAATACTTATACCTTCGAAAAAAAGATCCCAACGCACCAGATACGCAGTGGGTAAAATACATGCATGGCATCAACCGCCTATCTATCATCCTGTTTCTTTTGGCAATGGTCATCATCGTTGTTAAACTGCTGCTGAAATAATCAGGGCGATAGCATGGCATAAATACTTTTAGCAGCGTTGCACGAGGCATGGCCACCTGCGCTCAGAAGCGTTCTCAACTTTTTGTAATCTTTTTGCAGGGTTTCTTTTTTGGCTTCGTCAAATAGTAACAACTTCAATTCCTTTACCAGGTTCTCTACCTTCAGTTCGTCCTGTATCAATTCTTTCACTACCTCTTTATCCATAATCAGGTTTACGAGTGAAATGTATTTTATTTTGATAAGCTTGCGGGCTATGTGGTAAGATATTTTGTTACCCTTGTAACAAACTACTTCCGGCACGGCAAAAAGTGCTGTTTCTAAAGTGGCCGTACCGCTGGTTACCAGGGCTGCCGTGGCCTGCGACAAAAGGTCATAAGTTTTGTTGCTCACAGAGGCCACGTTTTTGTAAGGAGCCACGAGGCTTTCATAGAACTCTGAAGCTAAGCCAGGAGCTTTTGCCAGCACAAACTGGTAGTCGGCAAAATGATCGGCTACCTGTAGCATGATCGGTAATTTTTTCAAGATTTCCTGCTGGCGGCTGCCGGGCAGTAAGGCGATTATTTTTGGGGCACCGATGAGGGCATTGGTCATTGGCTCACTGGTCATGGGGGCATTGATTGTTGGGTCATTGGTCAATGGGTCATTTGTCAATGGGTCATTGGTTATTGGGTCATTGGTTAATGGGTCATTGGTTATTGGGTCATTGGTTGTTGGGTCATTGGTCAATGGGTCATTTGTCAATGGGTCATTGGTTATTGGGTCATTGGTTGTTGGGTCATTGGTCAATGGGTCGTCGTTCACTGTGTTGCTTTTCCTATCATATTGACCATTGACTATTGACCATTGACCATTGACCATTGCCCATTCACCATTGACCATTGCCCATTCACCATTGACGATTGACCATTGACCAGCTACTTGCGACCTTTGAAAATCATCAACAACTTCTACGAGGGGATGTCCCACGTATTCTGCCTTAAAATTCCAGCGGGCATAAAATTCTTTTTCAAACGGGAGTATCACCAGCATTTTATCTACATTTTTTTTAATGCTGTGAATGCGGCTTTCCTTCCAGGCCCATATTTGGGGAGAAATGTAGTAAACAATCTTTAACCCCTGCAGCCTGGCCCATTTGGCAATGCGCAGGTTAAAGCCGGGGTAATCTACCAATATCAATACATCGGGCTGGTAAGCCTTGATGTCTTTTTTGCAAAAACTTATGTTCTTAAATATGGTGCCCAGGTTTTGTATCACTTCGGCAAAGCCCATAAAAGCCAGCTCCCGGTAATGTTTTACCAACTTGCCACCCGCAGCCTCCATCAGGTCTCCACCCCAGCATCGAAAGTCGGCCCGTGCATCCAGTTTGTGCAACTCTTTCATAAGGTTGCTGCCATGCAGGTCGCCACTTGCTTCGCCGGAAATGATGTAATATTTCATGGTTGAAAATTCTGCTGCAAATTAATTGTAAATAGAAAGCAGCCGCAAATTTAGTCGGATAGCCGCTGGTTTAGCTTTTTTAATTGTTTAAAGGAGAGGTCTAACAGACCGTAATTCTTTGCATCTGGCAGGTAAAAATGCCACCATTCTGTGTCCAGTACCTTAAAACCGTTAACTTCCATTAAGGATTGCAAGAGGCGGCGGTTGGCTAACACATCTGCCGGCAGGGCCGTAAAGTTTATATGTGCGGTATCGCTAAAATGATCGAACCCCGTGCCCATATTGAGTTCTGCTTTGGTAGCCATATTAATAAGTGTAAGGTCTACCGCTGCACCCCGGTTGTGGCCGCTGCCATACTTTGGGTTGGCGGCATAACGCTCATCTTTTACAGGTTCCCACATTTTTTCGGTAACGCTGTAAGGCCGGTAGGCGTCCCATATCTTTAAACCAAGGCCTTTCTCCAACAAGGCTTTTTGAACTTTGGCAAGGGCAAGCACGGCTTCTTTTCTTAAATAAGTAGTGTGCGTTGGCTTGTACAAAACCTGCTTCATAAAGTTATCCATGCCGGCATATTTAAGATCTATGGCTACCTGCGGCACCATTGTGTGCAGGGGCCACATGGCATTACCCGGGTTTGCCTCCACGGCTTTTACAAATTCCCGGCAGCTTTTGATGACCCTCAGGCCGTAGGTGTTTAGTTCCTGCTGTTGTGCAACGCCAGATTCCGGGCTGGTTAAAAATACTCCTATGCAGCAAATGAAACATAGGAAGCGTTTCATTATCTTGTAAGTAAGTGTTCGGGCGCTATTCATGGTTTTTTTATTCAAATTACTTGCTAAACTGCTTACATGAAGCGTAGTTCGATATGTAAACGTGCTGGCATAGTAGCTGTTGCCCTGTGCATGCTTGCATGCAACAACAATAGCATTGAAGATAGTCAAGCCGATATTACTCCGATGGATGCCGCATCTGCACAAGTAACCATCCAGGCATTGCTTAAGCAAGCCGATACCATTAAGAATAGGTTAGATGACAGCACCCGCCTTTATGCACTGCCTGTACTCAATTATTATTACGCCAGCAAAGCCTACAGCCCCATCTGGAGCATAGATGAGCAATGGTTGCCCTGCGCAGACTCCCTGCTGGCTTACCTGGATAGTTGCGAAAACGATGGCTTGTTCAAAGGTGATTACCAGCTCGATATTTTAAAATATTTTAGAAACCCGCCTCGCCAGGATTCTCTAAAAGCCCGAAGCATACTGCATTGGGCAAAGGCAGATATTTTATTTACAGATGCGTTCGTACGGCTGGCGCAGGATCTTAAACAGGGACGCTTGCAAACCGACACTTTATCGTGGAAGTACCGGAGGGAAAAGCAAGGCGGATTTTTTAGCGAAAATTTGAACCATGTGGCGGCTGGAAATTCAATGCTCAAAATTATAGAGCAACTTCAACCTTCCCTAAGAGATTACCGGGCTTTGAAAAAAAGTTTACCCGCCTTTGTAAAAGAAATGGATCGCAAGCAATATACTTACCTGCAATTTCCAGGCAAGGATTCCGTAGCATTTTTAAAGAAACTGCTCCAGAGGTTAAAAGAAGCTGGGGTGGCCACTTCCAGTGCTTCCAGTTACGATTCTTTAAAGCTGAATGCAATGATTGCAAAGTTTCAAAAAGAACACGGTATTAAAGCAACAGGCAAGGTGTGCGCTACACTGGTAAACTATCTGAACAATACTGACCAGGAGAAATTTAAAAGAATTGCCATCACTTTAGACAAATACAAACAGTTGCCTGAGAAGATGCCGGGCAAATATATTTGGGTGAACCTACCTTCGTATTACCTGCAAGTTTGGGAAAACGATTCACTGGTAATGCGTTCTAAAATTATCATTGGCAAACCCTATACACCTACACCGGACATCAGCAGTGAAATTACCAACCTGGTTATTTATCCTACCTGGACGGTTCCCAACGGTATCATTGCCAAAGAAATATTACCCGGCTTGAAAAAAAATGCGAATTACCTGGCCCGTAAAGGCCTTCAGTTATACGATGGTAAGGGAGATGTGGTAAATGCACAATCTATAAACTGGGCACGTTACACAAAGGGCATCCCTTACTTTGTGCGTCAAAGTAGTGGAGACAACAATGCTTTGGGGGTGATAAAATTTAATTTTAACAACCCTTATTCTGTGTACCTGCACGATACCAATCAGCGCTATTTATTTAAAAACAAGAGCCGGAGCCTGAGCCATGGCTGCGTGAGGGTGCAGGATTGGAAAAACCTGGCATATTATATAGTTAGGAACGACAGTGCTCAGGCTGCCAACTCAGGTAGTACAACACTCTCAGCTGATTCTATTGTAAGTTGGATTGCCCAGAAACAGCGGCACACTGTACCATTAAAGCAACGGCTGCCGCTGTTCATCCGTTACTTCAGTTGCGAGGCTGTAGATGGCAATATTATGTTTCACGACGACGTTTACAACAAGGACAAGGTTCTTAGAGAAAAGTACTTTGCTTTGAAATGATTCCTATATTTATCCCCGCCACATGATAAAATTTATACATATACCCCGCGGCAGTTTTCTTTTTATTTGTTTGATGGTATTAACATTGGCTGTAAGCGGCCAGGCTAAAACGATGGCCGCTTTGCCACTATCTTCCGCTAGTAATACCAAAAAGAATACGGTGCTTTTATATGGGCAGGCGAGTTACTATGCCCCCAAATTTGAAGGCCGTAAAACAGCTACCGGCGAAACTTTCGGCCACACCCATGCTACAGCTGCCTGCAATGTATTGCCCCTGGGCACCTGGGTAAAAGTTACCAATCTCAGAAACGGACGCTCTATTGTTGTAAGAACGAATGATAGGCTGCATCCGAAAACAAAACGAATTATTGACTTGAGTAAAATAGGTGCCCAAAAACTGGGTTATACTAAACAGGGCCTTACCCGGGTAAAAATAGAAGTGCTCAAAGGCAAACCTAAGTAGGGGAGGGTGCTGGCAGATACTATTAATTGTTGGCTGGGACTTTCTCAGATACATTGGACGTTGCCGTTAAAATATTTCTTCAATTAAAACTAACCCGCTATTTTTGCTGCGTTTACTCAAAACGACAATATATGAAGAAAATTATGCTTTCGATGGTAGCAATGATTGTTTGCGCCCTTGCAATAGCCCAAACTGACTACAAGAAAGGCCCGACCCTGGGTATTCATTTCGTTGTCAATGATTTTAATACTGCATCTACTCTTAGGGGTAGTTCTTTAAGCAGAGTAATTAGAGATGGCGACTGGAAGAAAATCAGCCGGATGTCTACTGGCCTTGGCATGAGTTACATGCAAGGCTTTAGCGACCATGTAGATTTTGCTGCTACGTTGAGTGGCGTATTTGTTGATTATCCCCTGCCTAACCGGGCAGTGACGGGCACTGAAAATCTTTTGCTGGAGGCAGCCGCAACTGCAAACGTAAAATTGTTGACAGATCAATATTGGTTCAACCCCTTTCTTACGATCGGTGTAGGTGCAGCAAAATACAAAGGTTATTACAGTGCATTTCTACCAGCCGGCGTTGGTATTCAATTGAAAGTTGTGCCCAACACTTTTCTTTTACTTAACTCACAGTACCGCATACCCGTTACGGAAAATGGAGCGTACCATTTTTACCATAGTGTAGGTTTTGCGCAGTCTTTTGCTAAGAAAGTAGCACCTGTTGCAGAAGTAGTAGTTCCTGTTATTTTAGATAGGGACGGTGATGGTGTTGTAGATGCAGAAGATAAGTGCCCGGATGTAGCCGGCCTTGCCAGCTTGCAGGGTTGCCCAGACAGGGATGGCGACGGCATTGCAGATGGTGATGATAAATGCCCGGATGTAGCCGGTATTGCAAAATACCAGGGTTGTCCTATCCCGGATACTGATGGAGACGGCATCAACGACGAAGAAGATAAATGCCCCACTGTAAAAGGTTTGGCTCGTTACCAGGGTTGTCCTATACCAGATACTGACGGAGATGGTGTGAACGACGAAGAAGATAAATGCCCTACTCGTAGTGGTCCTGCAAGCAACCAGGGTTGTCCTGAAATTGCTAAAGAGGTGATTGAAAAAGTGAGCATGGCTGCCAAGAATGTTTTCTTTGCAACCGGTAGCTATAAATTATTGGCTAAGTCATTCAAATCTTTAAATGATGTAGCCGCCATCATGGCTGCAGACGAATCGCTGATGTTGGATATTGATGGTCATACAGACGAAGTTGGTACCAACGAAAGCAACCAAACTTTATCAGAGAATCGTGCTGGTTCTGTAAGAGAATATTTGATCAGCAAAGGTGTTACAGAAACTCGTATGAAGTCTACTGGTTATGGTGAAGAAAAGCCAGTTGCAGATAATAAAACAGCAGCCGGCCGTGCCAAGAACAGGAGAACAGAAATGACTGTTAGAAATTACTAATACAAACTTTTATAAAATGGAGGCCCCTTGTTTTTACAAGGGGCTTTTTAATGCGATTACTTTTTGCTGACTTGCTTTGGATTGCCCCCCAAAAAATACCCCACATGAGTCACCTTTGGTAGCAATAAATATTTATTTCTCAATCCTAGCCAGGGCGTAGTTCAATTTGTTTAAATGCTTTTCGTCCATAAATGCAGTGATTATTTGGGAAGCCCGGTAAAGCAATTCTTGCATCCGGGAAGCAGGTAACCCAAGTACCTCGAAAGACCTGTGGTAAGCAACTTCCTGGCTGAGGCCTTCCGTTTGCATCAATGCTTCGGCCACTGCAAATATCTGCAGCCCCTCATCCTTTATTTTACCGGTTTCAGCAATCATCCAACTCAAGGCGTAAAAATGATTTTTCTCCAGCAGCACAAACCAGCTATTGGGGCCAGCATCTGGCATTACGTTGAATGGAGATTGCACTATTTCAGTCACCAGGTATTTTTCGGTAGCAGTATCCTGCTCTCCACTTTCGGCCAGTTGTATCATGCCTTGCAGAGCCTGTGGGTAAATACTCAGCCAGCGGAGATCTCTTCTCAATTCATGTACATGCTCTTCCATCTCAGTCAGGCGGCCTTCCGTTTCTTTCACAAATTTTTTTATGCCATCAATTTCGTTTATATAAAATTCCCTGATGGCTTTTGCTTCAGCCTGCGGTTTCAGCCAGTCAGCTTTTTTTAATTTTTTTCTAATTTTTTTAAAACGCTGCGGCTTTTCTCCCACCCAGCTTTTGCTTGCCAGCAAATCGTTTACATGCTGCAGTTTTTCCCTGGCCTGGGCCTGCATGTATTCCCGCAAATGAGCCGGCACCGTTGGGTGCTGTAAAAAAATCTTTGCATAGCTGGCGTAATAATCAACCTGGCCAAAACCATCCTCCAATAGTTTGAACTGATCTTTCAGCCGGGTAAATTTCTTTTTGTTGTGAAGGCTGCTGTAAAGCCGGCTCAATGCTTCCAGCATAAAAAGTGGTGTGCGGGCATCGTTGGTAGAAAGCCAGAGGGCAGGGTTTTGTTCCTTCCTGGCCTGTATCATCAAAGCTTTTAGTTTTTGCAGGTGATGTTCAAACCTGGCTAATCCATTTTTCATACAGCTAAATTTATTAAGAAAACTAGTATTAAATTAAGGGTGAAATGGGGTTGAGCAATGGTAACTATTTCACCATTCACCTTTCACCATTCACAAATCAAGCCGTCATTATTTTTATAACACTGCACCCCTTACAACTTTTCGAAATAGGCGACCGTTCCACCAACCCATGTTTTGTCTTTGTTGTAGCGGGTGCCAATCATTTTCCCTTTGCTCAGGCGGGAAAGATTGTGCACGGCGATAGGGCGTGCTTGCCCTTGTTTCCAAAAATAAAACAAACGTATTTCTGCTTTAGCTGGCTCGTCTGGTGTTTCTATAATAGCGGCATACTGCACTTTGCGTTGTAGTATCCAATTTTCGGGATCATCAATGGCATCAATATCTGCCTGTGTTACATCAATTACCACACCCATACCCGCAAAAGAAAACAGCGGCTTCAGTACGTAATCAGCAAGGTTGACCGGTTGGGTTACTTCGTTCAAAAAAAATGTATCGGGCACATAAGGGTTGTCAATAAAGGGCAGGGTAAATTTGCTGATGCGGTAAAACCAGTTGGGGTGCGGCATCCATTCTACCTCGTAAGGTTTGGTAAGATCAATGACGTCGCCCAGGTTTTCCTGCTGCTGAAGATCGTCAAAAATAAGACGGTTGTAAATCCGGCTGATAGGGGTTTTCACACCTTCATTCATATAAAACAATTGTTTGCCTTCTGCCATCAATTTGGTGAGGCAAACTGTTTTTATACCAAGCAGTTTTTCAGTGCAATAAAAGTCTATCCTTGTTTTTTGCTGTTCAGGAAAAATTTCCAATAAGATTACCTGCTCCGGTGCATGGGTGCCCACAATAATGTCTTTTAGAAGTTGAATATAGCTCTCCTTGTTATATCCATTGAGGTAAGCCGAGTGCGTTTCGGGCACATGGGCATAAGCGGTCGTGAGTTCTGTGTGAAAAGCCTGGAAGGCAAACAGCGTGGGGAAGCCCTGCATTTCTATCAACTGTGGTTCCAACTCTCCCTCCTTATTTTCGCAAATACCAAAATCAAATACGAGGCATTGTGGGTGCGCATCTTCGCCAGGTATCTGCAGGTTATCGGGAATACTCCGGTCTGTAATTTGTTTAAAATTATCCGCAGTTAATACGTCTAAGATATCATTGCAGGCACCCAACATTTTATTAGTAAAATCTTTGGGAATAAAAAGAGGTGTTTCAGCGATTCTAAAATCCAGCGACCCTGGGTGCAAGGCTTCTACCTCCCGCAAATATGCCAGGTACTTTGCGTCACTAAAGTTTTGATTAAAAGATTTCCTCAGTTCTTTTTGCATAATTAACTTATTGTAGATTGTTAGCTAAAATAACGAAAAGAATGATGGCATACAAAGATGCCGGACATAATTGGAACCTGTTGCCCGGGCATTTTGGAACGCATGCAATAACAAATGTGAAGCTGGAGGAACTTATAACGAGGCCGGATCTATATTTCTACCGGCTGCATTTTATCTACGGCATGGTGCAAAAAATTGGGCAGTACCCTTGCGTAAGTAAACAATATTTTATCAGGGTCATTCAAATGGTCTATCATAGAGCGCCATTTCTCTTCTCCATAGTTATCAATAACGGTTTTTTTCTTCTCCTCCGTAAGCAGGTGAAGCGTCATACCCACAGCATCAGCCTCGGGATGAAACTGTGTGCCAATCATATTTTCGTTAAACCGCATGGCCATAATAGCTCTTTCCAACGGAACATGTGGCCGTATTTTTTCTATGGCCAATATAGATGCACCCATTTTTTGAATTTGATTGTGCCGGGGCTCTATCACCTGGTAGTCTCTGCTATCTACTGCATAAAATGGATCTTTTAATCCTTGAAAAATAGGTTCGTTTTCTGCATCCTCTAAATAATGCATGGGGAAAACGCCAAAGGAAGTACTCTTTCTTTTGGCAACTTTCGCCAGCTCGTAATGCCTGCACACTAACTGGAAAGAATGGCATATAAAGAACACTTGTTTCTTGGCCAGATTGCTTTCAGATTCGTTGAATTTTTCTACCTGGTTCAACCAGCTAAAATATTTTTGTTCCCAGGCACTGCCTTCACTTTCCAGTGGACTGCCGGGGCCGCCGCTTGATATATAGATGTCGAAAGAAAGGTCGGGGATCTCCTGGTTAATTCTTACTTCAAATTCTTCCCGGTGAAGGTTAAGTCCATTCATCTCGCCAAACTGGTTTAGAATTTCCCTTATACATCGCATCCCCTGGTTCTCGGCTCCTTCGTACAAATCTAGTATGGCTACTCTCAATTTGGTTTTTTCACTCCAATTCATACGTCAAAAATACCTTTTTTTTAAAACATAGGTTGTCGTATAAAATCGAATATTTATAATTCTAATGTGTGCAAATCCTGATCCTGTTAAAATGCAGTAACAGCAGGGCTTTAATGAGGCCATTCTTTAGTACCTTCGCCGCCTTATTATGAAAACAAAAACTATAAAAAGAGACAAGGTTAACATCATCACGCTGGGTTGTAGCAAGAACATGGTAGATAGTGAAATTTTGAGCGGGCAGTTGCTCGCCAATGATATTGATACGGTGCACGAAAGCAGCAAAAGAGATCACAACATTGTAATTATAAACACCTGCGGTTTTATAGACAAAGCCAAAGAAGAGAGCGTGAATACCATCCTGGATCATGTGGAGTTGAAGAAAAGGGGAAAGCTGGACAAAGTATATGTTACCGGTTGCCTGAGCGAGCGTTATAAAAACAACCTGGAGCAGGAAATTCCGGAAGTGGATGCCTATTTTGGTACCATGGAGTTGCCGCTGATATTAAAGAGATTTGAAGCAGATTACAAAGGGGAACTAATAGGAGAGCGTTTGCTGAGTACACCGCAGCATTATGCTTACATGAAGATAAGCGAAGGTTGCAATCGTACTTGTTCCTTCTGCGCCATTCCGTTGATGAGGGGTGCACACGTGAGTCGGTCGATAGAATCGTTGGTGGATGAAGCAAAAAAACTAGTGCAGCGTGGGGTGAAGGAAGTAATGCTGATAGCGCAGGAATTGACCTACTACGGCCTGGATATTTACAAAAAAAGAGAACTGCCTAAACTGATGCATGCCCTGGCAGACGTAGAAGGACTGGAGTGGATTCGCTTACATTATGCTTATCCTTCTAAATTTCCGCTGGAAATTATTGATGTGATGAAGGAGCGGGACAACATTTGCAATTACCTGGATATGCCATTGCAACACGCCAGCAACAGTATGTTGAAAGCCATGAAGCGCCAGATTACAAGGGAGGAAATGGAAGACCTTGTGGGCGAGATACGCCAACGCATACCCGATATTTGTTTGCGCACTACTTTAATTGCAGGTTTCCCCGGCGAAACAAGAGATGATGTGGAAGAACTGAAAACTTTTTTAGAAAAGATGCGGTTTGACAGGGTAGGCACTTTTACTTACAGCCACGAAGAAGATACCAGTGCGCATGGCCTTGCAGATAATATTTCTGCAGAAGAAAAAGAAGAAAGAGCCCTTGAAATAATGGAAGTGCAGCAGGATATATCGCTGGAAAAAAACCAGGCAAAAGTGGGTAAAACTTTTAAAGTGATGGTTGATAAAAGAGAGGCTGGTCGATACCTTGGTCGCACAGAATTTGACAGCGTAGAAGTAGACAACGAGGTAATCATCAACAGCAGCAAGAAGCTGGTAATAGGCGATTTTGTGAATGTAAAAATTACCAAGGCCTACGATTTTGATATTGAAGGAGAATTGGTATGAGCAGTGAGACAGCGATGAGATTTAGGATGGTAGATTTATGATTTATAATTTTACCCCGGTGGTTGCAGACTCTGAAATAGCTGGTTTGAAACCATTGAGTGATTTTTGATTTGCCCTGTCGGCGGTTGCACACCCCCGGCAGGGGCTGTTTAGAAACCACAAATTTTACTTTGGTTACCTGGTTCCGGCAATAATTTATGTATGTACACAGCACCCAGCATATGACAAAATTTTTATCCCAACAAATACCTTACGCACAAACCAAAGCTTTCTCCTCCATCGTTACAGATTATGTTTCTCATGCGCCGGCATTAATGCCTTACTATGTACATCAACCCAACTTGCAGGGTATCAAAGATGCCATTGCAAGTAGGAAAACAGCATTGACAAACCGTACGGTTTTAGTAACGCAGTTAAAAAAGCAATACGAAGGTTTGGCACTCACACCCAACCTGGAAGCAAATATTGAGAGCCTCCTGAAGGAAAATACCTTCACCATTACCACTGCCCATCAGCCTAATATTTTTACCGGCCATTTATACTTCATCTACAAAATTCTGCATGCTATTAAACTGGCAGAAGACTTAAAAGTAGAAATAAAAGATTGCCATTTTGTGCCGGTCTATTACATGGGTAGCGAAGATGCTGATTTGGAAGAATTGGGAGAAGTAAGCATCAACTCTAAAAAGTATACCTGGCACACCGGGCAGGCGGGCGCCGTGGGCCGCATGAAAGTAGACAAGGCTTTTATTAAACTCATCGATTCCATAGAAGGCCAACTTTTGGTAGAACCTTTTGGGGCTGAAATGATGGCCTTGGTTCGCAGGGCATATAGCCTGGATAAAACCATTGAGCAGGCAACTTTTGAAATGGTGCACGAACTCTTTGCAGGCTACGGCCTGGTAGTGCTGTTGCCAGATAATGCAACTTTAAAAAAAGAATTTATACCCGTCGTTCGCAAAGAATTGCAGGAGCAGTTTTCTAACAAAGCCGTAACAGATACGATGAGCGATTTTCCGGCTTCGTACAAGGTGCAGGCTGCGGGCAGAGACACCAACCTGTTTTATTTAAAGGATGATAGCCGGGAGCGGATTGAGAAGGTCAATGGGCAATGGTCAGTGGTTAATAGCACCGTTGCATTTAATGACAGTGCCATCATGGAAGAATTGGAACATCACCCGGAGCGTTTTAGTCCCAACGTTATTTTGCGCCCCGTTTTCCAGGAACTGATATTGCCTAATATTGCCTTTATTGGCGGTGGTGGCGAACTTGCCTACTGGCTGGAACTGAAGAAGGTATTTGAAGCAGCAGGGGTGCCTTACCCGGTATTGGTTCTACGTAATTCATTCATGGTGGTCAACAAAAAAAATGCAGATAGAATCAAAGCCCTGCAGATGAACATGGCTGATTTTTTTAAACCCACTCATGTGCTCATGCTGCAATTGGTAAAGCAGTCTTCTACTTTAAAGCTTGACTTGACAGAAGAGAAGAAGGAGTTGGAACGTCTCTATGAAAAAATAAAAAACACTGCCGCTACTGTAGATACCACGCTGCAGGCACATACTGAGAACCTTCTTGCTAAGGCGCATAAAAAATTGCAGCAACTGGAAAAGAAAATGTTGGTTGCCGAGAAGAAAAAATTTGAAGCACACCAACGCCAGGTAGAAAAAATTAAGTCAGGGCTTTTTCCATCAGATAACCTACAGGAAAGGGTGGATAATATTTTGTCCTACTATGCACAATATGGTGCCTACTTTATACAAATGTTGTACGAAAACTCGTCGGGTCTGCAACAGGAGTTTTGTATTGTTACCCAGGAGCAATAAATAAACAGTACCGTTTATTTGCGCCGGCCGTTTATAAAAGTATTTTTACAAACAATACTCTTCAATTATCAACTTTTCCGGATGGCGCCTACCAAAAATAACAGAGAGATTGAGGCTTATTTTTCGTCTGATGAAGCCTTCGGTAAGCTTTACCCTTCCTCTATACAGGAATTGGCCTACCGGCATTGGAGCCCTTTAGAAGTGGCTAAAAAAGCAGCCAATTACCTGGTTACAAAAAAGAACACATCCATATTGGATATTGGTAGCGGCGTAGGAAAGTTTTGCCTTGCTGGAGCGCACTTTAAACCGCATGCTTCCTTTGTAGGTATTGAGCAACGCCAGGCCCTGGTGAATCAGGCCGAACTGGTAAAAGAAAAATTGGGTATTGAAAATGCATCCTTTTTACAGGGCAATTTTACCAAACTAGATTTTAGCAAGTACGACCATTTTTATTTTTACAATCCCTTTTATGAAAACCTTTTTGGTACACCCAAAATTGACAATAGCCTTGATTACTCAGCAGAACTTTTTGATTATTACAATGCCTACTTGTGCAGGCAATTGCAAAAAATGCCGGAAGGTACCAGGCTTGTTACTTTTCATATTGTAGAAGATGAACTAACGGAGGGTTACCACATTGTGGGAACTGACATAGATAACTCCCTAAAATACTGGGTGAAAATTTAAGCTGAATTGGTGACCATCGCCTAGCATTTTTACATGGGCCTCAAGTTTGGGGTATCAGAACTGTAAAAGAAAGAAATTATTTGATCTGATCCGCCATGGCCAATACATCGGCTTCCATTTGTTTTTTATAGTCTTCCAGTTTTTGCGCAAGGGCAATATCGCTGGTAGCAAGAATTTGCGCAGCAAGTATACCGGCGTTTTTAGCTGCATTGAGCGCTACGGTAGCTACCGGTACGCCGTTCGGCATTTGTAAAATAGATAATATAGAATCCCAGCCGTCCAGGGAATTAGAAGATTTTACAGGCACGCCTATTACTGGTAGCGTTGTATACGCAGCTACCATGCCCGGTAAATGTGCGGCACCGCCAGCACCTGCAATAATTACTTTGATACCTCTGCTCCTTGCTTCGGTAGCATAACTGCGCATGCGGTCTGGTGTGCGGTGTGCAGAAACGATCGTCATTTCAAAAGGAATGGAATGACCCTGTAAAAAATCTGCAGCTGCCTGCATTACCGAAAGGTCAGACTGGCTTCCCATGATGATACCTACTGTTGGTTGCATGTTGTAAGAATTGAAAAGTCAAAAGTCAAAAGTCAAAAGTCAAAAGGCAAAAGTCAAAAGGCAAAAGGCAATAGGCAATAGGCAATAGGCAATAGGCAATAGGCAATAGGCAAAAGGCAATAGTCAAAAGTCAAAAGCCTGCCCCTATAGAATGTAGGGGGCAAAAGGCAAAAGAAATTAACGTACCAAAGATACAATAAAGCCTTCCGCATTTAACAACCTTAAACGCCTTAAACCTTAAACGCCTTAAATCTTAAACGACTTAAATCTTAAACGCCTTAAATGTCTTAAACGTCTTAAACCTCTTAAACCTCTTAAACCCTGCCTACCGGCAGGCAGGCTCTTAACCCTCTGAAACCCCTTGAACCCAAAAACCTACCTCACCAACTCTCCCTTCAACCTTAGCAATTCCGTTTCTGCCAGCTTGGTATCATAGCGTGCTGCTATCAAACGATTGTAAGCGTCTTCGAGACTTTTTTGTGTTTCCCGAAGTTCGAGGTAAGTAGTAACGCCCAGGCGTAGCCGCTCAGAAGCTATGTAAACATTCTCTTTGGCTAATAGAATATTTTCTTCCTCCAGGCGCAAGGTTTTCTTTTGGAGTTCGTAATCTTTGTAGGCATTGCTGATGCCAATATCCATGCGCCATTTTTGGTAATTGTAAAGTGTGTTCTGGTAATCTATATCCAACTGGGCAGCTTTGATCTGCCTTTTCACATTAAAATTATTAAAGATGGGAATGTTGGCACTCAGGCCGTAATTGAAGCCAAGGTTGCGGTTGAACAGGGGCGTAAAATTATTCACCACCAGTTGGTTCTCTGTTTTAGAAAAATTATAAGCACTGTTAAATGATACCGTTGGGTATTTGTCTGCTCTTCTTTCCCTGAGGGTGAGTTGTGCTATTTTAATGTTTTGTTTGGTTACCAATAATTCAGGACTGTTTTGCTCTGCGGCCATCAGAATATCTGTTACCATCAGGTCGTTCCTAAAGGGAATGCTGTCTTCCACCTCATACCTGGTTTCCCTCGCCATTACCATCAGCAGGTTCAGCTGTTCTTTTAACTGATCTATGAGTGTCTGTTGTTTTAGTTTGGCAGCTAATTGTGCATTAAGGTCCACTTTGGCCTGTAGCAATTCAGGCTTGGCTCCCAGGCCTACACTCAGTTTTTTTTGAGCTTGTGTTACCCTTTCATCGTTCAGGCTCATCTGTTCTTCGATGGCTATTAATTGTTGCTTTTGCCTAACAATACTGTAGTAAGTTTTTATTACATCCGACACTGTGTTCACCAGTTGGTTTTTTATGTTCAGTTCACCCAGCCTTACAAATTCGGCTAGTTTATCCCTGGTAGCAAACATTTTAAAACCATCAAAGATGGTCCAGTTAAGGTTTACTGATGCCGCAATGTTGTTAGAGCGTATGCCTCCCCGTTTTCTTTCGCTGCCGTCGGCAAGTCGTTGCTTTAAATTGTTGTTGTTAAATATCAGACCTGTAGTTGCATTCAACCTGGGTAGCAACGCCGCATAGGCATAGCTGTTATTAAGTGCTGCCACAATAGAATCGTTTCTTAGCAACTGTATATCGTAATTGTTTTCTATGGCCGCCGCCACCGCTTCTTCTACTGTAAGTTTTTGCTGGCTGTGCGCCGTAAGGCCAGCCAGCAAAAAAAACAAACAAGTTATCTTTTTAAATTCCTTCATCATCATCCCTAAATGGTTTTTCAGTTTCCGGAGCAGGCTCCAGGCTGTCTAATTTACTTTTTGTTTTTTTGGTAGAAAGGTAAGAGTACACAGCAGGCACTACAAACAAAGTGAGCAGGAGTGCAAACATGATGCCGCCTACAATTACGATACCCAGGGGTATACGGCTGGTTGACGCATCGCCCAGGGAGAGGGCCAGTGGCAACGCACCCAGTGCCATAGCAAGGCTCGTCATTAAGATAGGCCTGAACCTGGCTACGGAAGCTTCTATTACTGCCGGTATTTTTTTATCGCCCGTCAATTGTTTTTGGTTGGCAAACTCTACAATGAGGATACCATTTTTGGTTACAAGACCTATAAGCATGATCATACCAATCTGCGAAAATATATTAAGCGTTTGGTTAAAGATCCACAACGATAACACGGCACCTGCTAAGGCTAGGGGCACCGTAACCATAATAGTAAATGGATCTATAAAGCTGCCGAACTGTGCAGACAAAACGAGGTATATTAAAATAAGGGCCAGAAAAAAGGCGAAATAGGTATTGCCCGAGCTTTCTGCATAATCTCTGGATGCGCCAGACAAAGACGTGGTGAAAGTATTGTCTAGTACCGTATCGGCAATGGCTTGTATTTCTTCAATACCTTTCCCAATAGTATAGCCATCTGCCAGGCCACTACTGATGCTGGCTGAGCGGTACCTGTTAAAGTGATACAGGGTAGGTGGCGTTACATCTTCTGTAACGGTAAGCAAATTGATAAGAGAAATGGGTTGGCCCCGCACATTCCTCACATAAATATTTTTCAGGTCATTGGGGTCATCCCTGTTTATTCTTTCTACCTGGCCCAGTACAGAATACTGCTTGCCTTCTTTGGTAAAATAACCAAGGCGCTGGTTGCTCAGTGCCAGTTGCAGCGTTTGCGAAATTTCCTGTACACTCACCCCAAGCTCACTCGCCTTAAGTCGATCTATATTGATTCGTATTTCTGGCTTATTGAATTTCAGGTCTGCATCAACTCCTTGCAATATTTTACTTTTATTGGCTGCATCCAGCAATCTTGGCAAGGCCTGCTTGAGTTTTTCATTGTTGGTATTTTGAATAACAAATTGAACGGGTTGTCCACTGCGGCGGTTTACTTGTATCGTTTGCTCTTGTATGGCAAAGGAACGGCCGTCGTTGAAGCGGGGGATTCGTTTATTTACCCAGCTCACAATCTCCTGCTGGCTTCTGGTACGATCCTTTGGTTCTACTAGGGCCACTCTTACAAATCCGGAATTGGCAGAGCCAGAGCCTGTAAAACCTGGCGCAGTCATGCTGGTGATGTATCTTTTTTCTGGTATAGAATCTATGAGAAAGTTAGACAGCTTATCCATGTATTGATCCATGGCATCATAGGATGTGCCTTCTGGCGCTGAAACCTGCAGCCTGAAATTACTCTTATCTTCCATGGGCGCCAGTTCCGATTGCAGTTGGCTTCCAATTAAAAGAATGATAGCAAAACAACCCAAAATAATGGGCAATGCTACCCATCTAACTTTCATAAAGCCTTGCAACATTTTTCGGTAACCATTTTCCATACCGGTAAAAAAGGGCTCAGACTTTGTATAAAATTTAGAGTGTTTAAAAGTTTTGCGACTCAGGTAAACGTTGAGCACAGGGGTAAGCGTAAGCGACACAAAAGCGGAGATAAGCACCGCACCGGCTACTACTATTCCAAATTCTCTAAACAACCGGCCTACAAAACCTTCCAGGAAAATGATGGGGAGAAAAACAACTGCCAATGTGATGGAGGTAGCAATGACGGCGAAATAAATTTCCTTTGAGCCGTCTCTCGCCGCCTGCCACTTATCCATACCCTGCTCCATTTTTTTATAAATGTTTTCGGTAACAACGATACCATCATCTACCACGAGCCCGGTAGCCAGTACAATAGCCAGGAGGGTGAGCACATTAATGGTAAAGCCACTCAGGTACATGATAAAAAAAGCTCCTATCAAAGAAATAGGAATATCTATCAAGGGGCGGACTGCAATCAGCCAATCCCTGAAGAACAGGTAAATAATGAGCACCACCAACACAAAAGAAATAAGCAAAGTCTCTTTCACCTCGCTGATACTTTTGCGAATATTAATCGTTTGATCCGAAGAAATTTCCAGGCGGATATCTTCCGGCAACTCTTGTTTGATCTCCTCCAGTCTTTTTTGAATATCATTGCTGATGGTCACCAAATTGGTACCGGGCTGTGGTATCACCGCCACAGCAATCATGGGTACCCCACTTTCTTTTAAAACGCTTTCTTCATTTTCTGGTCCCAGTACCGCTTCGCCAATATCCTTCAGGCGAATGTCTGCACCATTTACATTTTTAATAATGAGGTTGTTGAATTCATCCTCTGTATTCATTTTACCAAAAGTGCGTATCCCTAATTCTGTAGCATCACCCGAAACTTTACCGGATGGTAGCTCCACATTCTCTCTCAACAAAGCACTTTGCACATCTTGCGGCGTCAAGGCATAAGCACCCATGCGGGAAGGATCGAACCAAATGCGCATGGCATATTTTTTTTCTCCCCAGATATTTACACCGCTCACCCCGGTAACGGTTTGTATTTTTTCTACAAGGTTGTTGTTAGCGTATTCTGTTATTTCAAGGGCGTTGCGAATATTGCTTTGGAGCAGTATCACAATTACAGGGTCGTTGCTAGCGTCGGCCTTGCTTACTACAGGCGGAGCATCCAGGTCATTTGGTAGGGACCGCACCGCCTGCGAAACCTTATCTCTCACATCATTGGCAGCTTCTTCCAGGCTGATGCCTAAGTTAAATTCAATGCTAATATTGCTGCTGCCTTGTGAACTTTGAGAGGTGATATTTTTAATACCGGAAATTCCATTGACGGCTTTTTCCAGCGGCTCTGTTATCTGCGTTTCTATGATCTCTGCATTGGCACCAGGGTAAGATGTTCTTACACTGATGTTGGGAGGGTCTAGTGCCGGATAATCTCTTACACCCAGGTAACTGTAGCCAATGGCACCAAACAATACAATGGCAATGTTGAGAACAATGGCAAAAACTGGTTTGCGTAAACTAAATTCAGATAAATTCATTGTTGTTATTTCTTTGGGAATTGAGAAGTGAAAGGTGAAATGTCAATATGCAATTGGCAATGGGTCAATGGGTCAATGGGTCAATGGGTCAATGGGTCAATGGTCAATTGTCAATGGGTCAATGGGTCAATTGTCAATGGTCAATTTTCAATGGTCAATTTCAATTGTTCGAAATTTGAATTTTTCCCCTTTGACCTTTGACCTTTCACCTTTCACCTCGTCTTTCACCTTTCCCCTTTGACCTTTGACCTTTCACCTTTCACCTCGTCTTTCACCTTTCACCTTTGACCTTTGACCTTTCACCTTTCACCTTCCTCATTGCTTAATCTTATTCAACTTCACCTTGCCGTCTGGCTTTAGACTCATGAGCCCGGTTATAATAATTGTATCGCCTACCTTCAGTCCATTGGTAACTTGTACATTAGAACTGTCCCTGGCACCTGTGGTCACATCTTCAAATCTTGCCACACCATTGCGGTACACCGCTACTTTCTTGCCCCTTGCCTGTGGTATGATGGCCTGGGATGGAATCATGATCGCATCCGGGTCGGGGTCAAATGTTGTTTTTACTTTTACGAACTGCCCGGGCATTAACTTGCCATCGTTGTTGGTCACCATCGATCTCACTGTAAGGCTGCGGTTATCTTCAGATACGCCTGACTCTGTTGCAGTAATTCTTGCATTGTAATTTTTACTGTTTCCTTCAGAAGTAAAACCTATGATCTGCCCTATTTTAACTTTGTTGCTATATTTTTCGGGAAGGGAGAAATCCAGTTTTAGCTGGCTGTTTTGCCGGATAGTAGTGATGATAGTCTGAGGCGTTACATAAGCCCCCGGGCTAATATTTTTTAAGCCAAGTGTGCCGCTGAAAGGTGCTCTTATTTCGGTACGCATAATATTACTTCGCACAATATTGATGTCTGCGTTCAGGTTGTTGATGTCGAGCCCGGCCATATCAGCTTCCTGCTGACTGATACCATTTATCTTCAAGAGTTCATTGTAGCGCTTGCTCGTTTGTTGTGCTACCTGCACCTGTACTTTTAGTTTATTCAGTTGTGCCACCAGGTCGCCATCATAAATTTTTGCGAGCAGGGTACCTTTGGACACCGCACGACCCTCGGCTTTGTTCAGGTAAACAAGCCGTCCCGAAATTTCCGGGTTTATAGCCGTCTCTTCGTTGGCAATGATGGAACCGGGCAGTTCAAGGTTATCTGCCAGGGGAGTTTTTTTTACAACATACGCATCTACTGCCGACACCGGGGGGCCGGTAGGGCGGCCGGCTGAAGCGGCAGCTTCTTTTTTTGCTTTATTGTTGCAGGCTAAAAAGAGTAGAATACAAAAAAGGCCGAAAGGGGCCAAACGAAAACTGGTAGAAGCAAGTTTACTCACAAATATTTATTTTATTAATCTTTTATCTATAAAAATAGTCGATTTGCCGGGCTACGTCATCAGAAAATTATAGCTGGTAAAATTATCTCAAAAAAAACTATTCAGATTTTACAAACAGCGTATGCTTGATCTGGTTGGCTTTGTGCAACAATTCCTGCCTTTCGTTGCTAAGGATGGTTATATGTCCCATTTTTCTGCCTGGCTTGGTATGGGTTTTACCATACAGGTGCACGAATACATTGTCCATGTCCAGCACTTCTTTCAGACCCTCATACACGGCCACCCCTTCAAAACCGGGGGCGCCCAGCACATTTACGATGGCAGCAGGCATTATATGATCTGTATTGCCCAGCGGGTATTCCAGCAATATGCGCCAGAGCATATCAAACTGGCTGGAGTAACAGGCTTCAATACTGTGATGGCCACTGTTGTGAACCCTTGGAGCAGTCTCGTTTACCCACACTTTGTCATCATGATCAGTAAAGAGTTCTACAGCAAAAATGCCTGGGCTCTTAAGTTCCCGAACTACTTTCAATGCTATAGCCTCGGCTTTCCACAAAACTTTCTCTGGCAATTGTGCCGGGCTAAGCTGGTGGCTCAATAAATTTAAATGAGGATCAAACACCATGTCTACCGGGGAATAAATAGCGGTTTCACCGGATGCGCTAACGGCTATCATTACGGCTATTTCTTTTTTGATGCTGACCATTTTTTCCAGCACTGCAGGCTCGTCAAATCCCTTGTGTGTATCTGAAGGCTGGTGCAATAACTGCACGCCCCGTCCGTCGTAGCCACCCTGTGCCAGTTTATGCACAGCGGGTAGAAAACTGTGGTGTGCCTGCAATGCCTCTTTATTCTGGGTTACCACAAACTCACTGGTAGGAATGCTATGCGACTTATAAAATTCCTTTTGCCAGATCTTATTTTTTATAATCCTGAGCGCCGCAGGTTTGGGGTAAACTTTTACACCCTCATCTTCCAGTTTTTGCAGGGCATCTTCATTTACATTTTCAATTTCTATGGTGAGTACATCCAGGTGCCTGCCAAAATTATATACATCATCAAAGTTGCTGATGTCTCCTTTTACAAAATGATGGCAGAGATGCGCTGCGGGGCAATTAGCATCCTTTTCCATAATATAAGTTTCTACGGGGTAATTGGCCGCCTGCTGCAATAACATTCTCCCTAATTGGCCGCCTCCTAAAATACCTGCTTTTTTCATAGCGCAAATATAGAATCAGGAACTTTAGCAGGGCGGGTATTTTTATTACCTTTGAGTGAATGACTCCTGATTATCCCCATAAAAATTTTGGCGACAAGCGCACCGGCTACTCTCTTTTGATGTCGGCGCTGGCCATGGATGCTGCAGCAATGTAGCGGCCGGCAACAACTGCCAGCTATAGCCGTGTTGTTCTTGCAACTAGTGTTTTGATTTTACAAGCCATTTTTCCTAAATAATTCAGACAATGAGTACAACAAATATCGATACCAGCAACGCACCTAAAACACAAACAGATTTTTTGCCACTGCATGGTACAGACTATGTGGAATTTTATGTGGGCAATGCCAAGCAGGCTGCGCATTTTTATAAAACAGCTTTCGGATTTCAATCATTGGCCTATGCCGGTCCGGAAACGGGTTTGAAAGATAAAGTGAGTTATGTGATACGCCAGAACAAACTCACTTTTGTTTTGACTACGCCGTTAAGAATCAACAACGAAATAGCCGATCATATTTACAGACATGGCGATGGCGTAAAGGTGCTGGCTTTAAAAGTTGATGATGCCACCAACGCCTGGCAACAAACCACCAGCCGTGGCGGGCGCAGTTACATGGAGCCACAAACTTTAAAGGACGAACAAGGAGCGATAGTAATGAGTGGCATTCACACTTATGGAGAAACGGTGCATTTGTTCATAGAACGCAGCAATTACAACGGTATTTTTATGCCCGGTTTTGTGAAATGGGAAAGTGCTTACAACCCGGCTGAAACTGGTTTGTTGTACGTAGACCATTGCGTGGGTAATGTGGGGTGGAACCAGATGAACCCCTGGGTGAAATTTTACGAAGAAGTAATGGGCTTCAAAAATATTCTAACCTTTGACGACAACGATATTTCTACCGAATACAGTGCGCTGATGAGTAAGGTGATGAGCAACGGAAATGGCTATGTAAAATTTCCTATAAACGAACCGGCCGAAGCTAAAAAGAAAAGCCAGGTAGAAGAGTACCTCGATTTTTACAACGGCGAAGGTGTGCAGCACGTGGCCATTGCTACCGCCGATATTGTGAAGACAGTGACTGAACTACAAAAGCGGGGGATTGAATTTTTAAACATTCCTGACAGCTACTATGCCGACGTGTTAGAAAGGGTTGGTAAAATAGATGAAGAACTGGCTCCATTACAAAACCTGGGAATTTTAATTGATAAAGATGAAGAGGGCTACCTCCTCCAAATTTTCAGCAAGCCTTTGGAAGATAGGCCGACCATTTTCTTTGAGATCATTCAGCGCAAGGGTGCGAAAAGTTTTGGAAAAGGCAATTTTAAAGCACTGTTTGAAGCATTAGAGAGGGAGCAGGATGCCCGGGGAAACTTATGAAATTTTTACATATATGGGGTTAATGTTGGCGAGATCGCATTTTTGTTGAGCAGGGAATCAGGGTATTTTAACATTCAGGTTTTCAATAAATTTTCTATTTTCACGTTAAGCGCAGTATATCTCAACTAAAATTCCATGCAAAAAACATATTCCCAACTTATTGTTTTTTTTCTTTGCTTTCTTGGTTCGCATCTAGCAGTTGCCCAGCCAGCCTTTTCAGATACCAGGAAACTTTCAGGAAAAGTGGGGGAGGTGTACAACCGTACAGAAGATTCCGTAAAGAAACAGTTTGAAAGGCAAAACCTTGTTTGGCCCCCTGCAGAAATGTATGTGCGATCATTTAAATACGACCGTCAGTTGGAAATCTGGGTAAAAGGAGACAGCAAGGAAACTTTTAAATTGTTTAAAACCTATAAAGTGTGTATGCAGAGTGGCACCATGGGCCCAAAAAGAATGGAAGGCGATTACCAGGTGCCGGAAGGCTTTTATTATATCAACGAATTCAATCCAAATAGTGCTTACCATTTATCTCTTGGGTTGAACTATCCCAACTCATCCGATAGAATTTTAAGTGATGTGGTGCGGCCTGGTGGTAGTATTTACATTCACGGTAATTGTGTTTCCACTGGTTGCATTCCGTTGATGGATTTGCCTATGGAAGAGGTGTTTATCATTGCCAGTGCCGTAAAGGAAAGGGCCATGCAGGATTTTATCCCTGTACATGTATTTCCTATCCGCTACAATGTAAAAAAATCTATAGACTACCTCAGCAATATAACTAAGGACAATGCAAGCTTGCAAGCTTTTAATAATAACATTAAATCGGCCTTTGACTATTTTGAAACCAAAAAGAAATTGCCGGTTATCATGGTCAATCAGAAAGGGGAGTATGTGTTTAATTGAACAAGCGAAAGTTTAGATAGATATGTTTTCTTATAAATGAAACGCTGCTTTTTTAGGAGGCAGCGTTTTTAATTTAACTAACCCGTCAATTTAGCTTGGTAGCAACAGTTGCAACTTATCAGCGCATCAGTGCCTGCAGGGTAACCGGTGTTTTTTGTTCCAGCACAACCACTCTGTTTTTGGTAAGTCTTTCAATGCTGGCTGCATCGTAATGGCGTATGGTAAGTAAGGATAAATTTCTTTCCAGTTCCACATCAAAAAGCACAGAAGCCTCCGCTGCAAGCGCATCAATTTTTTCTGCATGATCGTCAAAGCAGCAGAGCAAAGAAATAGCCGTGTTTTGCGAAAGGTTCGGCTTAATTTTTACTTTTTCAAATAACTGGTGCAACTCCTCTACCGGCTTATCTTCTACAAAAGAAAAATCTTTGCTTTTAAATTGCATTAGCACCTGGTTCTCTTTAAACACAATCACCGGTGGCAGGTTCTTTGCATTTTTGCTGCCGATGATCGTACCAGGTAAGGCAGGGTTAATGAAGTTTTTTACCAGGAGCGGTATTCCTTTATTCTGTAATGGTTTGATGGTTTTTGGATGGATGACTTGTGCACCGTAATAGGCCATTTCAATCACTTCAGTGTAACTGAGTTCATAAATGTTAACGGCATCTTTAAACTGCCTGGGGTCAGCATTCATCACTGCTTCCACATCTTTCCAAATAGTGACAGATTCAGCGGCCAGCAGGTTTGCAAAAATAGCCGCAGAATAATCGCTGCCTTCCCTGCCAAGAGTTGTGCTTTCATTTTCATCGGTAGCGCCTATGAAACCCTGCGTGATTACCACATCCACTTCGCCAAACAAGGGCATAACTGTTTCGGTTACCTGTTGTTCTGTAACGGCCCAATCTACGCCGGCATCTCTAAAATTATTATCTGTTCTCACGATGTCTCTTACATCTACCCAGGTAGTTTTTATTTTTTCTTCGGCAAAATAATGGGCGAGTAGGCTGCTGCTAAAAAGTTCCCCGCAGCAAACCACCTGGTCGTAGTAGTAATCGTAAGAGCGCACTGGCTTGTCGTGTAGCAGCCATTCTATTTCTGTAAAAAAATCTTTCAGCTGGTTTTCTGCCTGGCGCCATTCAACGGTAACGAGGTATTTTAACAAGCTCAAATGAGTGTCCTTTAATTGTTCAAATAATTGAAGCGCTACCTCTTTTTTTTCTTCGAAGAAAGCGTCTACTATTTTTTCAAGGGCATTGGTAGTTTTGCCCATGGCCGATACCACAATCAGCAACTTCTCGCCCTTGTGCGCCTGTACTATGGAGCCCACATTTTTTATTTTATCTACGCCATTAATACTGGCACCACCAAACTTAAATACTTTCATTTTTTTAAATTGTCTATTGCGATTTCACAAACAGCAGGTGAGGCTCTGCGAAATTTGCTGCAACCCTCTTCCTATTTATTGTTACTTAACATTTTGGTACGCCAACAGGTTCATGCACCTAAAACCTTAAAATCCCCTTACTTTTGAGCTGCAAATCTAATTGCTAATAGGTAAAATTGAAATTGTTTTATGGCCATTAATAGAAAAGTACAAACGCTGGATGAATTTACGCTACAGCAATTGCGGGACTTCCCCCACGCCACTGGTGAGCTTTCTAATTTATTGCGGGATATTGGCCTTGCTGCCAAGCGCATCAATGTAGAAGTAAATAAGGCTGGCCTGGTAGATATACTGGGAGATGCCGGCACCATGAACGTGCAGGGAGAAGAAGTGAAGAAGCTGGATATTTTTGCCAACAACCAAATGGTAGGTGTGCTGCGGCACGGTATCAGTTGCGCTGGTATAGGCAGCGAAGAACTAGACGATATTGTTGTGTTTGATGATGAGATTAGTAATAAATCTAAATACGTGTGTCTGTTCGATCCGCTGGATGGCAGCAGTAATATAGACGTGAATGTTTCTATCGGAACCATATTCAGCATTTTTAAAAGAGTAAGCCCCTTAGGTACTCCCGCCATTGAAGCAGATTTTTTGCAGGCCGGAACCAAGCAGGTGGCTGCAGGATATATTATTTACGGATCGTCAACCATGCTAGTGTATGCTACCCGCCGCGGTGTAAACGGTTTCACGCTCGACCAGTCTATTGGAGAATTTACCCTCAGCCATCCAGACATCAAATGCCCGGAAATTGGTAAAATGTATTCGGTGAACCACGGTAATTATTTTCAATACGAAGAAAATGTGCGACAGTACATCAATGTTTGCCAGAAAAAAGATAAGACCAACGGCGGCCCGTATACGCAGCGCTACATTGGAAGCATGGTAAGCGATGTGCACCGCAACCTCATAAGGGGCGGAATCTTTATGTATCCAGGCACCATGGATCGCCCAAAGGGTAAACTACGCCTGATGTATGAATGCAACCCTTGTGCTTTTATAGTAGAAGTAGCTGGTGGAAAATCTACAGACGGCATACAGCGCATATTAGACATTGTGCCACAAAGCCTTCACGAGCGCACACCATTTTTTGTGGGCAGTTTAAAAATGATGGAAGAGCTGGAGACCTATATCCACCATGGAAATTAAATATTTAATTCGGCACTATTAAAAACAGGCAAGTGAACACAATTATTTCGGTAAAAAATTTGGTGAAGAACTACGGCAACTTCAAGGCTGTTAAGGATATTTCTTTTGATGTATACGAGGGCGAAATCTTCGGGCTGCTCGGTCCTAATGGCGCTGGCAAATCTACCACACTCGAAATCATGGAAACGCTGCGCATCAAGACCAGCGGCCATGTGATGATAGGTGGGTTCGACCTTGATAAACAAGCAGACGATATTAAAAAAATCATAGGTGTACAATTGCAGTCTTCCGGCTTTTACCCCGGCCTAAACCTTGTAGAGCTCATACATTTGTTTGGAGGCCTTTACAATAAGAAAGTAGACCCAATGGAGTTGCTAAAGAAAGTAAACCTGCAGGACAAAGCAAAAAACAAAAGCAAAGAATTAAGCGGTGGCCAGCGACAACGTTTCTCCATTGCCACAACGCTCATCAACCAGCCAAAAATAGTTTTCCTCGATGAGCCCACTACAGGCCTCGACCCGCAGGCACGCAGAAACCTTTGGGAGCTTATCAAAGAAATAAGAAACAATGGCGCTACGGTAATACTCACCACACATTATATGGATGAAGCAGAGCAACTCTGCGATCGTATTGCTATCCTGGATGAGGGTAAGATCATACAATTAGACTCACCCGATAAAATGATAGACGATCTTGTGACTAGTGGGTTTGAACGTCCAAAACAGGTGAAGGCCGCCAGTTTGGAAGATGTTTTTATACATTTAACAGGCAAGGAGATGAGGGATGAATAAAAGTGCTTTTATTTGTAAAACATTTTAAAAATTTAAAATAGACAACCACGATGAAAAAAACAGCCATGTGCCTCCTGGCCGCTGTAGCCGTATCTTTCGGTTCAATTGCTCAAACCAAAAAGCCGGTAGTAAAAACGGCAGCTAAACCAGTTGCGAAATCAGTTTCTGTTGCGCCGGTGATGAAAAACAGTACTGATAGTTTTAGTTACGCAGTAGGCTACAATATTGCTACCAGCATGAAACAGCAGGGTGTTACCAGCATTAATGGTACACTCATGCAAAAAGCCATTGATGATGTGCTAAAAGGACGGAAACTCTCTTTAACAGAAGATCAGGCAAATATGACCTTGCAATCAAAAATGCAGGAGCTGTCGCAGAAAAAATCTGCTGGCGAAAAAAATAAAGGCCTCGCATTTCTGAATGCTAATAAAAAAAGACCTGGTGTAACAACACTTCCTAATGGCCTGCAATACGAAGTACTGAAAACCGGGGAAGCCAATGGCATGAAGCCAACTGCGCTGGATACTGTAGTAGTACACTATATGGGCACTTTGATTGACGGTACCAAATTCGACGCATCTACCGACAGGGGCGAGCCTGCAGAATTTCCTGTAGGCGGCGTTATCCGCGGCTGGACAGAAATTTTGCAGCTGATGACAACAGGCGACAAATGGAAAGTTGCCATCCCAAGCGACCTTGCCTATGGCGATAGGGGAGCAGGCGCTGCCATTCCTCCGGGAGCTGCCCTCGTTTTCGAAATCGAATTATTGAACATTAAACCTGCAACTAAATAAAGATGGAGCAACTTCAATACCCCATCGGCAAATATATTGAGCAACCATTCTCCCATAAACAACTGGGAGAATGGTTGTTGGATATACAAACACTTCCGATGCATTTGGAGCACGCTATTTTAAATTTAGATGAAACCGCTTTGCAGTCGCCATACCGGCCAGGTGGCTGGACGAGATCGCAGGTTATACACCATGTAGCAGACAGTCATATGAATGCCTACATACGTTTTAAACTTGGGCTCACAGAAGACAACCCTACCATCAAGCCATACGACGAAAATGCCTGGGCACAACTGGCCGACACTAAAAATCTTCCAATTAATATTTCCATCACGCTATTGTTTTCTTTACATCTCCGCCTGCATGAAATATTGAAAAATATGAAGGAAGGAGATTGGAGTCGCACCGTATTTCACCCGGAGCATCAAAAGACGATTACACTCTGGTACCTGCTTGGCATGTATGCCTGGCATGGCCGTCACCATGTGGCGCATGTAAAAATTCCGTTTGTAATTCCCGGCTGAAAGCTGGCTTAGTTTGCGGGTTAGGAAGAATTATTTTTTGTACCCGGCAATTGTTCTTTATCCCGTACGTATGGGATCATCGTTGTAGCTTGCCCCGTCCTTTATGCGGGCTCATTCTCTTGTGCAGTATATTTTTGGCAACGAATTACCGAACTGCTCAAGCAAGTAATTTTGAATCATCAGAATCTTTGTCTTTCTTCTTCCGCTGTTTTATAATCACACAATCATCCATTTTTTACAATATTAGTTATGCCTTCTTTCAAAACGCTCAGCACAGAATTCATAAGCAAGCACCACTATTTTACCGCACGCAAAGATGCTTATGAAACTCCCGATGGGAAGGTGGTGGATCCTTATTTTGTAGTTGAACTACCTGTAAGCGTATGTGCCATGGCCATCACCGAAAACAATGAAGTGTTGATGGTAGAGCAGTATCGCCACCCCATCGGTAAAAAAATATTGGAGCTGCCAGGCGGTTTTGTAGATGAAGGCGAAGCACCCCAGCTAGCCATTGCCCGGGAGTTGATGGAAGAAACGGGTTATAGCTTCGAAAGTTTTCACTACCTGGGGCAAACAGCCGCTAATCCCGGAGTACTGAATAATTTCACCCATTTATTTCTTGCCATTGGGGGCAAAAAAGTTGCCGAACAGTCCCTGGATTCTAACGAGGAAATAGCCCTTCATTTTAAATCGTTGGGAGAAGCCAGGCAATTGTTATT
>JBBSJJ010000042.1:0-32257 GCA_038257335.1 Chitinophagales bacterium | reverse complement strand
AGGCGGGCAATATGAAGGCTATACTGCAGGCAGAAAAGGGCGTATTATACCATGTAGACAGCATTCGCATGTATGGCACAGTAAAATTGGACAAAACCTTCTTGCAAAAATATTTGAGCATACCGAACGGTAGCATTTACAATAAAACAAAATTGCAGGAGGTCGATAAACGTCTGTTGGAACTGCCTTTTCTTACGCCTGTACAACCGTCTGATCTTACCATGTTGGGTAGCGGTGCAGTATTAAATTTGTATGCCCAGCCCAGAAAAAGCAGCCAGGTTAATTTCCTGATCGGCTTTTTGCCGGCATCTTCAGAAAACAGCAAGCTGCAACTAACCGGCGATGTAAACCTTGATCTTAAAAATATGTTTGGCGGCGCCGAAGAGATACTTTTAAAATGGCAACAGTTGCAGCCGAAATCTCCCCGCCTAAACCTTGGCTTTACCAAGCCCTATATCTTTCGATCGCCCTTTGGGATCAATTTTTTATTCGATCTATTCAAAAAAGATTCTAATTTTTTACAGGTGAATGCGCAGGCAGGTATTCAATACAACCTTTCAGCCAACCAGCATGGTAAATTGTTTTTGCAATGGCAAAATAATACACTCTTGTCTGGTGCCATCGATACTAATTTTATTAAACAACAAAAAGAGCTGCCCGTTAATATTGATGTGAGTGCGGTAAATGTGGGTATCAATTATGAGTTGAATGCCACTAATTATAGGTTCAACCCCCGAAGTGGAAACGAGATAAATATTTCAACCGTAGTGGGTGTTAAAAACATTCGTCAAAACAGCGATATTACCGCCATCAAGGATCCAAATTTTAATTACGCAAGTCTGTATGATTCTGTAAAATCTAAAAATTACCAGGTGCGCATCAAGGCTTCAGCTGCTCATTTTTTTCCGCTTTCAAAATCAGGTACCATTAAGACCTCTTTGAATGGTGGGTACTATAACAGTCCCCAAATTTTTAGGAACGAGCTTTTTCAAATTGGTGGCTATAAGTTGTTACGAGGGTTTAATGAAGAAAGTATATATGCAAGCCGCTATGCAGTATTTACAGCAGAGTACAGGTACCTGGTAGGCCTCAACTCGTACTTATTTGCCTTTACCGATATAGGGATGGTAAAAAATAAATACCAGGCCGTAAATATAAACAACCAATTTGTAGGTGCCGGTTTGGGTATTCTCTTTGAAACAAAGGCCGGTCTGCTTAATGTAAGTTATGCCCTGGGTAAACGGGATGATGTGAAATTCAACATCCGGGAGGCCTCCAAACTTCATTTCGGGTATATCAACTACTTTTAATAAATTTAGAAAAATGCCCGTTATTTTTGCAGCCCAAAACATATTTCCCCTTTGAAGCATTTTTACCTCTTCATATTTTTTACAATCGCTTACTGCTTCGCTTTTGCCCAGCAGGTAGACTCGGTGGTACTCCCACTGGCTGACTCAGCTACAAGGGCAATTGACAGTTTACCGGTGCAACCCGAAGTAACATCTACAGTACTCCAAAAATTGCTTGAAGAGAACAGTTACATAAATACAAAGGATGCGCCCACGAGCTTTATCATAAAACAACGCAATCCCCCACAAAAAGATGCCCTGTTTTATTTACTGGCAGGTTTGATATTTTTCTTCGGCATCATAAGAACTGTGTATGACCGTTATTTTACAACCTTATTCAGGGTATTTTTCAATAGTTCATTGCGGCAGAGCCAACTTACAGATCAGTTATTACAATCTAAACTACCCTCACTGTTCTTTAACCTCATTTTTTTATTGGCAGGAGGCTTTTATGTGTATTTTTTATTCGAAAGATTAGGCACGCCGGGGAATGACATAGATTGGATATTGCTAGGTTCTTGCATTGCCATATTTATGAGTGTGTATATTGTAAAATATCTTACACTCAAATTTGTGGGTTGGGTTACTGGTTACCATACCGAAGCCGATACCTATACGTTCGTCTTATTTTTGATCAACAAAATAATAGGAATTTGCCTGCTACCAATTATTGTTATTTTGTCTTTTTCAGAAGCCAGTATTGCAGATATTGCGGCGGTGCTGTCATTTTTAATGGTGGGGATACTCTTGCTGCTAAGGTTTTTTAGGTCGTATGGGTTGTTGCAACACAAGTTGAATGTGAGCCGTTTTCACTTCGTGTTATACATATTGGCAATGGAGATATTGCCGTTAATGCTTATATATAAAGCAGTTAGCGTTTTTATTGTTAAAAATCTTTAACTTTGAGTATATCAATCAGGTAAAATAAGTATGGCCATACACGAAAAGCTGGTGGTAGCTGCACCCAGAAAAGTTAAAAAAATACTTATAGCTCAGCCTAAACCTGAGGGACTTAAATCTCCCTACTTCGACCTTGCTAAAAAGTATAGTTTAAACATCGATTTCTTTCCTTTTATAGTGGTTGAAGGTATTGCCTCCAAAGATTTTAGAAGGCAAAAGATAGATATTGCCGCTTACTCCGCCGTTATATTTACTAGCCGAAATGCCATTGACCACTTTTTTCGCATTTGCGATGAAATGAAAACTACAGTTTCTCAGGATACCAAGTACTTCTGCATTACTGAAGCTGTGGCCTTGTACCTTCAAAAGTTCATACTGTATAGAAAACGAAAAGTTTTTTATGGTGCTGATGGAACCAATAAGAGCCTTTTTGACGTCATTAACAAACACAAAGACAACGAGAAGTTTCTATATCCTTGCTCAGAATCTTTTGACAGTGAAATTACAAACTGGCTAAAAATGCACAACTGTGAGTTTGCCACTCCCGTGCTTTACAAAATTATCAGTAACGATATTAAGGAAGTAATTGGTCGTAACTATGATGTTATTTGCTTTTTTACACCGGGTGGTGTAAAAAGTTTGCTCGAAAACTTCCCGGCATACACCCAGAACGGTACCAAAATTGGAGCCTTTGGTGCCAATACTTTTAAGGCTGCCGAAGATGCCGGGCTTACCCTTGAAATAAAAGCACCTTTGCCGCAAACACCCAGTATGATCAGCGCCCTGGAAAAATTTCTGCTCTCGGTGAAAAAAAAATAATTTTGCAAAGCAACTCTTAAGGTTGCTTTTTTTTATGCCTGCACCGCAGGCTTAAAGCTATTTATTATGCAAAACAAATACAGTAATGCCCTCGTAAATGAAACCAGCCCATATCTTTTACAGCACGCTCACAATCCTGTAAACTGGTATCCTTGGGGGGAGGAGGCTTTAAAACTTGCAAAGCAGCAAGACAGGCCCATCCTTGTAAGTATTGGTTACTCTGCCTGCCATTGGTGTCATGTAATGGAGAGAGAGAGTTTCGAAAATGAATCTATTGCCAGGTACATGAATGAACATTTCATCAACATAAAAATAGACAGGGAGGAGCGGCCCGACCTGGACCACATTTACATGGATGCCCTGCAAGCGATTGCTGGCAATGGCGGATGGCCCCTGAATGTTTTCCTAACCACTGATGCGAAGCCTTTTTATGGAGGGACCTACTTTCCGCCCGAGAAGGCATTTAACCGGGTTTCCTGGTCGGATGTGTTGCATTCCATGGCAGACATCTGGGAAAATAAGAGAGATGAAGTTGAGGACCAGGCTAACAGGCTAATAGACCATATTCAAAAATCTAACAGCTTTGCTGATGCCAAGACCCTTGTTCCACTCACAGAAACAGTTTCCTTTTACAACGCCGATGATTGCCGCTTAATGGCAGCTCAGTTTTTAAAAAATGCAGACACAGTAGATGGGGGGTATGGCAAAGCTCCAAAATTTCTGCATACTTTTTCTCTTAAGTATCAATTGCAATATGCTGAGCTTTATAAGAAGGAAGAAGCGAAACAGCACGCTTTGTTCTCTCTGCAAAAAATGGTACGAGGTGGAATATACGATCAATTGGCAGGCGGCATTTCCAGGTACAGCACAGATAATGAGTGGCTGGCACCACACTTTGAAAAAATGTTGTATGATAATGCCCTGTTGGTAGATGTATTGTGTGATGCCTACCAGTCAAGTGGCCAAAAAATATTTAAAGATGTTATTGACAGTACGTTGCAGTTTCTTATAAAGGATATGAAACATTCAGCCGGCGGCTATTTTGCAGCCCTTGATGCGGATAGTGAAGGGGAAGAAGGTAAATTTTACGTTTGGCAAAAACAGGAAATAGATAAACTCTTGGGCAAAAATGCCGGGTTATTTTGCAGCTTCTTCAATGTTACGGAAAATGGTAACTGGGAAGGCAAGAACATTTTGAATGTACAAGCTGATGTAGCAAGTTTTGCAGAAGCAAACAACATGAGCCCTAAAGAATGGGAGGATAGGCTTGAAAGCTCTAAAACTATCTTGCTGGCTGAGCGGAACAAACGCATTCCCCCTGGCACCGATGATAAAATATTGTTAAATGCAAATGCACTTCTGGTAACAGCCTTTTGCAAATCTTACGCAGCCCTTGGAGTAGAAGCCTACAAAGTGGCAGCTATAGAACTCTATGATTTTATTCAGCAGAAATTTATAGAGGGCGAAAGCGGACTGAAGCATACTTATAAAAATGGGGAGGCCAAATTTCCAGCGTTTTTAGATGACTATGCCTACCTCATACAGGCTTGTATTCAGCTACAGGAAATAACGTCCAATCAACTTTATCTAGGGAGAGCAAGGCAATTGACCCAGCATGTGATGGATAATTTTGGGGACGAATCCAGTCCATTCTTTTATTATACACATCATGGTCAACAAGATATTGTGGTACGCAAAATAGAAATGTACGACGGTGCCACGCCATCTGCCAATGGGGTCATGGCCCATAATCTCCTTTACTTGGGCATAGTTTTGGACGAACAAAGTTGGACGGAGCGGGGGCATAATATGATCAGGTCTGTTTTTAACGGTATGAAAAAGTATCCCACCTCGTTTGCTGTTTGGGCTGGGGCTTACCTACTTCAAACTGCTGGCGTCAATGAAATTGTGCTCACAGGGCGGCAATTCGAACCGTCCCTTTTAGCGCTCTTAAAAGAATACATGCCCAATAAGATTGTTCAAAGTAGCGTTATAGAGCAAGATTTTCCGTTGCTTCGTAGCAAGGACTACGAACAACCAGTTACTATATATCTATGTAAGGATTACTCATGCCAACAACCGGTAAACGATGTTAGGGAATTGATTAAATCTTTAGAGAATCTATCTAATTAGAATGCTTATTCACAATAATAGTTTGATGGCATCGTTTATGATAATCGTAGAACTTGGTAGTGTGAAAAAATTTTAACGCAAACGAAATTTGGTCAGTTGATGTTAGTTCAAAATAATCATTACATTTGCTATTACCCCTCAAAGTTTAAAAAATGAACAATCGGATATTCTATTTCTTAGCAGTTGCTGCTATCGTTACCTCTGCATCCAGCTGTAAAATGCTCAGCGGAAAAAAGAAATCTGGCTCTCTGACCAACGATGGTCAGTTACATGGAGTTGCTCCGTCTGCCAGATGGTCTATGCCTAAGCCATTTGGTATGGTTTACGTACCACCAGGAACTTTCCATATGGGGCCAAGTGATGAGGATGTCAATTACGCTTTTACAGCACGTAACAAGCAGGTCTCCATCAGTGGCTTTTGGATGGATGCTACGGAGGTTACCAATAATGAATATCGTCAATTCACCAATTGGGTAAGAGATTCAATTGCCGCCAAGTTAATGGGTTTTGTAAAACAAAATCCTGACGGGGTGGAGTTGATAGACTGGACCAAGGTTAAAACTATTAAATGGGGAGATAAGGCTACCATCGAAAAAATAGATGCCATTATTCTTACTCCCGATAATAGAATATTTGGTAGGAAAGAATTAGACGCCAAAAAAATTGTATACCAGTCGGAGGTGTTCGATTATAAAGCTGCAGCAAGTAACAGGGATGTTACCATCCCCCGGTCGGCATTCATCCTGAAGCAACAAATTCCGGTTTATCCTGATTCATTGTGCTGGGTACGGGATTTTGCATATTCTTACAACGAGCCAATGGCAAAAAAATATTTCGGTCATCCTGCATACGGTAATTATCCAGTAGTGGGTGTGAACTGGAAACAGGCCACTGCCTTCTGCGAATGGAGAACTAATTTTTATAACAGCTTTCTCGAAAGTAAAAAAAGAACTTCAGAAACTGACTACCGCTTACCTACTGAGGCACAGTGGGAATATGCCGCAAGAGGTGGACGATCACAAAGTCCTTACCCATGGGGTGGTCCTTACCTTAGAAATAAAAAAGGCTGCTTGTTAGCTAACTTTAAACCAGGCCGTGGTAATTACCCTGAAGATGGCGGTTTCTATACAGTAAGAGCAGATGCATACTGGCCAAATGATTTCGGTTTGTATAATATGGCCGGCAACGTAGCCGAGTGGACTTCTTCTCTTTATTACGAAGGGGGTTACAACTTTCAACATGATATGAATCCGGATATTCGCTTGAATGCAAAAGAGTCAGATCCTCCAAGAATGAAGCGCAAGGTTCTGCGTGGAGGCAGCTGGAAAGATGTAGGGCATTTTCTTCAAACAAGTACACGTAATTACGAATACCAGGATACCTCTAAATCATACATCGGATTTAGATGTGTGATTGACTTACCACCATCTGCCAGTCGCAGAAAATAACTTCCCAGCTTAAGAGTAAAATTTTCTTTTTTTGAAATAAACTTATGAATTACCCGTTCTACTGACATCAGAACGGGTAATTTAACCGATGTAATTATAAAATCTCAAACAACCCCCACTAAAACTTTTTAAATCTAAAACAATGGCTCAAAAGAAAAGAACTTTTTTAACAGTAATTGACGTGTTGGTAAGTGCCGGTGCTGCCGTTATTATTTTTGCAGCTTGGGCTAAACTGACTCACCAGGCCTACGCTGATGTTCTATTAACTGTAGGTATGTGGACAGAGACTGCTATCTTTCTTGTGTATGCGGCCATTGAGTGGATTAAGCCAAAGCACCATCCCGAGGACGAGGAACCAGTGTTAGCCATTGCCAGTGGCAACCCGGCTTTGCAGTCTATGGACAAAATGTTGCAGGAAGCAGACATTACCCCTGCAAATCTTAAAAGACTAGGCGAAGGATTCAATAAACTTGGTACTACGGTTAATGGCATCTCAGATGTGAGTGATGTAGTAAAAACCACCAACGATTTTGGTGCAAAAACAAAAGAAGCAACAGTTGCAATTACTAACATGGCCACTTCTTTCAACAACAGTGCAACCACTATGGCTTCTTTTAACAATGCATCTGAAAGTGCCAAAGGCTTTCACGAGCAAGTGCAGGTATTAACAAAAAACCTGGGTTCTTTGAATACTATTTATGAACTGGAACTGAATGAGAGCAACAACCATCTGAAGGCGTTAAACGGTTTTTATGGTAAAATGGCTGAGGCCAGCCAGGCAATGATGAGCAGTGTAGAAGATGCCCACAAAGCAAAAGACCAAATTGGTGCATTGGCAACAAACCTGAGCAAACTGAATGCTGTTTATGGTAACATGCTCAGCGCTATGCAAGGCAGGTAGTTTTTTAATACCCTTTTAGATCCAAACAACATTTTATAAAAACAATAAATAATATTCATTTATGTCTTTACCAAAAGAGCCCCGGCAAAAGATGATCAACATCATGTACTTGGTGTTGACGGCTATCCTGGCGCTAAACGTATCGGCTGAAGTTATAGAAGCTTTTAAAACAGTAGATAAAAGCTTAGTAAACTCAAATACCAATATTGAAGCTTCCAATGCAACTATATTCAAATCTCTGGCTGCAAAATTATCGGATCCTACTTCTAAAGCAAATGCAGAAAAGTGGGCACCTAAAGCTGACCAGGCAAAAAAGCTTTCAACAGAAATGATGGCTTATATTGATGGTTTGAAAAAAGAATTGAAAATGGCTTCTGGCCTTACAACTGAAGATGATGGCAGCGAAAAATACAAGGAGGATGATTTGAATGCTACATCCCGCATATTTGACACAGAAAAGAAAGGGAAGCAACTAGATGACAAATTAAAAGCTTACAGGGCTGCTATGTTAAATATTGATCCTGAAATAAGGAAACAATTTGAGACAACTCTTCCGGTGGAGGTGGACCTAAACAAAGATGCTACAACGCCTAATTTTAGAATGATGCCTACTGTAGCCGCTATAACTTTACTTAGCAAATGGCAGAACAACATAAAAAATGCCGAAAACCAGGTAGTTACTTTTGCTCACAATAAGATTGGAGAAGTAAAAGTCATCTACGATAAGTTTGCTGCCATTGTTGGTCAAAGTTCTAACTACGTAATGCCGGGCGAAAAAGTAAAAATTACCGCTGGTGTAGGTGCCTATAGTACCGCTGCACAACCTGTGATCTCCATTGGTGGAGCAGGTGTAGCTGTGAATGCTGAAGGTTTTGCCGAGAAGGAATTTACTGCGGAAGGTGGTGGAGAAAGAAGCGTAGCAGTAGTAGTTAATTATACTAAACCAGATGGTACGAAAGCCTCATTACCCTACACCATTAAGTATACGGTAGGTACACCGGGTGGTGCAGCTGTAATGCTAGATAAAATGAATGTATTTTACATTGGTGTAGACAACCCGGTTACCATCGGTTCTCCTACTGGTTGGGATAAAACAACAGTAAGTATGAGCGGTGGTACCATTAGCGGTTCTGGTTCAAAAAGAACGGTTAGAGTGTCTGCAGTTGGTGCAGCTTCTATTACAGTGAGCCCTGATGGCAAACCAAGCACGTATCCATTTAGAATCAAAAGAATTCCTGATCCTGTTTTTAAAGTGGGATCTGGTAAAATAAGGATGCCTTCAGTTGAATTCAAGCAGCAACAATTTTGCCGGGCAGAGTTAGAGAATTTTGATTTTGATCTTAAATACAACGTGGTAAGTGCAACCGTTTTTTTTTCAGGAGCCAATTTTCCTAACGTTGTGCAAGGATCTATTTCAAGTAATAACTTAGGTGGTCTTCAAACTTACATGCAAAGATGTGGTCCCGGTTCTGTTATTTCTTTCGATAACATTAAAGTTTCTGGTCCTGATGGAACCAGGTCGATAGATGGTAAATCAATCGCATTATATTAAAACTTACAGGTATGAAAAAGCGTATTATTAAATTATTATTCCTGGCTGTTTTGATCTGTGGCTTCTCCGATGCCATGGCTCAAAAGAAACCTGTAACGAAGCGCACTTCTACAAAGAGGGCTACCGCTACTAAAACAAAAGCAAAGGTGAAGCCTACCGTTGCTACGGTAGATACCGTTGCCGACGTTGCAGCAGTTGCAGCACCAGCCCTTGATAGCTTGCCGCTCAAAGCGGTTAAGAAGTCTCTTAGGCCGGATGAGGCAGTAGAAACCACTGTGCTCAGGGACAGAACGCCACTTGCCTATGAGCATCTGCGTGCAGATGACGCTGTTTATCGTCACAAGGTTTGGAGAGAGATTGATACGAGAGAAAAGATTAACCTCCCCTTTAGGTACTCTGCCGATGAAAACAATGGCAACCAGCGCTTTATTTCTATTTTGCTACAGGCAATACAAGACGACGTAGTAACTGTTTTTAGCAGTGTAGACGACCGATTTACCACCCCAATGACCAAGGGTGAAGTTGCCAAAGTAGTATCAGGAGATCCTGTTGACGTTCCTATTTACAACGAAAATGGAGAATTAACGGGTACTAAAAGAATGGTAAACGATATTAGTTTCGATTCATTCTACAAGTTCAGAATTAAAGAAGAAGTAATTTTTGATAAAGAGAGTTCTCGTTTGTTCATGAGGATCCTGGGAATTGCTCCGGTGAAGAATGTAATTACCAGCCAGGGTGTAGATCTTGGTCCTACTGAGTTGTTTTGGGTGTACTATCCTGACATGAGAGAAACTTTTGCTAAGTACGAAGTGTACAACGGCAAAAACTTCGGAGCTCGCATGAGCTGGGAGGAGTTATTCGAAAGCCGTATGTTTCACGGAAGAATTATCAAAAGTACCATTGACAACCCTTACGATCAGTTTATCAAAAACTACAAGGGTTTAGACGAAAATATTATTCTGCAACTGCTGGAAGGTGAAAATATTAAGGACAAGATATTTAACTATGAGCAGGACTTGTGGAGTTACTAATATCTAAACTAACTACTTAGTTAAGCCCTCTTCTTTTGAAGAGGGCTTTTTTTTATTTAAAATATACCCATTTTAGGGTATATACCTGTAATTATAGATGATTAGTTTTACAACGGTTTTTCATAGGATATTGGATTTTAAAACGGGCTGGATTTCTATCCTGGCCCTTTTTTTTTACCCCTTCCCTCAACTATTGTCAAAGTTAAATTTATACCACAAAAATGGTATTGTTTACTAATAATGCTTCCCTTAGTTTTACAACGGTTTTTCATAGGATATTGGATTTTAAAACGGGGCTGGATTTTTATCCTGGCCCTTTTTTTATATAAATCCTATCCGTTAAGACCCTTAAAAAGTTTCTCAGCTTTGTCTCTCCCTATGTCTGCGGAAAGTTCTTCCAGCGTTTTTTGTTTTATTTGCGCAACAGACCGGTATTTATTCAAGAGCATGTCGGCCGTTTGCTTGCCAATACCTTTGATCTTTTCTATTTCATTCACAAAAGTTCCCTTACTGCGCTTGTTGCGATGAAACGTTATGCCAAAGCGGTGCACTTCATCCCTGATGCGCCTGATCAGTTTCAGGCTTTCACTATCCCACGGTAATTGCAGCGAGGAAGTATCCCCAGAAAAAAACAGTTCTTCTTTATTTTTGGCCAAACCAACCAGGGTTGTTTTCCCTGTGAGGCCTAGTTGTTCTATACTTTCTAATGCGGCGCTTAGCTGCCCTTTACCCCCATCAATGATGATCAGTTGAGGCAAAGCCTTGTCTTCGGCAATTAGCCGCTGGTAACGACGCAAAACCACCTCACTCATGGAGGCAAAGTCGTTAATGCCTGTAACAGTCTTAATATTGTAGTGGCGATAATCTTTTTTACTGGGTTCGCCATTTATAAAGCATACCATTGCTGCCACGGGATAGCTCCCCTGAAAATTAGAGTTGTCAAAGCACTCAATATGAGCGGGTAGTTCCCGTAAGTGCAGATCCTGCTGCAGTTGCACCAGTACCCTGCTTTTTTCGGCTGAAGTTTTGTCTTCCAGTTTCAACAATTTCCTGGTGTGCAGCTCCTCTTTGAAATAATCAACATTTTTTTGAGACAGTTCTAATAGTTTCTTTCTGTCTCCGCTGCGGGGTATGGTAAGTACAATTCCCTCTTCAGGATATTCTATCTCAAAGGGAACAATGATTTCCGTCGCCTCGCTTGCAAAAGTTTGCCTTAACTGCGCAATGGCAAAACTGAGTACCTCTGAAGGGGGCTCCTCCAATTTTTTTTGTAGGGTGATGGTTTTTGTTTGGATGATGCTGCCATTGTTTACAGCCAGGTAGTTTACATAAGCCTGGTCTCCCTCTTCAATCATGCTAAACACATCTATGGTGCCCGTTTTGGTACCCACCACTTCAGACTTAGATTGGTATTGTTGCAGGTGTTCTATTTTGGATTGATAAAAAGAAGCTTTTTCAAACTCCATTTTTTGCGCATGATCTTTAACCAGGGTTTTAAAATGCTGAAGCACCGGGTATACGTTACCCTTGAGTACATGCTTTAACTGCTGAATCCCCAAATTATATTCATCGGTACTTTGCAAACCTTCACAAGGGCCCTTACAATTGCCCAGGTGATATTCCAGGCATACCTTGAACTTATTCTTTTGAATATTATTTTCCGTGAGATTCAGTTTGCATGTACGCAAAGGGATATTTTGTTTTATCACATCTAAAAGGTCACGCACTTTTCCTACAGATGTGTAGGGGCCGAAATACTGGGAGCCGTCATTTACCTTCCTCCGTGTGAAAAATACCCTGGGGAAGCGTTCATTTTTAACAACGATGTAGGGGTAGGTTTTATCGTCTTTTAGGTTGATGTTAAAAAGCGGCTGGTATTCTTTGATGAGGGAATTTTCGAGAAGGAAAGCATCCTGTTCACTGTTTACAATTGTAAATTCAATTCGTCTTATCCTGTTTACAAGCTCTACCGTTTTATAACTCTGAAGGTTTTTATTGAAATAGCTGCTCACCCGTTTTCTTAAATGCTTTGCTTTGCCCACATATATGAGCTGGTTGCTGGCATCAAAATATTTATAAATGCCGGGTGATACAGGTATGGTAGCTGCTATAGCTGCGAATTCTACTGCGGTCATGTGTTAGTCAAAATTCCATTTAATGATTTGGACAGCGCTTACAGATTGTTGTCCTTGGGCATTGGTAACTATTACAACCGTTTTACACCACTGTCCGCTTTGCCAGGTAAGTTGCAATTCTTTTTGTTCGCTCAATTTCTTTACCATAAAAATTCGTTTAATGGTATTGCTGGCAGGACTTATGTATACATCCCAGCGTTGCAGAGCCATACTGTCGGGTAAAGATGGCCTGGCTGTATAAGTAAAAGTGTAGGAGCCTATGGTTTGATCTTCAAATTTACTTTCAGTAAAGAAATGAATGAGGTTGCTGCTGTCAATGGTGGGCGTCAGAAATTCCTTGAACGCATTTTTAAAATCTTCAACTTTGAGCCAGTTGGTGTCTGTTTTATGAGCGTTGCTGTCAATTTTTATCGGATTAATGCCTGCTTGTTTGATGTCCTCTATTTGCCCATAAATATAATTCGTTACCGGAAAAAAGTTGGGGACTTCTTTTTCGGTAGTAGTAGTACTCACCGATTGCGTAACCTGTGTTTTGCAGGAGAAAATGATAAGTGCCACCAGAATACAACACAATGCCTTGCTCATGTGGCCAAAATTAAACCGAAATTTCCATTTGCTTTTCACAAACAATTATAAAAAAAGCGCAGCCTGTCTGGCTGCGCTTGACCGATATTTTTTGGGCTATAATTTTTTAGTAACACCTATTTTAACACCAAAATTGTACAGTTTTTCGGTATAGCTGTATCTTTTGCTATAGGTAGATAAGAGCTGGTAACGCAATTGAGGACCTACATTAATATCAATACCACTGGGAGTTTTTATGCTCACGAAGGTTTCTACAGTGGCACTGGCATTCCATTTTCTAAGCATGGCATCGTCCTGCACAAAATTTTTATTGTCAGATGAAATGAGGTAAGCATTGCCAGACATAATGTAGCTTGGCTGTATGCCTGCACCCATGAACCATTTTATTTTATCATTGCCGGCAACCCTGTAATCAATACCTATTGGTAAACTTAATTGTAAGGTCTGATTGTTCAATTTACTTAAATTAGAACCGAGTACATTACCGTATGTGGTATTATAATATTCATGGCGCAGGTTACCGCTCCTAGAGTCATTCATCGGCACCGTTGTTTGTGTGGGGTGCTGCAGATCGTGCGCATAGGTGTTATACTTAGTAAGATTAAACTGGAGGCCCGATTTCATCTTTAGCCTTTTGCTTAAACCCAAAACCATTACCGCTCCTGCCTCAAAGTTGGGCGCTGCCTGTTGAGTTACTTCATCATCACCGTTTGTTCTGATGAGGGATCCGTTTACGGGTTCAAAGCCATTGTTCTTGTTAAGATGCCTGTAACCGATAGAAGGAGTTATGTAATATTGAAACGAAAGATTGGTTTTCCATTTACCTGGATTGCGAAGATTGTGAAATGCAAAATCTTCTATCCAGGCTTTTTCTCCCACTGATAAGGAGTGCTCTGAAAGTTGCGTTGTAGAGGGGAATTTATTATCTGCAGCAACTTGCAACTCGTCGGACATAGAAGTTTCTGCCATAACAGCAGCGTCTTCATTACCATTTACACTACTACCAGGGCTGTTAGCCTTCATAACATCCTGTTCAGTTATCGATTCATTTAAAATGTCATTTACTACGGGTACGGTGCTGATATTAAAGCTTTTTTCCAGGGAGGTTGAGTTGGTTTTTTCCAGCACAGCCGGGGCGAATATACCGCTGGTTAAGGAGTTATATCGATCATTGGCTGATACTATTTCGCCGGATATCGTAGCGGGCAAAGTTCCGGTTTCCTGTTGGTTGGAAGACTGGTTATTGGTAGCAGCTTCCTGGCTAGCTAATAAAATAACCTGCCTGTTTTTTTGTACCAGGTTTGTAGCATTGTTTTTATATTGATAGTTGTTGTTACCTGGCAAATTGTTGTAGACCGGTGCGGTACTTTGCAGGCCAGCGTTAAGAGTGGTAGCAATAAGGGGTACGGCTGTCTTGCTGATGTTGTTATTGTTGGCTATTCCAATGTATAAAATGGCGGTGAGGAGCAGGAGACATACTGCAAAGGAAGGCCATTTGCGATCTGGGTGAAGATCGTTGTAAATGCTGTGCCACACTTTTCGGGAAGGGTACATCCTAAATTCCTCGGTAGTATCCTTAAGCATTTGTTCAAAGTCGTCTCTGTAAAAATTATTTTCCATCTCTTTCACAAAAAGCAGTTTTAGTTTGGTGTTCTCAAGATAAAAAGCCGGCAAGCAGATTATCTTGAAGAGGCATTTCCGAAATTATTTTTCCGGGATTTATGAATGATATTTTTCTTAACCAGTATTTCTTCAAGCATTGCCTTAGCCCGTGTATATTGGCTACGGCTAGTGCTTTCCTCAATGTCCAGCAATGTTCCTATCTCTTTATGCGAAAACCCTTCAATAGCATATAAATTTAAAACAGTGCGATAGCCAAGAGGTAGTATCCTGATGCACTCCACCACCTGTTTGGCTTGCATAATAGACGGAATCATGTCTTCTCTTATGTGTATGCCTTTTGCGTGTATAAGATCTACACTCTCCGAAAATTTCTTGTTCTTTTTTAAAATGTTGATGCAGGTATGCACCACAATTCTCCTGATCCATCCTTCCAATGCTCCTTCATTGCGATACTGATGCAGTTGGGTAAATACTTTTATAAAACCCTCCTGCAACATATCTTCCGCATCTTCCCGGTTTTTTGCAAATCGGTAGCAAACACCTAGCATACGAGGGCTGAACCGGTTGTACAACTCTTCCTGCGCTGCTGCGTTGTTTTTGATACTTCCCGCAAGCATTAGCTCCTCGGTCATAAGTTTGTGTATTTATTACCCTTCAATTTATGACAATTTAATGGAATCTTGCGCTGCTCCACAACAAAAAACCTCTTAATATTAACATTTCAGCGTTTTGTTTCATTAAACGAGTAATGAATTTTAAAAGTTCCCCCGCAGGGTGAGCACAAAATTTCTGCCGGGGGCACCAAGGCCAGAAGCAAACACACGGTAGTATTTATCGAAGATATTTTCTACGGCCGCCTGAAAAACAGCCTGTTTGTTTATACGGTAGCTAGCCTTGAAATTAGCCGTGGCCCAACCCGGATAATATCCCCTTACAGGATCAGCACTGTATTGCTGATTGTCTTCTCCTCTTAGATTGAAGTTAGCGGAGTCTTTTGCAGCATTGTATAATGTAAACAATTCAACATTCAAATGACCGAAACTGCCCATAATGCTTGTTTTTCCAAAGATGGGCGGGATGTGGCCAAGAGGGTAATCTTCCGGACTTTCTTTTATTCTTCCATAGGTATAGTTGATGAGTGAACTGAAGCTAACATGTTTTCCAACCGAAGCATTTACATTTGCGCTAAGCCCCCATGAATAGGCTTTATTTTTGTTAACTACAGTGATTATATTGCTTGTGCTTCCATTATAAACAATCGTGGGCGATCCGTTTAATGTGCTAAAATCTGTGCTAAGAGCATCGCTAAGATTGCTGTACCAGGCAGTGGTACCAGCACTGAATTTTTTTGCTATAGTTTTTGAAATTCCCACTTCATAGCTGATGGTTTTTTCAGGCTTAATGTTGGGGTTTGGCACAATCAGGGTGCCATTTCCGCTTTCAAAAACTTTACTTATGTCATCAACATTTGGCGTACGGAATCCGGTACCAGCCAATGCGGACAACTTCCAGCCTTTACCAGGCAGTGCCACAATGCCTACGTTGCCGGATACTGCATTTGATTCCTGCTTAATATTGTCATACGGGAATGGAAAAAACGTTTTATCATTAAAGTTGGCATGCAGCCTGTTATGGGTGAAACGCAGTCCTGCATTCATGGTGAAGTGCTTAGATATTTTGTAAAGCCCCGTTGTATATGCAGCATATGATTGTGTATGACTGCCACCGTTGGGATAACGGGTGTCAAGCGCCGATTTTATAGCAGTGGTTATATTTTCTGCATATGCTGTTGATTTTACTGTGTTGTAGGTAATTTCTGCACCATAGCTCCATTCGGCCTGGCCAATTTTTTTAAAGAAATCTGCATTGAGGCTGCCGATCTTCACCTGCTCTTCCCGGTGGTTTAGTTTAGTACTTCGATAATTCCGGTTATGACGGCTTTCTTCCACGTTCTGGTAAGCAGTAACAAGCTGGCCCTTATCATAAAATTTGCTGGAAGGAAGGCTAATATTCCAGGCTGCAAGTAGTCTTTTTTGTGGGCCATAATACCATTCCGCACTCCTTGCTAATCCGGCGCCATTCACATCTGTTAAACGGTCGTATCTATTTATATTGGAAGTAGTGGAGAATTGAAAATTGAGCGTATGCTGCAGCTTACCGGTTTTGAAAAGCAACTTCTGCAATAAGTCATACTGTGTATATCCCGTTTCAATTTGCTTGTCTGGGTTAGTGTTCACAACCATTGAATCAACGCCGTTGATTCTTTGAACATAAAAATTACGTTTACCCCAGTTTGGAAATTGATCGTAGTAATTTGAACCCTGCTCAAGATTCCCAAAATCTGAAACGGTTAGGCTGGTTAGGGAAGCAAGTTTTCCCCCGCCAATATCAAGGTCGAAGTGGCCGGTCTTTTCATTATAGGCAGTGGCATAACGTACAAATGCATTACCTGCTATGGCGGTTTTGCCAGTTGTGCTGCTAAGCACCGGGTCTTTTGTGTAAAAGCTAAGCACACCACCCAGTGCATCACTGCCGTAGATCACCGAAGATGGCCCAAACAAAATCTCAGTTTTGTCTAACATGGCATTGTCTACTGTAATTACATTCTGCAGGTGACCGCCCCTGAAAATAGCGTTGTTCATTCTAACGCCATCCACCACAATCAAAATCTTGTTGGCTTCAAAACCACGTATAACAGGGCTTCCGCCGCCCAGCTGGCTTTTCTGAATAATAACTTCACCGGATTGGCTCAATAATTCTGCAGTGGTTTGCTGGTTATAGGAAGCAATTTTTGCTGCATTGATGGAAACTACTTTTTGAGGTAAAAAAATACTGTTTTCTTTAAACCTCGTTGCGGAAACGGTTATTTCATTAAGGTTGATCTCATTGGCCGTATCCCTTGGCATTGTATTTTTTTCCTGTCCTTTTCCTACAAGGGAAGCAAACAGGAGGCCGGCTGTTAGCGATATATTTTTCAAGTGTTTATGTTTTTTTACTTAACTCACTTGAAATACACCCCAAAAACACACTTATGTGTTTGAAGGTTTTAATGCATATTTCATGGTCATTAAGTTTTAGCATGCAGGCAATTACAAGGATGCCGGCAATTCCTCTTTTTGGCATAGTTAGCGGCTACTGCACAAGCCTTTGGTATCTCTTAAATAAAAGGGGGCCGGTGTGTAAAATGATTAGCGGCAAAGTGGGTTAACCCCAATGAATAATAAGTACAGCGGGGCGGGGGAGTGGTTAACCAGCTGTAGTCAAATTGCATAAACAGCTGGTTATAAGATATGTAGTTTGCAATTCCTTTGAGCCCTAAGCATAAGCCGGTGAAATAAACACCGGCAGTTGGGGTAAACAAGATAAATGGCGTGGTAAATTTAACCTGGCTGTTATGTTGCATGTCATCCCTGTTCAATTTTCTCAGTTTTTCTTTCAGTGCCTTTTCTTTATGATCGTATAACCCGGTAATCATGGTTTTATCACCTATGCGGTGTACCTTCTTTACATCAAATGGCAGATCGCCTAACAGTATTTCTTTACCTGCTTTTAACCATGTAATCTCAGCTGTTGTTAGTATGATGGTTTCTAAATGGTCCTGCTGCAGTGCTGTTTCCGTTTGATAGTAAATGATGGCCTGGCTGCCGCAATACCATACCGCCACCAACACTGGCATTAAAGAAATGCCAGCTAAGACTACTCCCACCAAATATGTTCTTAAAATCTTTGCCAACACACAACGATGCATTTATTTTTTCTTTCTTACGAGACTATCTGCCGGGTATTTTTGCCCCATCAGGCTTCGGATATCTTCTGCCCATGAGGTGAGCAACTTTCGTTGTGCCTCATTGAAGTCGGCATCCCTGTGAATGACTGTGTATGACTCAAGCGGCATTTCACCCTCTTTCACTTCTGAAACAACCTCTTCTAATTTGCGGTATTGCCTGGCCAAAGAGTAGCTTGCAAACTCAGAAAAGTTTAACTCTTTTTTTCCCTCTTCAATATGATCCCCCAGCCACCATGCAACTGGCTGAATATTTGAATACCATGGATAGTCCGTATAATTGCTGTGGCAATCATAACAACTGCCTTTCATCAATACCTCTACATCGGGAGGTATTGGGTATAGGCTCCGGATATGGTTCGGTTCAGGGCCTTGCGCATTATTTTTTTTAGGTCTTGGGTAGAACTGCACCAACAGTAACAACACGATCAACCCAATACCTATTCGTTTTAATATTTTCATTTTCATTTACGTTTAAAAAAGTACGTTACCCGTCATAACTGCAGGAATGGGGATGCCCATCATTTGCAAAATGCTGGGTGCAATATCAGCCAATTTTCCTTCATGTAGTGTACCCGCCCAATCCTTATCTATCACAAACAGCGGCACAAGGTTTAGGGTGTGCGCAGTATTGGGAGAGCCATCTTCATTGATTTCGTAATCTGCGTTGCCATGATCGGCGGTTAAGAAAATGCAATAATTCTTTTCAAGTGCTGCTGTTACCAATTTTTCTACACAAATATCTACTGTTTCTACAGCTTTAATAACTGCGTCCCAAACTCCCGTGTGGCCCACCATGTCTGCATTGGCAAAGTTGAGGCAAATGAAATCCGGTTCAGAAAGATTGATCTCATTTATGGCTGCCGTGGTTAATTCATAAGCGCTCATTTCTGGCTGCAAATCGTATGTTGCCACTTTTGGTGACGGTACCATGATCCGTTTTTCACCCACAAAAGGCACTTCTCTGCCGCCACTAAAGAAGAAACTTACATGCGGATATTTTTCGGTTTCGGCCATGCGCAATTGTGTTTTGCCATGTGCGGCCAGCACTTCGCCCAAGGTATTTTCCAGGTTGTCTTTTTCAAATACTACATTAATATTTCCATAACCATGGTCATACAAGGTCATCGTTGTAAAATGCAGGTTTAGCCTGCGCATATTTTGTTCAGGGAAATCGGTTTGCGTAAGCGCTTCCGTAATTTCCCGGCACCTGTCTGTTCTAAAATTAAAACTAATCACTGCGTCGCCATCCTGGATCCTCGTTTCTGAAAGGTTCGCATTAATGATAGGGAGCATAAACTCATCGGTTATGTTCTTGTCGTAAGATGCCAACATGGAGGCTATAAGGTCCAGCGATTTTTCACCCTTTGCATGCACCAAAGCATCGTAGGCCAATCTCATTCTTTCCCATCTTTTGTCTCTATCCATTGCGTAGTACCGGCCGGTAATGCTGGCAATATTTCCCGCAGATGTTTGTAAATGTTCCTGCAACTCCGCTATAAAGCGTACGCCACTTTTTGGGTCCGTATCCCGGCCGTCAGTAAATGCATGAATCAGAAGATTGGTAAACTGGTGTGCCAGGCACAGATCGGCAATGGCCTTTACATGATTAATATGAGAATGAACGCCGCCATTACTTACCAGGCCCAGCAGGTGCAGTGGTTTATTGTGTTCCTTGCAGTAAGTTATAGACTGAAGAAGAGTAGCATTGTTCAAAAATGATTTATCCTGTATGGACACATTTATTCGTTCCAACTCCTGGTAAACCACCCTGCCAGCACCAAGGTTAAGATGCCCTACTTCACTGTTTCCCATTTGGCCCTCTGGCAGACCTACATCTAACCCACAAGTTTTAAGCGTAGAATTTGGATATTTGCTATACAAAGAAGTTACAAAAGGAACATTTGCATGTTGGATTGCATCGCTGCTTTTAATTTTGCCTATACCCCAACCATCCATGATTACTAACATTGTTTTCTTATTTTCCATGCCGTAAAGCTACTTATTTGAAGTTTAGAGTGTGAACAGTGAGATCGAAGCTTCGTAAATAAATCTTAAATGGACAATATGAGGCCTTGTTGGCACGTTTTTAGACTAACACGCATTAATTAAATTGAAACCACATGAAGACATTTTTTACACTTATATGCGCCGTTTTTTTGACGCTTTCTTCCACTGCTCAGACTGGCATTCAGGAGGTGATAAGCGGCCTTCAGGCAAGCAATGCAGGTCAGGTTTCCCGGTATTTTGACAATACCGTAGATATTATCTTACCCCAAAAAGGAAACAGCTACAGTAAGAGCCAGGCGGAAGTAATATTAAGAGATTTTTTGGCCACAAACCCCGTTAAAAGTTTCCAGGTAATTCACAAAGGCGATAATGCGGGTTCTCAATATTGTATTGGCAAATTGGTCACTAAAACCGGCTCGTTTCGCACCACTATTTTTATGAAACAAAGAGGTGATAAGCAGTTTCTCCAAGAAATACGTTTTGAAAATGAATAACAATTTCTATTGATATAAAGAGCTCCAAATGGGGCTTTTTTAATGTCCCAAAAAGAAATTCCTTACTTAGCTTTGCTTTTATGAATAAGGATGAACAGATAGAATTTCTTATTAAAAATGCCTTGGCAGAAGACATAGGGGATGGCGATCACTCAACGCTTTCTACCATAGACCCTAACACGAGGGGTAAAGCAGTTCTAAAAATTAAGCAGGGAGGTATCCTCGCCGGTATGGATGTAGCCCGCAGAATTTTTAATTTCATGGAGCCTGAAGCAATTTTTACCCCCCAAAAAAAAGACGGTGAAGCCATGTCTTTTGGCGAGCAGGCTTTTGAGATAAATGCAAAAGTGCATACCATTTTGCAATGCGAACGCCTGGTGTTGAACTGCCTGCAACGCATGAGCGGCATAGCCACACTCACCAGTACATACGTGCACAAACTAAAAAGCTACAATACACGTTTATTAGATACCCGCAAAACAACTCCTAATTTTAGGGTGTTAGAAAAAGAGGCGGTACGTATTGGGGGTGCAGTGAATCACCGCATAGGTTTGTACGATATGATCATGTTAAAAGACAATCATATTGATTACTGCGGAGGCATTAAAGAAGCCATAGAAAAGGCCTGGCAATATGTGCAAACGAACAAGCCGGGGTTAAAAATTGAAGTAGAAACCCGATCCCTTTCAGATGTAGAAAAAGTAATGGAAACGGGTAAGGTAAACAGGATTATGCTAGACAATTTTACACCTGAATTGATAATAGAAGCGCTAAAAATTATCAAGGGCAAATACGACACAGAAGCCAGTGGCGGTATTCATTTGGAAAACCTTGAAACATATGCAGCTACCGGTGTGGACTTTATTTCAAGCGGAGCTATCGTTCACCAGGCAGTAAGTTTAGATCTTAGTTTAAAAGCGGTAACCATTTCTTAGTATGGCAAAAAATAAAATAGCAACGAGCAGCGCACTTGTGTATTCCACAGATCCTTCCTTTAAAATAGAAGGAGACCAGGAGCCCGCACAAGAAACATTACCGCCTGCCCAGCAACGCCTAAAAGTGAGGCTTGATACTAAACACCGGGCTGGCAAAGCAGTAACCCTGGTGGAAGGATTTGAAGGTACGGCTGAAGATGCTGAGGCATTGGGTAAAAAATTAAAAGCCTTTTGTGGAACAGGTGGTTCTGTAAAAGAGGGAGAAATAATTGTGCAAGGAGATAACCGTGAAAAAGTGCTGGGTTGGCTATTGAAAAACAACTACAAACTCAGCCAAAAAAAATAAGGCGTTCATCAATGCCCACCGTTATATTTGGTAACCTCGAGTAAATTTAGAAACATGACCAGTAAAATTTCCGGCGGCGTTAAGATAAGCGTAGAATCGTTTTATCAACCCGAGTTTAGCAATCCGCTAAACAACGAGTTTATGTTTGCCTACAGAATTACTATTGAAAACAGCAATGACTTCACCGTAAAATTGTTGAGCCGCCATTGGCATATTTTTGACAGCGACGGAAGTATGAAAGAAGTAGAAGGCGAAGGTGTGGTGGGAGAACAGCCGCAAATTTTGCCTGGAGAACAATACCAGTATATGAGTGGCTGTAATCTTAACACCGAGTTGGGAAGAATGCATGGCACTTACCTTATGGAAAACCTTGATTCTCAACAGACATTCAGGGTAATGATCCCTGCCTTTGAGATGCAGGTGCCTTTTAAGCTTAATTAACAGCCTTTTCTGTTATTTAAGGCGGCAACCTTCTGCAATCAGCTCGCAGTACAATTTTATTACTTATATTGCCGGGGTCGCTTAAAAAACTACAGGATCACAAAAAAGAAATATCCATATGTCAAAAATTATATTCAACAACAAGGACAACGCATTTTTTCAAAGTTTGAAAACAAGTGTTGATCAATACTTTGCCAGCAACAACATCGAAAAAACGGGCGACTGGAGATTGTTTACAAAAACAATTGTGCTCATTTCGGCAGCAATTGTCGTTTACTGCAGTGTGATGTTTTTTAATATCGGAGTTATTCCCGCTCTTTTATTGGCCGGCTTTTTTGGCTTTTTGGCGGCCAGCATTGGTTTTAGCGTAATGCACGATGCCAACCATGGTAGCTACAGCCCCAACCCAACTTTAAATGACCTATTAGGACTCTCTGCCAATGCTCTTGGTGCCAGTGCTTATTTCTGGAAGCAAAAACACAATATCATTCACCATACTTATACCAATGTAGATGGCATAGATGATGACATTGCCAAAAGCCCCATCATTCGCCAGTGCGACACACAAAAATGGGTGCCAGCGCACAAAGTGCAGCATTTATACCTTGTACCGGTATATGCCCTCTCCTCTATATTTTGGATTGTGTTTATGGATTTTACAAAATACTTCAGCAGGAAAATTTATACCACAGAGGCCTGGAAATTGTCCCCTAAAAATCACCTCGTTTTTTGGGTAACCAAATTATGGTACGCTGCAATCTTCATCGCCGTTCCTATTTACGTGTGGGGCTTTTGGGGTTGGTTAGCTGGTTTCATGGCCATGAATGTTGTAATGGGGCTTACGCTCTCGTTGGTATTTCAATTGGCGCATGTGCTGGAGAATACCGAGTTTGAACATATTCCTTTGGATACTACCAAGCACATTGAAACAGCCTGGGCTGTACACCAGTTAAAAACCACTTCCAACTTTGCAATGGATAACAAGATCATCTCCTGGTTTGTGGGGGGGCTTAATTTCCAGGTGGAGCATCATCTTTTTCCAAAAGTTAGTCACGTGCATTATCCTGCCATTAGTAAAATTGTTCAGGAAAAATGCAAAGAATACAATGTGCCTTACAATTATTACGAAACCATGGGAGCAGCACTTGCATCGCATTTTAGAACCATGAAGCATTTGGGAGAAAGGCCTTCTGCGGCTTTTTTACAAGCACAGTCTCAAAGTCAGGTTGCGGCGTAGTTAAGGTTTGTATTTTGCCTGGGAGAAAAGCATTTCTGCATCAGTGTTCATCAACTGATGTAAACTTGTTTCAGGAAATTTGCTCATAAATTTTTGTACTATTTGCCAGCCTGCGAAGGAGCCGATATTGCCAGGTGCTGCTTCGCCAAGCTCAGTTGTTTTAGGGCTTTCTCCAATGTAATTTTTTATGACGCCGTTGTCTATGGATTGTAGCAAATTGTTTTGTACAAAAAGATCCCAAATGGCAGCTTCTCTTTCCCTGCTTTCTTTCAATTGTTTTTCGGTATAACCAAGCAATTGGTAATCTTTGGCAAAGGGTACTAATTTTTGCAGGAGGTACAATCGCTTTCCTTTTTCAACCATCTGCACTACCAGGGTTTTATCTTCCATTTTTTCCGGGTACATATCCAACACTACATTCTTCATACAATTTACAGCAATGTAGTCTGGTTCAAACCGCCTGCTTATGTAGTCGGGATAGGTTTCTCTTACCAATGCAGAATTATACATAGAAAAGTTGCTACCCAGGTGCTGGTGCAGGCCAACGATAAAAGCATCCACATCTAAAATATCTCCGTAGCCATCCATCGGTCCTATGTAAGTAATTATTTTTGTAGGCGCCGGGTATTGCGGAAAATAATGCTTTAAATATTGCAGGCTTTTGTGCACCTGCTTTTCGTAAGGGGCAAAATTGGCAAAAACTTTTTGTGAAGTGTCGTACACATGCCGGTAAGCAGCTATGAAACTTTTGATGTAGTTGAGTGCTGTGTCAGCAGGCCATTTAGGATCTGTATTTAAAATAGTAGCAACAAAATTTTCTCCAAATCCTGGATATTTGCTCATAAGGTTTTGCAGCGATTCAGAAAATTTGGTGGTATCAAGGGTGAAAAAATCTTGCTCAAAACGCTGTGTGCTGAGGCTGACTTTTACCGCAGAAACATCCGGAGCGTTGTTGTTGTTGTTACACCCGCTGCCAACGAAAACTAAAACTGCTGCTACCCATAAAAATCTCATACGTTAATGCTTTTGAAAGATTTAACTTTACTATTTGCACACAAACTTACAGTTAAGCTCATTAAGTAAATTGGTTTATGAAAATATTTTTGGCCCAACAGAACTATCATATAGGCAACTTTGAAAGTAACACACAAAAGATTATTGAAGCTATTGCCGCAGCAAAAGCACAAGCTGCAGACCTGGTTGTTTTTAGTGAACTCAGTGTTTGCGGCTATCCGCCCCGGGATTTTTTATATTTCAAAAACTTTATCGATCAATGTTATCACTCCATTGATGTTATTAAAAAACACGCAGATGGTATTGCTGTGCTGGTAGGTGGGCCGCACCGCAACGAGGCACTGGAAGGAAAAGACCTTTTCAACGCTGCTTACTTTTTAGAAGACCAGGAAATAAAGCAAGTGATTTATAAAACTTGTTTGCCTACCTACGATGTGTTTGATGAGAACCGTTATTTTGAACCCGCCAACGATTGGAACGTTGTAGAGTTTAAAGGGAAAAAATTGGCGGTCACTATTTGTGAAGACATATGGAATCTTGGCAGCAACCCTTTGTACAAATATTGCCCTATGGATATTTTAATGGGAGATCTGCCAGATGTGATGATCAATATATCTGCTTCGCCTTTTGATTATACGCATGGTGCAGACAGGCAAGCAACTGTAAAAGCAAATGTGTTGAAGTATGGTATACCCATGTTTTATTGCAATGGGGTAGGCAGCCAAACAGAAATTGTTTTTGACGGTACATCATTGGCCTTTGACAAGGATGCCAACCTCTGTGGTAAGCTTGCCAGCTTTAAAGAAGATGGCCAGGCTTTTGTTTTAAATAACGATGGTTCTATTGAGGGACGAATACTAGAACCGGCCAGCCTGTTGCCAGATGCAGAGCTGAATCCGCCTGGCCTGGAACCAACCTTGCATATTGCACATGTGTATGAAGCATTGATTCTTGGTATTAAAGATTATTTTTCTAAAATGGGTTTTGCAAAAGCAATACTGGGTAGTAGTGGAGGTATAGATAGTGCCGTTACATTAGCCCTTGCCTGCGAGGCACTGGGAAAAGAAAATATAACAGCTGTTTTAATGCCTTCCGAATTTTCCAGCGGTCACTCTTTGAGCGATGCGGAAGCACTTAGTAAAAAATTAGGCAATCCTTACCACATCATTCCTATTGCAAAAATTTACGATACATTTTTAAAAGAACTAGAGCCCCTCTTTGCCGATCTGCCTTTTAGTGTGGCAGAAGAAAATCTTCAAAGCCGCACCAGGGGAAACCTGTTAATGGCCATTGCCAACAAATTTGGTTACATACTTTTAAATACTTCTAACAAAAGCGAACTGGCAACCGGCTATGGTACGTTGTACGGAGATATGGCAGGCGGGTTATCTGTGTTGGGAGATTGCTACAAGCTGCAGGTGTTTGAATTGGCAAAATTCATTAATCGTAACGAAGAAATTATTCCCTTGCATATTCTTACCAAGCCACCCAGTGCAGAGCTGAGGCCCGGCCAAAAAGATTCCGATAGCCTGCCCGAGTACGAAGTGCTGGATAAACTATTATATCAATATATAGAGTTGAGCAAAGGCCCGGAAGAAATAAAAGCTGCGGGTTTTAACAACGCCCTGGTGGATCGTGTATTAAAAATGGTGAATGTAAATGAATACAAACGAAACCAGTTTTGCCCCATCATCCGTGTTTCTCCCAAAGCTTTTGGTGTGGGCAGGCGGGTTCCTATCGTGGGTAAGTATTTAAGTTAGCCTCTATGGGTCATTGGTCAAGCGTCATTAGTCAATGCGGATGGAGAAGCCAAATTCTTTTAATATTGTACGGCACAAAAAATAAGGGATGAAATGAAAAGCTGTTGGTCCAAGTGAATTAACAGAGAATTTGGACGCAACCCAACGTGGCAGTATTTTTGTTTACTTTCACTTCGTAATTTGCAACACTAAATTTATCCTATAAAATATGCTACAAACAGCAGAAGACATTCGCCTCCTGAATGAAAAGATCAGTCATGCAGCAGGGTTTGTTACCAGAATAAACGATGAGCTCAGCAAAGTGATCGTTGGCCAGCAAACAATGATAGAACGCCTAATGATTGGCCTTTTAAGTAACGGTCATATTTTGTTAGAGGGTGTTCCCGGCCTGGCAAAAACACTGGCCATAAAATCGCTCGCACAAACTATTCATGCAGACTTTAGCCGTATCCAGTTTACTCCCGATTTGCTTCCGGCAGATGTGGTAGGTACGATGATTTACAACCAATCTAAGAATGAATTCTTTGTTCGTAAAGGGCCCATATTTTCCAACTTTATTTTGGCCGATGAAATTAACCGGGCACCTGCCAAGGTGCAAAGTGCCTTGCTGGAAGCTATGCAGGAGCGCCAGGTAACCATTGGTGATACGAGTTATAAATTGCAGGAGCCCTTTCTTGTATTGGCTACTCAAAACCCCATTGAGCAGGAAGGAACTTATCCTTTGCCAGAAGCACAGGTAGATCGCTTCATGCTTAAAGTGGTAGTAAGCTACCCCACAAAATCTGAAGAGCAAATGATCATCAGGCAAAACACGCTTGGCCTGGTAGCTCCCATAATTTATCCTGTTGCATCTACCGCTGAAATTTTAACAGCAAAAGAATTGGTGAGGCAGGTGTACATTGATGAAAAAGTAGAGAATTATATTTTAGATATCGTGTTTGCAACCCGCTTTCCAGAAAACTATAATCTTTCTAAACTAAAACCCCTTATCGGGTTCGGCGGCTCTCCCAGGGCGAGTATCAATCTTGCATTGGCAGCCAAAGCTTACGCCTTTCTCAACAAAAGGGGCTACGTAATTCCAGAAGATGTAAGAAGCATTTGCAAAGATGTGTTGCGCCATCGCATAGGCCTCACTTACGAAGCAGAGGCCGAAAATGTAAATGTGCTGGATGTGATTGATGAGATTTTGAGAACGGTGAATGTGCCGTAGTGGAGATGACAGGGGATAGATGACAGATAATAGATGATAGAGGACAGATGATAGAAGTTTGAGGATAGAAGTTTGATGAAAGATGGTAGATGATAGAGGGCCGTTTACAAGTTTATATTCTTTTTCAAAAAGTGGTTTTCTCTGGCCGGGTATAAAGATTTAGAAGCATGGAAAAAATCAATGCAGCTGGTGCGGGAAGTATACGAGGCTACTAAAAATTATCCAAAGGAAGAGTTATTCGGTCTAACATCTCAAAACCAAGCGGGCGGTGGTATCTGTGCCGACAAATATCGCAGAGGGAAGTGGAAGAAATTATAAAAAAGATACTAGCCAGTTTTTACATATTGCCAGGGGCTCTTTATACGAAGTAGAAACATTGCTGAATATTGCTGTGATGGTAGAGATTTTGCCAGGAGAAAAATTTGATAAACTAAATAACATGACTGAAGAGGGTCTTAAAATTTTAAATGGACTTATTTCTTATTACGAAAAAAGTAACCTAAAGTAGGTAATGACATCTCGAACTGATCACCTGACATCTAAAACGACAAATGCTCACCACCGCCGACATATTAAAAAAGGTAAAAGAACTTGAAATAAAAAGCAAGAAGATTACCACCCAGCTTTTTACGGGCGAGTATCACTCTGCCTTTAAGGGCAAGGGTATGAGCTTTAGAGAGGTGAAGGAATACAGTCAGGGCGATGATGTGAGGTTTATAGATTGGAATGTGAGTGCACGATATGCGCATCCATTTTCTAAAGTATTTGAAGAGGAACGGGAACTGGTGATGATGCTGTTGATAGATACCAGTAACAGTAACTTGTTTGGAACTGTTGGCAAGCGCAAAAAAGATTTAATTATAGAAATGGCGGCCATACTTGCCTTTAGCGCCATCAACAACAATGATAAAGTAGGGGTCATATTTTTCAGCAATAAAATTGAAAAATACATTCCACCAAAAAAAGGACGCCAGCATGGCTTGTACATTGTGAGAGAACTGCTCACCGTAGAACCACAGACGCAGGGCACCAATATCGATGAAGCTATCCGTTACTTTAACAACACTACCCGGCAAAAGAGCATCGCTTTTTTACTAAGCGATTTCCTGGATACCGGTTACGAAAATGACTTGAAGGTGATTGGTAAACGACACGATGTGATCGGTTTAAAAGTATATGATAAGATGGATATGCAGTTGCCTGAAGTGGGACTCCTGCAAATGCAGGATTCCGAAACGGGGCACACACAATGGGTAGATACAGGAAGTGCCATGGTGCGGCAAAACTACCAGCAGCATTTTTTGACTCAAACAGAACTGGTGAAAAAATATTTTAGAAAAGCAGGTGCAGAGTTATTACATATACGCACTGACGAAGATTATGTAAAAATTTTACAACTGTTTTTTTTAAGAAGAACTTAAATGGCCTGTTCTATTCAAATGACTGCAAAGCAATTTATATATCATAGTTTTTTTTTATTGGGTTTCCTGTTTGCCGGTGAGCAGCAAGTGGCTGCACAGGCAGTGCAAACAGCTATCAACACCAATGATATTTTAATTGGCGAGCAGGTGAGGTTCGAAATAAAAATCAACCTGGCCAATTCATCTTATAGCATAGATATCGACATCCCCGATTCCATTCCACATTTCGAAATTATCGATCAAAATAAATATGACACTACAGATGCTGCTGGTGTGTATACTTTAAGGCAGTCCATCCTCTTCACCAGTTTCGATTCTGGCGTGTGGAAGATACCTTCTTTTCCTGTCAGCATTTCTTTTCCCAACAAGGCCACACAAAAATTCTTGAGCGATTCGTTCCTAATAAGGGTAGGGTATTCTCCAGCCGACAGCACCGGCCAACTGCGTGACATCAAACCGGTTATGGAAGTGTTTGTGATAGACCGGCAGTGGATGTACATTGCAGCAGGCGTATTACTTGCCTTGGTTTTAGCTTACTTTATTTACCGCTATTTTAAAACCCGGGAGAAGAAAGCTCCGCCATTGTTTAATACGGCACAGTCAGCTTATGAAGAAGCCATGAAGGCTTTACAGAAAATGCAAAAGGAACTTCCATCTGATGCAGCATCGCTTAAAATGTATTACTCATCGCTAAGCGATGTGTTTAAAAAATATTACAGTCGGAAGACAAATAAAAACCTGATGAGCATTACCACTGGCGATCTATTGCTGCAACTACAATCGCAGGTAAAAGATGCGCAGGTAGTTTCAGGCGTAGCTGAAGCGCTGCGTTGTGGCGACGCAGTAAAATTTGCAAAGTACAATCCCCCGGTTTCGCAGACCGAGCAATCCGTTTTGCAAGTCAAAACTGCCATCGAACATTTAGAAAAAAAATCCAGCTTTTAAAATTTGTGTGATCATTGATATTTGACTACTTACATAACATAGAATTTACACAGCCTATCTACTTTGGGTTGATGGTATTACTGCCCCTGCTGCTCATTTGGTACATCAGGACCAATACAAAGCGTACCGCTTCTGTAATGGTATCAGGCACCGGTGCTCATGGCTTACAAACCTGGCGCTCCGCATTAAGACATTTACCATTTGCCTGCCGCTTGCTCTGTCTTGCATTTATAATTACCGCCCTTGCAAAACCACAGGTGCGCAATGAAGACCAGCGTACCGAAGGCGAAGGCGTAGATATTATTTTGTGTATTGATGTGAGCGGTAGTATGACGGCACGAGACTTTACACCTAACCGCCTCGAAGCTGCCAAACAGGTGGCCATCGATTTTGTAAACCGGCGGGTTACTGATAGGATCGGTATCGTTATTTTTTCAGGCGAAAGTTTTACGCAGTGTCCCCTCACCACAGACCGTACTGTGTTGGTGGCCGCTATCAAAAATATCCGGCATGGATTGTTGGAGGATGGCACGGCCATTGGCTCTGGCTTATCAACCAGTGTGGATAGAATTCGCAATAGTAAGTCAAAAACAAAAGTGATTATACTGCTTACCGATGGCGAGAATAACGGTGGCTTGATAGATCCAAAAACTGCCAAAGAAATTGCCAAAGCATTTGCAGTAAGGGTGTACACGATTGGGGTTGGCTCTGATGGTTATGCCAACTTACCGGAGAACACGCCTGCTGGTGTGGTAAACCAACCCTTCAAAGTTTCTATAGATGAAAAACTCCTCACAGAGATTGCTACAGAAACAGGTGGCAGATATTTCAGGGCAAAAGACAATGAATCCCTCAATGGCATTTACACAGAAATTGATGGACTGGAAAAATCAAAAGTGCAGGTGATCAACACCATTCGTTACAACGATAAATTTCTTCCGTTCGTGGCCGCAGCCCTGTTTTTTCTATTGCTCGAAGTTTTGCTGCGTTACCTGGTGCTGCGAAAGTTCCCCTAAAAGTTATCAGTCATATTCTTGTTATCTTGCAGCCATGAGGGCGCTTGTTTACAAATCTACCGGAAGCTGGTACCAGGTAAGAGACCTGGATGGTATTACACACAATGCAAGAATTGTAGGTAAATTAAAAATTGGTGGCATCACTTCCACCAACCCTATTGCAGTCGGTGATTGGGTGGAAATTGAAAATCAAACGCAGGAGGAAAGTACCATTATTACCACCGTACACGAGCGCAACAATTACATCAACCGCACATCGCCACACAACAGAAATCAACATCATATTGTAGCAGCCAACCTGGATCAAAGCCTGTTGTTTGCTACTTTGAAAGACCCCAAAACTTCGTTGGGTTTTATCGATCGTTTCCTCGTTATTTCTGAGGCATACCGGGTACCCGCCATCATCGTATTTAACAAGGCCGATCTTTACAAGAAAAAAGAAGAAGAAAAATTTGAACTGGTTAAAAGTATTTACGAGCCCATAGGCTACACCGTAAAATTAATCAGCATAGAAAAGAATACAGGCTTAAACGATGTGCAGGCTGTGCTAAAAGATAAACTCACTTTGCTTAGCGGCCACTCTGGTGTAGGCAAGTCTACCTTTATCAATTATATTTTTCCGGAGCTAAAATTGAGAACGAAGGAAGTGAGCGGCTGGAGTGGAAAGGGGATGCATACTACTACTTTCGCAGAAATGTTCGACCTGCCCTTTGGTGGTAAGGTGATAGACACACCGGGCATCAGGGAAATGGGTATTGTAGATGTAAGCCGGCAGGAGCTGGCTCATTATTTTCCCGAAATGCGTGCCGTGATGAACGATTGCCAGTTCAACGACTGCAATCATATTGAAGAACCCGGCTGCGCCGTAAAAGATGCCGTTAATGCAGGTACTATTCATCACGAGCGTTACCTGAGTTATTTGAACATCAGGGATACGATTGAGGATAAGGGTTATTGAGGAAGGGGAAAGGGCAATGGTGAAAGGTGAAAGGTGAAAGGTGAAAGGTCAAAGGTGAAAGGTGAAAAGTGAAAAGTGAAACCTTCGAAAAATCCTAAGGAACTTTAAATTTAATAAACTTTGAACGTTGAACGATCTGAACCTTGAACATCTCCAAAGGTGAAAGGTCAAAGGTGGAAAGTGAAACCTTCGAAGAATCCAAAGGAACTT